>CAZRDH010000106.1:0-24454 GCA_964598805.1 uncultured Desulfurococcaceae archaeon | reverse complement strand
TCGGAATACTCGCAGCGATAGCTAGCATCATAGCGTTCCTCCTTAACGTGGTAACCCTAACCCTCCTTCTCGTTGCGAATTCTTTGGCTCCCTCTCCATGGCTGAAGGTTTGATGTGCGCGGAAGGGGCTCGAGCTTCTTTCGCTTGCTTAAGGCTGTCGACAGGCCTAGATCCCGGTGTTAGCGACGTCGTGCTGAGCCCCGCTAGAGTTGAGGTGTTGTTCGAGACTGAGCTTATGGGTGTTCGCAACCTTCGTTCACAAGCTTTGGGTTGGCGTTGCCTCGTGAATAGCGAGGGGTATTTAGCGAGCGCGTGAGCTTCGTTGCGTAGAGTTGCGCTGGAAAGCTCTAGGGAAGCTGCTTGGGTTGGGAGTCAGCAAGCCGGATGACATCATCTTTGTCAGTGCCTAACCTGTTCATCACCGTAGCGAGTTGGGGTGCGCGGGGTAAAAGCTAGAGTTGTAGTGGGTTCGCAGCCCTATCGAGGTTGTGGGTGTGTGGGGGTTGGGTCGAGAGCCGTTGTTGAGGCGCTTGGCTAGGGAGGTTCTTGGTGAGGGTGTTGCTGAGAGGGTTTGGAAGCGCATTGAGGTTATCGGCGATATCGCGGTCATTAGGAAGCCTTTCGATTTAGATGCGTCTGCGCTCAAGCCCTTGGCTGAGAGGCTCCTGCAAGAGCTTAGCTACGTTAGGAGCGTTTGGGTTGCGGTAACCCCGGTTAGCGGTGAGCATAGGGTTAGGGAGTACGTCCACTTAGCGGGGGAGCGTAGGAGCGAAACCGTGTATCGCGAGCACGGCTGCTCCTTCGTACTGGACATAACGAGGGTGTACGTATCGCCCGTGCTTAGCTACGACCACGCTAGGGTAGCTAAGATGGTTAGGGCTGGGGAGAGGGTGCTAAACATGTTCGCGGGTATCGGGGGGTACAGCATCGTGGTATCCAGGTTGGCGAAGCCATCGTACGTCCTCTCGATAGACATCAACCCCCACGCCGCTAGGTACGCTAGGGTAAACGCCGAGATCAACGGCGTGGCGTCGGTAAACGAGGTTGTTGAGGGGGACGCGCTCCTAATCGCCGAGGGTCTTAGGAGGGAGTTCGATAGGGTTCTCCTACCCCTACCCGAGCTATGGAGGGAAGCCCTACGCAAAGCAGTTAAGGTCGTTAGGGTAGGTGGGTGGATACACCCACATCTCTTCGTCTCCGCGTCGAGGAAGAGGGAGGCTATGGAGGTAGCCAAAGTAGAGGTGCTAAAGGAGCTCGCGAGCCTCGGGATAGGAGCTGAAGTCGTTGGGGGGCACGTTATTAGGAGCGTTGGGCCGAGAAAATACCACGTGACTCTAGACGTGAGGGTTACGCGCTTAGCCTCCTAAAGAGCCTAGGTCTATGGCTTTGCGCTACTACGGGCGGCGCCACCCTCATGGCCATGGCCGTGGTCGCTACGCCCCCTAGGGATACGCTGGCCATCGCTATCCACACCGATTGGGGGCCTACGGATAGGGCTAGCGCCGTGGTTATCGCGGGGCCCACGAGGGCTGCAGCGTTGGATAGAGTCCCTAGGACGAAGCCCGCTAGCTCCGCTTCGCGCTCGGGGTACGCTACGCTGGGTAGGGTCCAGAAGGCTGGGGAAGCCCCCTGGACGGCCCCTATCATGATCGCCGCGGCGACTACGTCTAGATCGCTCCTAGCGCTAAGCGCCGCTAGCGCCCCTAGGGCTGCGAGCGCTAGGCAAACCTGCTGAACCCTACCAATCCCTTGAACAACGTCCCTCCCCCTACTCATCGCGTAGGCGATGACCCCGCCTGCAACCGACCAAGCGGCCATGGATACCTGCAGGGTTTTGCCGAAGAGGCTCGGGCTTACGTGCGAAGCCATTTGGCCTAGGGTAGCCGAGGTGAAGAGCACCCACATAGCGGTAAAGAACGAGGCTCCCCACAGGATGGTGAATGGGTCCCTAGCTACCTCCCTAGCCTCTCGAGAGCTCACCCTAGCTACGGCGCTAAGCGGCGGGCACGTCTTGAGCCAGGCGGCTCCGGCTAGGGCTACGAGGAGCGCGAACACGGCGTAAACGCCTCTCCACCCAACGAGGCTAGCGATCGCGGGCGCGGCGTAGCCTAGAGCGCCGCCGATGAAGGTTCCTGAGAAGAGGATTCCGAGGGCTATGGGCGCCGCCCTACCGAAGAGCCTAGCTAGCTGGGCCGAGAACACGGGTACGGACATAGAGGCGAACCCCTGCACGAACCTAAGCACCGCTATCTCGATCGGGTTGGTGGCTAGGGAGGTTAGGCCTAGCGAAGCGGATACGGCTAGGGTCGAGAAGGCTACGACCCTCCTAGGGCTCGAAGCTAGGCTCGGTAGGCACCCGATTAGGTAGGAGGCGAAGACCCCGGCTGCGTACATCATCGACGCTACCCACGCCCAGCTAGAGGAGATGGGCACGTCCCTCGAGACTAGCGGGAGCAGCGCTATGAACAGCGTTAGCCCCGCGAAGCTCAGCACCATCACCGCTAGGTCCACCGCTAGCGCCTTCAACCTCACCGTACCACCCAACTAGCGCTACTCGCGAGAATCGCGGGGGTTAGGGGTGGCGAGGAGAACCAGTGCTTGCGTCTAGAGCTTCGCTAGCTTGGAAAAGCGGTTAGAGCCGCTCAACATATAAACCGGGTAAGAAACGCACTTACACCTTCTCCCCCGAGTACACGCCGAGTTTAATCAGTGGAGCCCCCATAATCTTCATCGCGCTGAGCTCAGATCCGGTGGGGCTCTCATCACCTTAGGCTAAGAGCCTTAGCCTCTGCCTAACCCTACTAGCTAGCACCTCGACTAGCCTTTTCGGTATTCTACACGCTTCGTGAGCGAGAGCAACGTATAGGGGTACACCCTCGTCGTTTACGGGCATCGAGGCTAAGAGCCTTAGCGCCTCATCGACTTCGCTAGGCGGGGAAACGTCTACCCTGTAAACGGCGTCTCTACGCGAGTCGAGAACTACGTAGCTAGCTACCTCTACGCCCATCGAGGCGTAGAGCGAAGCGAGCTCCCGGGGAGCTACATCGCTTAGGTAGGGGATGGCTACGAGGTGCCTAGAGCCCTCTAAGCGTAGCTCCCTAGAGGCTCCGCGAAGAACGTAGCGGTAGGCTATCGGGGCTGGCACGCCGCTTAAGCACCCCCTCAACCTCTTAACGAAGCCTACCACCGTAGACCCCCTCTCGACGAGGCCCCTAAGAACCGTAGCCCTATAGCCGTGCAGGTCCTCCACGAAGGTCTTGGAGCACCCTAGCTGCTTCCTAGGGGGGTCCACGATGGGGCCGTCGATTAGGAGCGTCGAGGGGGTGCGGCACGCTTCTTCGTATAGCGATGCCTCTAGGAAGAGCATGTAGTCCTCAGCACACCCCTCCGCATCCTCATCCACCGCCGCGTCTATCGAGACCACCCCCAGCCTCTCCAAGGGGCTGAGCTCCGCGCTTACGGCAACGGCCTTAACCACGTAGAGCGCTATAGAGCCTACTACCGCTACCCTAGCCCTAGACCCATCGACTCCAACCACGTTGCTAACCCTCTCCGTCTCCCCGAGGGGCACCGCCTTGGCTAGCCCTCGACGCGCGAGCTCCTCACCGAGGCTCTCTAACTGCTTCCTCCTCGATTCCGCTACCCTAGAAACCTCCTCTACGACCCTATCCAGCTCCCTAACGAGGTCGACGACCATGTCATATGTATACCTCGATAACGCCCTTATCTATCAACCCTATCACTAGCCTCCTAACCCTCTCGTAGGGAATCCCCAGCCTCTCCACCAGTATAGCTATAGCCTCGTCGAGGCTGAGCACGCCCTTGGCCTCCGCCTTGATCTCGCTTATAGCCGTAAACACCTCGAGCTCCTCAACGCTAAGCAGCCCCTTAACCATGGCTAGCCTCTTCATCTCCTCCACTACCCTAGATAGCTTGGGTATCAACTCGCACGCCGCTACGTAATCACCCCTATCCACCCTCTCGAGAGCCGCCGAGCATAGGCTAAGGTACTCGGTCGGAACCTCTATCCTTAGCTTCGATAGCAAGGAGCTTAGAGTCCTCGCGCTAGCAACGAGCTGCCCAACCCTCTTCCTAACCTCCTCGAGGAGCTTCGAGCAATTCTCGAGCTTCTCCTCCCTAAGCTCGCTAACCACCTTCCTCAGAGCCTCCCTAACGTCTCGAGCCCTATCCCTAACCTCCCTAAGGCTGAAGACGGGAGCCTCGCCCCTACCGAGCTTCCTAATGGTCTCGACGGCGCTCTCTATCAGCTCCTTAACGTGGTCTAGCTCGCTAGAGCAGCTAGCGGAGTAGCTGAATACCGTTGGGCACCTCTCGAGGATGCCCGCTATCACCTCCACCCTCCTAGCGATGCTCTTGCACCGCTCGCTAGCCTCGCGCTCTAGCTTAGCGACTTCCCGAGCTATCGACGCTATGTCGCTAACCATCCTAGCGTCCTCCTCAACGCTCTTGAGCCACTCGTCCACAACCCTCTTAACCGCCTTGAATAGCTCGGGCGCGCTCGAAACCGATATGGGCTCGACGCTTATCCTAGCCATTCGGTACTCCTTAACGAACTTAGCTAGCTCCCTAAGGGTTTCGCAGGACTCGAGCTCCTTAGCCAAGGAGCTTAGGCTCCCTACCCCAACGACTTTCTCTATAGCGTCCTTAACGTACTTAACGGCCCTATCGACTTCCGCTACGGCGTCGCTAACAACCTCGCTAAGGGATAGGGTGCCGTCGCCCCCTATCTCCACGAAGGGCTTCAACTCCCTGTGTAGTAGGTATAGCTTGTAGTTAAAGTGGTAGACGGGCCCTAGCTTAGCGAAGTGGAACGGGAAGTTCCTGCCCTTCGACGAGCGCCACAGGTTCTCGACTTCCTCGAGGAACCTCTCCCTCGGGATAGCTTCGTCCACTAGCTTCCTAGCCCTCTCGTACCCCTTCCTAAGCTCGTTGAGTAGCCCGAAGCTAATCTCGACGCTATTCGAGGCTACGTAGCTCTTCAGCAAGTCCTCTAGGCTCCTAACCCCCTCCTCGATCCTGTTGATAGCGTCCCTAAGCCTAGCCAAGACGCTCTCCATAGCCTCCCTAGCGCTAGACACCTCAGGCAGCACGGCTTTCTCGCCGTACTCCGCTAGGTCGAGGCATAGCCTAGCCAGCCTAACGGCCATGGAGGCGTCGACGCTTAGAACCTCCTCAGCCTTAGCCGCTAGCTCCTCGACGAACTCCACCATCTCCTCTAGCGTAAACGCTCTGTACCCCCTCTCCTTCCCCGAAACCACGTAGCCGAAAGCCGCGAGGTGCCTAGCCTTAGCGGCGAACCCCCTAGCCCTCTCGAGGAGGGTCGCAACGTACTTAGCGCTCCTCTCCCCCCTAAGCGAAACCACGTAGCCCTTGCCCGGCGCGTCGGGGCACAGACCCTCGCCGCTCTCGATGCATATCAAGCCCCTCAGCTCGAGGATGGAGATGATCGCGCTCCAAACCCTCTCGCTATTAATCGATACGTCGACGAAGAACCTCCTCATGGACTCTAGGCTAGCGACGCCGTCGAACACCGAGTCGAGGATCCTAAGGAACCTCTCCTCTAGCGGGCTAAGCATGTCGAGCTCCACAACGTCGCTCTCCGGATCGTACTTCACGAACCCGTTCCTAGCTAGGGTAGCTACAGCCTCTCGGAACCTCTCGAGGCTCTCGATGTCTAGCGATAGCAACCCCCTCTTCTTCTTGAATATGTGGAACCTCGCTACCCTATCCCGCACGTAGCTATAGAAGTCGCTAACCCTAGCCCTATTCCACGGAGAGTAGAGGAGCCACTTCATCGCGTCTACGAGGTCTTCGTGCTTCTTCAGCGGCCCGGATAGGATGGGCTCGGTTATCGCTATGGGCTCCCGAGCGACTCCCCTAAGCTTATCGACTATCGAGAGCCCCTCGACGACGTCTCGAAGCACGGCTTCGGCGACCTCCACGTCGAGTACGTCGCTTAGCTTGCGCATGTCTAGCGCGAGCTTAAACGGCTCTACCCCAAGCCTCTGGCTAGCCTCCTCGATAGCTCTACCCACCGCCGCTAGCCTAACCCTATCGATAACCCGCGGAATCCTAACGATCGCGAGCTCGAGGCTAAGCTCCTTGCTAGCGGCTTCGAGCTTCTGAAGCGCTTCCTCGTCGATGCTCGGAGCGGCTACGATTAGCGCGTGTATCGGGTGTAGCGACGATCTTAGGACCTCTCGAACCTTCTTAACGAGGTCCTCAGCGTCCTCGCTAGTTAGCGCCGTAGCCTTGGCGAACACCCCTACCCTCGCAACGGCTCTCCCGCTACCCACGGGGATCGAGATCTCTAGGGCTACGAGCCTAGCCATGGCTACACCACCTCGATTCTCTTAACCTCAACAACGTTTCGAAGCGTCGAAATCGAGGCTACGAAGCCTAGGAGAACGTGCTCGTCCCTAGCGCTCGCTAGTAGCTCCCTCCAGTACCTAAACCTCCTCTCAACGCCCTTAACGAAGTTTAGGAAGGTTAGCTCGGGCGAGACGTAGGTAGCGCTAACGATCCTCGGGGAGAGGAGTAGCGCATCCCTAGAGCCCTCGAGCCCGCCGAGCTCCTTCGCTAGGGTGTTGAGCGCGAGGGCCGCTTCATCCCTAGAGAGCTGGGTTGGCACGAGCTCCCTCACAAGCTCTATACCCTCCTCGCCCCCGCTGGGAATCGCTATGGCTAGCCCACCGCTGGGCGTCACGAAGGTGGTTGCCTCGACGATTAGCTCGGCTACGCTACTCGGATCCGAGGAGGTCGAGGGGCATAGGGCTAGCGCCTTCCTCCACGCTTCGAGAACCCTCTCCCTAGCATCCTCGCTCCACTCAACGACCTTGACTGGGTAGAGGATCCTAGTTGCGTAGGGTAGGCTCGGGGACCTAGCCGCAGCGTTGATTAAGTGGGTAGCGTTGCTCACCTCGCTCTCCTCGATGCCTAGCCTCCTAGAAGCGTCCTCGGGCTCCACGAGAATCGTGGCGAGCGCTAGGTCTAGGAGGTCGAGAGCCCTGGAATCGCTTCGCGATAGCGCGGCTACCCTGGATACGACCCTCCTAAGCTTCTCCACGGTGTTTGGAACGGCTAGCGGTAGCTTAGCCCCCGCTATATCCACGCTAATCCGCTGCATGTAGCCGAGGGCTTCGGAGAAGCCTATGGGCGTAAAGCAGTCTCCGCACTCCGAAGCCTTTAGGTAGACGAGCTCTACGAAAGCCCTCTGCAGGGCGGCGGGGTTACCGAGGCTAGCGATGATCAGCGGGTTAGCTATGCTACACGGATCTAGCACCTCCTCGAGCTCCGCGCCGTCGAATACGTACCTACACAACCCCTTGAGCAGCCTAAGGGCTTCGACTCGAGGCAAGGGCTTTAGCTCGACGAGCTTTACCCTCCTACTGAACCTAGCTATGATCGAGCTCAGCTCGCCGAAGCCCCTCAGCTTGGTGTAGGCCGTGGGGGTTAGGGAGAGGATTAGGTGTAGCCACCCAGCGAACCTACCCTTACCAACGTCGCTCCTAGAGCTAACCTCCTTAACCGCCCCGTTGAGCAGGTGGGTAACGCCGGAAACCGCGTACTCGACTACGCGGGGGCTAGCGCTAACGATGTCCTCGAACTCGTCGACGAAGATAAACACCTTATCGCACCTACACGCGCTCGCTAGGGCCTCGAGGGCTCTAGGCACGTAGTCTTCGCACCTAGGGAAATCGGCTAGGCTAGGGGCCTCGGCTTTAGACCCGCACTTCCTCTCGATAGCCTCCCCCTGCTCAGCGAATAGCGTGGCTAGTATCGATGCTAGGAAGCCGTAGGCTACCGAAGCCGTTTGCGGGGCTATGGCTCGATCCGCGACCCTCTCTAGGAAGCTTATCACAGTCCTACCGCTAACGATGAAAGCAACTCCCTGCGGAGGCTCGAGCTTGTTGAGCACGGTGTAGAAGAGGCTCGTCTTCCCCTCACCCCACTCCGCTACGACTAGCGCGACCAGCGGGTTCTCGCTAGTCTTAGCCTCCTCGATGAACTCCCTCAGCCTCGCCCTAGCCTCCTCCCTACTCGGTAGCGAGCCAACGAACCTCTCCATCTCGTCGGCGTTCAACCCCGTTTCGCTAGGCCTCCGCACAGGCTTAGGAAGGCAGCTAGGCCCGCGTACCATGCTAGGCTAACCCGGTTGCTAAGGCTTTGGGTCTTGGAGGAGATATAAGGTGAGGAACCTCGAAAAGAGATGAATGGGTTACCTACCTAAAACGAGGGTTTCGAGCGTCGTGAAGCCGAAGGAGCTTAGCTCTAGGAGCGCCCTAGCCTCCCTACCCTCGAGCTTTAGCACAGCTATGGAGTGGAATAGCACTGCCCTAGCGTCGTACCTAGGCTCGACAACGAGCTTCACGAGCTCCCTACTCAGATCCCCGCGGTCGAGAACCCTCGACACGCCCAGCAACACGACGTTTCCGTAGGACTCCTTGGACACTAGGAAGCCGCTCGCTATGGTCGTGCTAGGTTCGTACTCCGAGACCCTCACGGGGCCAACGCCCTTGAGCTCGACGAGCCCGCTACCCCAAATGCCTCCCGAAGTCGAGACCGCCGCTAGGTCCATGGATACGGCGAAGAGGTTTCTAGAGACCTCCTCAACCCCTAGGGCTACAGCCCTAGAAGTCTCGTTGCCAACGCTAATAGCTACTAGCTGGGGCGCTGGTTCGCTAGGCGAGGACACGATTAGCTGGAGTAGGAGGGCCGAGAGCTTCGTTGGAACCCTATCGAATGCCGCTACCACGATTCCGCGCCCGGTGTTGATCACGGCTATCGCCTTGGGCACCGGCACCCTAAGCTCGATGCCTACGGGCATCGAGCCCCAAGCGCGCTTCGCTAGGTAGTACAGCAGCTCGTAGCTATCGATAGCGCACTTACCGGTATCGATAGCTAGAACCCCCTCGCCAGCACGGGGTACGTAAGGCGATTCGGCGTAGCTACACAAATCAACGATCTCGACCCTTATTGGCCTCGACCCCGCGGACGTAGCGTTCAGCTCCTCGGCTAGCCCCTTGAACGCTGGACCGCTAGGAACCCAGATAATCGCTCTGTAGCTCCCTAGCTCGGGGGCTAGTAGTGGAAGGGATAGCTTTTGGAGTGCGGCGGTCTCCATGTACCCCCATACCCCTACCACCATCAGCACGACTGCCGATATCGCTAGGCTCGCTACTAGCGCTGCTACCGCCCTAGACGCCAACGCTCCTCACCCTCTACAACCAGCCTTGCGAGGTCTATAAACCCTATCCACGGGGCTAAGCAATTGCTACCCGTTCCTAGAAGCGGCCCCCGCTACCGAAGCCAAAGTTTATAGCTTGGGGTCTACGCTATCGACTTAGAGGGCTCGATCCGTGTGCGGCATAATAGGCATCGTGGCTAACCCCGGAGCCCTACCCGAGAAGCTCGGGGTAATGCTCTACAGGTGCCTAAAGAGCCTCGAGTACCGAGGCTACGACTCGGTCGGGATCGCTGTTATCGATGAGAGCGGCAAGCTCGTGGTTAGGAAGAGCGTTGGTAAGATAGACGAGGTTAGGGGTAGGATAGGCTTCGACGAAATCGATGGCGTAGTGGGGGTAGGGCACACTAGGTGGGCTACCCACGGCAGGCCAAGCGACGAGAACGCTCATCCCCACACGGATTGCCTCGGTAAGATAGCGGTTGTTCACAACGGGATCATAGAGAACTTCGCCGAGCTTAGGAAGTGGCTCGAGGGGTTGGGGCACCGGTTTAAGAGCGAGACCGATACCGAGGTAGTTCCGCACCTCGTCGAGGAGTTCGTTAGGAGGGGGATGAGCCTCTACTCCGCGTTTAAGAGAGCCGTAAAGCTGCTTAAGGGCACTTACGCTCTAGCCCTCGTAGCCGAGGGGGAGAAGAGGGTTTTCTTCGCTCGAAACACGTCGCCCCTCGTAATAGGGTTCGGTAGCGGGTGCAACTTCGTGGCTAGCGACATCCCGGCGTTCCTTAGGTACACGAATAGGGTTGCAGTTCTACGCGATGGGGAGGTCGGGTACGCGACCCCGACAACGGTTAGGGTCGAGACGCTCGATGGGACGCTCGTCGATTTGAGTGCGAGGGTTAGGGTAGTCGATTGGAGCCCCGAGGCTATCGAGAAGGGTGGGTACAGGCACTTCATGGAGAAGGAGATTGCGGAGCAGCCCCAAGCCCTCGCCCAGACCATCGCTGGGCTCGGGGAGGAGGTTAGGAGGGTAGCCGAGCTAGTGGCTAGGGCTAACCGCGTAATCCTCGTGGCTGCGGGGAGCAGCTTTCACTCATCGCTGATAGGGGCCCTAGCCCTAACGAGGGTCGCCGAGGTTCCCAGCATAGCCATCGTATCCTCCGAGGCTAGGTGGTGGCTAGGGAGGTGGCTAAGCGATAGAGACGTTGTTATAGCGGTTAGCCAGAGCGGCGAAACCATAGACACGCTGATAGCGGTTAGGATAGCCAAGTCCCTCGGGGCCAAGGTCGTGGCGCTGAGCAACGTAATCGATAGCGCCATACCTAGGGAGAGCCACTTAGCGATCTACACGAGGGCTGGGCCCGAGATAGGGGTAGCGGCTACCAAGACCTTCACTACGCAGGTAGCGGTGCTATCCTACCTAGCGGCCCTAACCGCCCGAGTAAGGGGGTTAATGAGCTGGGAGAGGTTTAGGGACTTCGTTGAGGACCTTAGGAGGGTACCTCTCTCAGCATCAATATCGATCGAGGTGGGTAGGGAGCTCGTTAACCGAGCGCTAAGGATCTTCGTATCGGCTAGGAGCGCGTTCTACCTAGGTAGGGGCTTCGGCCTCGGCGTAGCGAAGGAGGGGGCCCTGAAGATGAAGGAGGTTGCGTACGTACACGCCGAGGCCTACCCAGCTGGGGAGAGCAAGCACGGGCCCATAGCCCTCGTCGAGCCCGGGTTCCCCACGGTGTTCTGCGCGTGTAGCCCCGAGGAGATGGAGCTCGTGGCTAGCAACGTGGAGGAGATGAAGAGTAGGGGAGCGCTAACCATAGTCGTAGCCCCGAAGGGGGTAGCCGAAGGGGCTAGGGGTATAGACATCCTGGTGGAGGTCCCGAAGCACCTACACCCAGACGTTCAGTGCATACCCTGCGTAATCCCCCTACAGCTCCTAGCGTACGAAACCTCCGTCGCTCGGGGATACGACCCGGATAAGCCTAGGAACCTAGCTAAGACCGTTACCGTGGTCTAGCCCGCAACGCTAGTTAACTCCCTCGACACCTAGAACTCGCTAGGTCGATTCGAGTAGGGCGGTGATGAGACTACCCGAGGCATGAACAGTGATGACGCCTGCATCGGCTGAGCTCGCGATGCCGGAGGAGCTAAGGCGCTACCTCTCCGCTCCCTGGACCATCTTTAGGGTCGAGGTTTTGAGGGGGCCTCGCGAGTACGTTGCCTCGATCCTTAGGAACCTCGTCAACCCGTTGAGGACTTCGGTGGTTGGGGACGTGGTTTGCTCGACGTTCCTCTCGGCGATCGGTAGGCCGAGGCTATGCGTAGTCGACTCGAAGACCCTTCGCTTCGAAGCCGCTACCCCCGTAGACGAAGGCGTTTTCGAGTTCGTGGATAGGTGCGTTAATGCGCGGGGAACGATATCGCTTCAATGCGTCGAAGCGATGATCGAGCTCCTAGAGCTTCAAGCCCCCTCCCTCCTAGTAGTCGAGGGCGAGGAGGACCTCCTAGCCCTTCCCCTAGTAGCTATGGGCTGCACCGACGTTGTATTCGGGTTGCCTAGGGTTGGGGTATGCATCGTTAGGCGGGGCCTAGACAACGTGGTTAAGGCTATCAACGTTCTCTCGAGGTTTAGGGGCTTCGAATCGTGGTCTAGGGATCGCTATGCAGAAATACTCGGTTAGTAATGCGCTCTAGGGCTTCGCAATGATTAGGGTTGGGCTCTACGGGTTTGGCTCCATAGCTAGGATCGTGGCTAGGCTCGCGATTAAGCGCGGCTACGAGATCGTGGGGGCCGTAGACATAGACCCCAGCATCGTGGGTAAGGACGTTGGGGAGCTAGCCATTGGGGAGAGGATAGGGGTTGAGGTATCTAGGGACCCGGCTACGCTAGTCGATGCCGACGTGGTTATACACGCAACTGCTTCGTACCTAGACAAGGTGTACCCCCAGATCGCGACCGTCGTGAACATGGGGATCAACGTCGTATCGACGTGCGAAACCCTCGCTTACCCATTCTATAGGTACCCAACGCTAGCTAGGAAGCTAGACGAGCTCGCTAGGTCTAGGGGCGTAAGCGTCTTGGGGACGGGGATAAACCCAGGGTTCCTCCTAGACACCCTAGTCATAGCCCTTAGCTCTACGGTCGACGACGTGGTTAAGGTAGTTGCCTCTAGGTACGTAGACGCCGCGAAGAGGAGGGAGAGCTTTAGGAAGAAGGTGGGGATCGGCAGGCCCGTTAACGAGGTCGAGGAGGAGCTTAGGAAGGGGGTTATAACCGGGCACGTTGGGTACGCCGAGAGCGCGCTACTCGTAGCCGAAGCACTCGGGCTAGCCCCAACCAAGGTAGTCGAGGAGCAGCACGCAGTCGCAGCCGAAAGCGACGTGGAGTCCGCTGGGATCAAGGTGCTTAAGGGGATGTGCAGGGGGATCAGCGGGTACGGAGCGGTTTACGTTGGTAGCGAGGAGGTGGTTAGGGTCGAGTTCCACGCTCTAGTCGGTGTGGAGGAGAGGGACGAGATAGCTATCGAGGGTAGGGAGAGCGGGAAGATCGTTTGGAGGAGCAGCGGGACCCCCGGCGACGTGGGTACGGCTGCCGTGGTGCTGAGCCTAGCCGAGAAGGTTCTGGAAGCTAGGCCAGGGCTCTTAACGATGGTCGACCTACTGCCCTTCAAACCCTTCTCCTCCAAGGGGATTAGGTAGGTTCAAGCCCCTCTCCCCCTTTTATCGTTCCTCAGCGCTATACCTATGGTAGGGCCGGGCCTTGATAGCCAACCTCAGGAAGATGGACATACTGCTCTTCAAGGCCATTAGGAGGCTCTACCAGGAGAACCCGCTTAGGCATTGTTTCCTCTTCCACAACGTGGTTTTCGAGACCGAGCTATGCGAAGCCGTTTTCCACATTAGGGAGTCCAACATCTTCTCCTACGCAATGCTCTATAGGGGGCACCTAGAGGAAACGCATCTCCACCTCTACGGGGACCTAACGGAGATCGAGGATCAGGTTGAGTACTGGCTCCGGAGGTTTAGGAGGGTCAAGGTGATTAGCTATAGCGAGGCGGCTAGGAGGAAGGTCGAGGCGATGCTCCCTAAGCTAGGCGCTACCTACACGAAGAAGCGGTTGCTCGACTACGTAACCGACGAGATATCGTTCTACGAGAGGGCGAGCATCAACGAGGCGGTGAGGATGAGCCCAACGTACTCAGCGTACGACGTTCTCGACCTCTACAAGTCCGTGGGGATGGAGAGGGTAGCCCTCGAGGACGTCTCTAGGCTCCTCGGTAGCAGGAGGTGCTACGGTTACTACGATAAGCAGCGCAAGTTGATAGCCATGGCCTGTAGGTACGTAGCACTACCCGACGTGTGGGTCGTGGGGGAGATCGTAGTTAGACCCGGGTACGAAGAGGCTAGGGAGCCCCTCGAGTCCGTAATATACACTGCCGCGAAGGAGGGTGTTGCGGGTGGGGCTAGGGTTCTACTCCTAATCGATGAGGGTAACGAGCTGCTTAAGGACGTAGCTAAGTTCCTCGGCTTTAGGGAGATAGGGTTTAGGACTAGGATAGACGTTAGGACCCCTACGAGCGCCTTACTGAATAGAGGTTCTTAGCGAAGCTACTTAGCGAGCATGCACGGCTTATAGGTTCTACTAGCCCTAGCTATAGAGGTGAGGGAAATGCCTCAACCCGAAATGGTTCGAATAGCTAGGGAGTACATGGAGAAGCTCGAGAGGGAGCTCCTAGCCCTAGCTAGGAAGGCGCCTAGCTCGGATCTAAGGGCTGCAGCGCTATCGCTAGCAGTGAGAAAGGTGATTTCCCTAGAGCTTCTAAGGGCCCTCTCGAGGATCGTGGATAGGCTCGAATCGCTAAGGGTTTTCGAGGAGCAGGTTAGGCTAGCGCTTCCCCGCGAGTCGAAGAAGCTGCAGGATTTGGAGAGGGTTCTCACGAAGCTCGTTGAGATCGAGTCGTATCAGCGGGAGCTACCCAAGATGCTTAAGTCCCTCGAGCAGTTCTTCGAGCGCGAAGAGCTTTCTAGAACCCTATCGATAATCGAGGATATCGAGGCTAGGCTTGGGGAGGAGCTTAGGGAGCTCATAGAGAGCGTTAAGAAGGATCTGGAAGCCGCTAGATCGGGGTAGGTAATGGGGCTCGAGATCCCGGATCTCCTCGAGGTAAGCGCGTGTCCCAGGATCGTGAGGGAAAAGCGTCGCTTGCTCGTAGTGGCTACGTGCCTATGCAGCAAGGAGGGCATCTTAAGGGGTTTTAGCGACTACGCGATTCTAAAGGCTTGCCCCGAGCGCAACCACATTAACGTCATTGGCTTCAAGCTCTTCGGTACCCTAGCTAGGGTTGGGCTAGAGGAGGTAGCGGTGCTAACCCCCGATGGGAGCATGCACTGCATACAGCTTCACTACGTGGTTGAGGAGCTAGCTAGGGTCTTCAGCTTTAGGAGAAGACACTTAGTCTTCGAGGGTGGGGAAGTGGTTGAGGTTCCTCCAGAGGCCGTGAAGGTCTCTAGGTTCCTTACCCGCGTTTCGAAGCTACTAGCTCGCCCCTCCTAGCCCTTGCGTGAGCCGAGGCAAGCTCGTTCCTAGCTAGCGCGGCTAAGAGGTTTAGCTCGCCGGCTAGCACCGTAGCCGCGACTATCTCAGCGAACTTCCTAGCGTTGGTTCCCGGCGGGTTCCCCGAGCCCGCGACCCCCATGATCTCGAGGGCTTCGCGCTGGGTTGGTAGCCGCGTTCCGCCGCCAACCGTTCCAACCTCTAGGCTGGGGAGGGTTACGGAGATGTAGAGCGCGTCGCCCCTAACCTCGGTAACGGTCCACCCCATGCTGCTCTCCACTACCTGAGCAACGTCCTGCCCCGTGGCTATGAATATGGCCGCGATTATGTTGGCGAAGTGGGCGTTAAACGATAGGCTCCCGGCGTAGGCGGAGCCCAAGAGGTTCTTCTCGACGTTAACCCTATGCACTTCCTCGGCCCCAACCCTAAACACCTTCTCCAGCACGTCGCGCGGAATCACCGCTTCGGCTACAACCGTCTTCCCCCTGCCTAGGAGCGCGTTGATGTGAGCGGGCTTCTTGTCCACGCACATGTTGCCGCTTAGCGCTACGAGGGTTGCGCTCCCCGGGTAGTTCTCGAGTATGTACCTACACGCAGCGTCGGTAGCTATCGTAGCCATGTTCATCCCCATGGCGTCCCCCGTGGTGTAGACAAACCTTAGCCACACGAGGTTCCCCATGACGTAGGGCTCGACCCTAACCAGCTTGCCGAAGCGCGTCGTGGATTCGGCAGCCCTCTTGATCTCGTCGAAGTGCTCCTCGACCCAGGAAACGAACTTAATCGCTTCCTCGATGCTCGGCAACCTAAAGAGCGGGGCCCTAGTCATTCCGTCCCTAACGATTCTACACCTAGCGCCCCCGGAGAGCGTAATGGCCTTAGCCCCGCGGTTCACCCCCGCTACTAGCGCGCCCTCGGTCGTGGCCATAGGGACGTAGAACTCGCCCCTAGCGTACTCCCCCAAGACCCTTAGGGGCCCTACGACGGCTAGCGGAACCTGCGTAGCCCCTATAGCGTTCTCTATGTTCCTACCCTCGACCTCCTCGAAGTCTATGATCGTAGAGCCTATAGACGATAGCGAGATCCCCAGCTTCCTCTCTAGAAACCTCCTTCTAAGCAGTACCGCTAGGTTCTTGCTACCAACGCGCTCGGCGAACCTGTGGAGCGGAACCCCCTCCTTCTCGAGTTGCTCCAGCAGAGCGTCTATGTTCGAGCCCTCGCCGCTCAAAGCCTGTACGCCCTCACCATCCTCCTGTGCTTTAGGTACAGCCCGTAGTCTATGTAGGTCTTCCTCTTGAGCAACTCGTCCACTGTGGGAGCCCTCGGAACCGCCTCCTCGATCCTATCCGTAACCACTATGCTAAACGCGTCGCTACCAGCTCCGCTACCGAAGGAAACCGCTAGAATCCTCTGGCCGGGCTTAGCCATCTCTAGCACCCTAGCCAAGCCTATTAGCATCGAGCCGTTGTAGGTATTCCCAATCCACGGGGTTACCAAGCCCGGAACCACCTTCTCCTTCGGTATTCCGAGCATGGACGCTACCTTCAGCGGGAACTTGCCGTTGGGCTGGTGAAACACGGCGTAATCGAAGTCGCTTGGCTTGAGCCCTAGCTCCTCCATTAGGAGCCTCGCCGCCGTCACTATGTGGTGGAAGTAAGCTGGGTCGCCAGTAAACGCCTCTCCGTGTCTTGGGTAGGGGGCTCCCTCCCTCCTCCAGAAGTCGGGGGTGTCGGTCGAGTACGTTACGCTGCCCTCGAAGTAGGCTACGGCTCGGCTCCTAGGCCCAATGACGTAGGCCGCTCCACCGCTACTAGCCGTAAACTCGAGGACGTCACCTGGGCTACTCTGAGCCGTGTCAGCCCCTATCGCTAGGACGTACCTAGCCTGCCCGCTCTCGACGAGCGATATGCCTATCCTAATGGCCTCGGTTCCAGCCCTACAAGCGAACTCTAGGTCGGCTACCTGGTGCTTAGGCTGGATCCCGAGGGCTTCGGCTATCACCGTAGCGCTGGGCTTTACGGCGTAGGGCTTGCTCTCCGTACCAACGTAAACCGCATCCACTTCCGAAGGGCTTACGCCCGCCCTCGCGAGAGCGTGCTTAGCGGCTGCGAAGCCGATGGTTATCGTATCCTCGTCCGGCCCCTCCACGGCCTTCTCGACCATCCCCAAGCCCTTCACGGTCTCGGGGCTGAAGCCCCACGCCCTGGCTATCTCCTCGACCTTAATCCTGTACCTAGGGATGTACACGCCCCACCCGATTATCCCAGCGGATTCGTGCCTCAAGGTATGCAGCCAGCGTGTTGAAGGGAAGAGGGGTATTTCAAGCTTGCTAGCGGTCTAAAAATGCGTTAGGCGCTAGCCTTAACCACTCGGCTTCTTCTCAGAGAATAGCCAGCACGCTACGTAGTGATCCGGCTCAACCTCGATCATTGGAGGCTCCTCCTTTTCGCACACGCCCTCCATGTAGTTAACGCACCTTGGGTGGAACCTGCAGCCCGGCGGTATGAATATAGCGCTAGGTACCTCTCCCTTTATCGGAACCTCCCTAATCCTATGCCTATTGCTTGGGTCGGGCTCGGGGATAGCGGCCCTAAGAGCCTTGGTGTAGGGGTGCATCGGGCTGTTGATAACGGCTTCGACTGGGCCTAGCTCAACGATCTTGCCTAGGTACATAACCGCTATCCTATCGCATACGTACCTAGCTAGCGCTAGGTCGTGGGTTATGAACACGAAGGTTAGCCCCCTAGAATCCCTGAGGTCCAGTAGTAGCTTGAGTATCTCGGCCCTAATCGAGACGTCGAGCATCGACACAGGCTCGTCAGCGACTATGAACTGGGGGTCGAGCATTAGAGCCCTAGCTATGACTACTCGCTGCCTCTGCCCACCGCTTAGCTGGTGGGGGTACCTACCCATGAAGTCCTCGGGGGGCACGAGCTTAACGTCTATCAGCGCCTTCCTAACCCTCTCGAGCCTCTCCTCGATCGTGTAGAGGTTGTGCACGATGAGGGGCTCCATCAGGATGTCCTTGATGGTCATCCTCGGGTCTAGGGAGCCGAAGGGGTCTTGGAACACTATCTGCAGGTCCCTCCTCATCAACTTGAAGGCTCTCTTATCCCTATACACCTCGTTCATTAGGTAGAAGTCCTTGTACACCGGGGTGAAGCCGAGCCTCTCGAGCTCTTCCGCAATCTCCTTCCTAGGCCTGTACAGTAGGTAGCCATCGGTAATCTCCTCGAGCCCCAGGATGGTTCTACCCAGCGTCGTCTTGCCGCAGCCACTCTCACCGGCTAGGCAGAAGATCTCGCCCCTCCTAATGGTGAAGGTAACGCCGTCGACGGCCCTTACGTACCTCCTAATCCCCTTGAATACCTCGGTTATGCTCCTCCTAAGCGGGAACCACTTCTTCACGTTGATGGCTATCAGTATGTCGTCGGGGCTCGGCTTTATGTACCCCGACTGAATCGCTTCCTCAACGGCTTTCTCAACGAGCTTGGGGTCTATGGGCTTGGGCATGCGCATCACCTCTTGGCGTAGAGCCAGCACGCTACGTAGTGATCCGGCTCGATCTCTATCATCGGGGGCTCGTCCCTCCTACAAACATCCATTGCGTACGGGCACCTCGGGTGGAACCTGCACCCGGGTGGAGGCATTCTTAGGTCGGGTGGCTGCCCGGGTATCCAAACAAGCTCCTTAGCACCGCGCAGCCTGGGTATGCTCCTAAGCAGTAGCTGGGTGTATGGGTGCTGCGGGTTCTGGTAAATAACGTCGGAAGGCCCTTGCTCCACTATCTTCCCGGCGTACATTATCGCGACCCTATCCGCTATCTCGGCTATTAGCGCTAGGTCGTGGGAAATCAGTATCATCGCCATGCCCCGCTCCTTCTTCAACCTCTTCAGCAAGTTCATGATCTGGGCCTGCACCACTACGTCTAGAGCCGTGGTGGGCTCGTCCGCAATCACTAGGTCCGGGTTTAGCGCTAGGGCCATCGCTATGACGACCCTCTGCTTCATGCCGCCCGACAGCTCGTGGGGATAGCTCTTCACCCTCTTCGGGTCTATGCCCACCATCGCTAGGAGCTCCTCAGCGCGCTTCAGCGCCTCCTCCTTAGTCACGTTCGGCTCGTGAACGGTTATCGCCTCGGCTATCTGGTCCCCGACGGTCCTAACGGGGTTCAGCGCGTTCATAGCCCCCTGGAAGATCATGCTTATCCTCTTCCACCTGTACTCCTTCCTGAGCTTGTCCTCGGGTAGGGTCACTAGGTCGACGCCATCGAAGAGTATCCTACCGCTAACGATCCTACCGGGGGACGGCACTAGCCTGAGGATCGCGAAGCCGAGGGTGGACTTCCCGCAGCCGCTCTCGCCGGCTAGGCCAAGGGTTTCGCCTCGATTAACATGGAAAGAGACGTTGTCGACGGCCTTCACTATGCCTCTAAGCGAGTAGTAGTACACTCTAAGGCCCTCGACTTTCAGTAAAGGCTCCATGTAAACACCTCATCTCTTCGTACCTTCCGTTATCGGCGTGTAGAGCTGAGTTACTCAAATTAATAAAGCTTGATCGTTGAGACGTGGGGTTAAACTGTTTGTAACCGCTAAAATACCTCTATACATACTCGCTCGCGAGGTGATGAAAGCGCTCTGTACTGAGTGAATCGTGATGAGGACTACCGGCGCTGAGCCCCTCAACTTAATCGTGGTGGAGTCGGCCCTCGAGCTCGTGCCCAGGGAGATTTGGCACCACGAGCTAATCAAGAAGCACGCTAGGAAGAGGGGTAAGAAGCCGTGGGAGATAATCCTAGATAAATCGCTTCACTACAAAGCCATGCTGAAGCTACCGCAGCACCACAAGAGGGGTAGGCCGGATATAGTACACGCGTGCCTCCTCCAAGCGCTCGGGAGCCCGCTCAACAAGGCGGGGTTGCTAAGGGTGTTCGTGCACACGATAGATAACAGGGTTATCCTCATCGACCCCAGCACTAGGATACCCCGACACTACTACAGGTTCGTCGGGTTGATGGAGCAGCTACTCGTGGAGGGAAGGGTTCCGCCGGGTAGCGAAAAGCCGTTGATGACGTGCGAGAGGATGCTCCTAGAGGACCTGCTGAAGGAGATTGGGGCCTCTAGAGTCGTGCTCATGCACGAGAGCGGCCCTAGGGTTAAGCTCCTAGACCTAGGCAAGAGCATAGCCGAGTCCATGGCTAGGGGCGAGAGGGTCGCGGTTCTAGTAGGGGGCTTCCCCCACGGGGAGTTCTCGGAGGATACTCTTAGGCTAGCTACGGAGAGGGCATCGATATACGATGGGGTTCTAGACTCGTGGGTCGTAGTGGCGAGGGTGCTAACCGCCGTAGAGGTAGCCCTGGGAGTATGCTAAGCAGAAAGCCCTTATGGGGCACAGGTTGCACCTATTCTCGTTGCAAAACACGTCCGCGTGGACGTAGGCTACGGTCTGGAACAGCCCAGCGTACTCCCCTAGGCTATCGCTAACGAACTTCCTAACGCATCGATCCCTAGCCGGGCACTCATCGCATTCGTACTTCATGCACAACCTCTTCTCCGGGGGCTTCAACCCCTTGATGCCGACGCGCTCGAGGAGGTTCATCAAGTTCCTATCGCTTGGAACGGCGCTCCTAACCCTCTTAACGAAGAGTAGGTAGGCGTCGGCAACCTTAGGCCCAACGCCCTTTACGTACATGAGGGCCCTCCTAACCCTCCTCCAATTCGTTTCCTCGAGTATCTCGAACCTAAGCAGCAGGTAGTGTCTAAGGGCTTCGGGTAGGGTCGCTAGCTGGTAGCTCCTCGAGGCGGCAACTAGGTACATCTCCTTCTCGTTGCTCCACGCGGCCTTCTCCATCAACCCGAAGTAGTCTAGCAACCTCTTAACCCACTTAACCGTGTTGTGGTGGAACGCCGTGTACCTAGACATGGCTATGGAGGCGAAGAGCACGACGTCGTCTAGCGGGGAGGAGAGCACCGTGAAGCCGCGGTAGAAGGCGAAGAGCTCCCGAGCTATCGAGGCTAGGGGCTCCCTAAGCCCCTTAACCCTATCCGGATCGGCGAAGTGCTGGGGATCGAGCATGACCTCGGCGTACCTTAGGCACAGGTCGCTATCGTGCCTAGCTATCGCCTTGCCTCTGAACAGCCTTATCTCTAGCCCGCTGCAGAAGCCGATGACCTTCCTAATCGTGTCCCTACCGACGACCTCGAGCATGGGGTAGGCAAAGGATGGGTACGCTAAGAGCCTCGCGTCCTCCCACTCGTACTCAAACGTGTATACACCCAATTACCCCACCCTAAACAAGTGGCTGGGGTGCATAGGCTTCGCGCGATTAGGTAGAGTCTCGCGCGTAGCGATACCCCTAGCGATAGCGGTAGCGGGGATAGGCACCTACTTCGCCGTAGCCCGCGTGCTGTTCTCGGCTAGCGCCCAGCTCATAGCCTCGTGGATAGCTAAGGCCTCCCTACCGCTCCTAGCGCTAGCGATAGCCGTTCGCGCGTCCACGGCGCCCCTCGAGGCCCTAGTGTTCCTCTCGAGCGCTGCCTCGGTTAGATCGCCGCTAAGCTTCAAATCAGCGTATAGGGGTATATGCGCATCGCTAGCCATGGAGTACGTCCTCCCCTTCGGTGGGCTCACCGAGGTCTACAAGGTGTTCTTCTACACTAGGTGCGGCTTCTCGCTAAACGAGGCCGTCGCCGCGATGTTCGTGCACAGGCTGGCTATGTCCACCTCGCTCCTAGCCATGGCCATCGCCGTAGCGCTGCTAATCAGCATCGAGCCCTGGATAAGGATCCTAATCGTGGCTACATCCATAGCCCTAGCGATAAGCAATGTGGCGGGCATCGTGATTGCCCATAGCCCTAGGTCGGGCTCAGCCCTCGGTAGGTGGGCCGAGAAGCTCGTTTCCAGGGTTGCTCCGAGCTACCTTCGTGGGCTCCCCGAGCTGAATAGGGTGTTCGAGTTCAAGAGGATTGGGCTTAGGGCTCGGTGGATTCTAGCGGCGTTCGCCGCGGCTTGCGTAGAGCACCTAGCTATCGCTGGGGCTGGGTACCTAGCTTCCCTCAGCCTGGGGGTAGACATGGGGTTCGCTACCGCGCTCCTAGTATTCGACGTGATTCAATCGATTCTGTGGTTGTTACCAGCCGTTACCCCGGGTAGCGTGGGGGTTCTCGAGACGGTTCAGCTAGCCGCGATCAAGGCCGTGGGGCTCGGGGGCGCTGCAGCGGCGATACCCCTCCTCTACAGGATCGTTATCCTCTGCTCAATGCTACCCCAGCTCATGCCCATGCTCGCTACCGACGTAGCCTCCTTCCTCAAGGGGGTTGAGGGCGCTAGAGGTTCGATAGGTAGTCGAGTAGCTTGAGTAGCTGGGGCGGGGGCTCCATCGCTATCGCTACGGCTCCTAGCAGCACGGCGTCTCCCCCTAGCGGGGTAGGCACTATCTTCGGGGGCTCGGTGACTAAACCCCTACCGCTCTCGATAGCCTGCTTAACGGGCTCGATCACTAGATCCACGTTGTTTAGCGCTACCGAGCCCCCTACGGTAACGATCTCGGGGTCGTAGATGTTAACTACGTTCTCGAACCCCGCTATGTTGAGCTTCGTGATCTCCTCCACCACCTTGAGCGCTAGGGGGTCGCCCTCCCTAGCCAGCCTATACACGTCCTCAGACCTAATCCTACCCTCTTCCCATAGGGCGTAGAGCTTCGAAGATCTATAGGCGTGGGTCGGCGGGAGCCTCTCGATGATGTAGGAAGCGAACCTGGGTATGTTCGCACCGCTGCAGTAAGCCTCCCAATGCCCGTAGCCACCGCAGTTACACCTAAGCCTCCGCTCGGCATCCACGACCATGTGCCCAATCTCGTGCCCGTTACCCATCTTCCCTAGGAGGAGCGAGCCGTTGAGTATCATCCCCCCGCCTATACCCGTGCTGATAGTTACGTAAACCACGTTGTCGTGCCCCCTCCCCGCGCCAAACAGCTTCTCGCCCCACACCGCCGCGACGCAGTCGTTAGCTAGGTAAACGGGCTTCCTAAGCTCCTCCATGATGGGCACCGCAAGCTCAACCCTCTTAGCCGGGATGTTCGGAGCGCCAACGATAACCCCCTTCCTAAGGTCTAGGGGCCCTATGGAGCCTACGCCCACCGCCTCGACCCTATCAACGTAGTCGCGGAGATCGCTCCGAATCCTCTCGATGATCGCGTTGGCTATGCAGTACGGATCCTCCTCCCTAGGGGTCCTAAACACGATCTTCCTAACGATCGACGAGCCGTCGTGGAGGGCTAGGCGAGTCCACGTAGCCCCCACGTCTATGCCTAGAAACAGCTTCAAGCTCCTCGCCCCCTAGCTAGGGGAGGCAATGGGTAAAAAGCTATGGACTGCCCCTAGCCACTAAGCTCACGACTTTATCCACGATGCTCTGCGTTGGCGCGCCGCGGAAATCGACTACCTCTACGCTCCTAAACCCAGCCCTAGACAGCATCTCGACGACCTTCCCTGCTGCGGAGCCCCAGCCGTAGGAAACCATCGCCACTACCCTAAGGCTCTTCCTAAACCCCAGCTTCTCGACGAGTAGGTCGGCGAACCACGTGGCTATGGGGAAGGGCCTACCCTCGTAAGTTGATAGCCCTAGCACTAGCGTCGACGCGTCGACTATGTCCCCCAAGGCGTCGCCAGCGCTAGACCTCCTCGAATCCGTAAAGCCGTGCACCACCACCTCGAACCCCGCGGACTTAAGGCGCTGAGCAACTGCTTCGGCAGCGCGCTCGGTAAACCCATAGCTAGAGCTATAGACTACAACCACCTTCCTAGGGTTAACCGCTTCCTCCGTAGCCAACCCCCTATACAGCTCCACTACGCGCTTAGGGTTCTTCCTCCACACAACCCCGTGGGAAGGAGCTACCACCCTAGGCTCGACCCCACCACCCTTCAGCTTATCGATAGCCGAAACGACGAACCTAGCGTACTTACCTACCACCGAAGCGAAGTACTTCCTAACGAACCTCTCGTACCCAGCGACATCAACCTCATCATCGAAAACCCCCTTAGGGATCGAGAACCCGCCAAAAGCATCGCACGAAATTAAGACCCCTAGACCCTCGACGAAGCTCATGATCGTCTCGGGCCAGTGAAGCCACGGAGTATGGAAGAACCTAATCGCATAGCCCCCAACCCTAAGCACGTCACCATCCCCAACAGCTCGAAACCTAGGGATCCTCAACCCGTAGAAGCTCTCGAGAAGATCCCTAGCCATCGAGTGCCCAACGACCTCAACCCTATCAAGCCCGATAGCCTCGAGAAGCCTAGGCAAAGCACCGCTGTGATCGGGCTCAGCGTGGTTAACAACAACGTACCTAACATCCCTAGGATCCACAACCTTAGACAAGCACTCGATGAACTCAATCGAGTACCTACCCTTCCACGTATCGAAGACAATCGCACCCTCGTCGCTAACTAACACGTAGGAATTGTACGTAACCCCCTCGGGAATGCACCACAAACCCTCGAAATACCTAGTCTCATCATCATCAACCCTAAGGAGGTATAGGTTTCGTGAAACCTCCCTAATCCAACACCTAGCCAAAGCAACCCCACGATAAGAAACGCAACCTAAAGATATATGAATCTACATCGAGTGTCTTGAAAAGCATGGCGTTGAAGCATACGCTGATAATCGTTAGTGTAGCGATACCTCTTGAGATCATGCGT
>CAZRDH010000105.1:0-25666 GCA_964598805.1 uncultured Desulfurococcaceae archaeon | reverse complement strand
CGAACAAGCTCACGCGGCTAGGGGGTAGGTAGAGCGTTATCACGCTACTCGGCTTGAACACAAACGGCTTTTCGATAAGGACGTTGCCGAAGCTTAGATAAGCTACACCAACACCTTCGAAATCCTTAGTAATCTTCGCAGTACTACTATCGAAGATTACTAGGATAACAGAGCTTCTCCATGGAAGCAACCACTTCAAACCGATTAAGCTTACTGTTGCAGGGAATATTATAGAAAGCGCAATGACAGAAATTACTAACGCTGAAATCCAGTACGTGTTCAAGGGATATCCCCTATATAAATTAAGATTGATTTCGTGATATATAAGAATTACTAACTTGAGCGCGCCATCAACAACTTGTATAGTTCTGCAAAAAACGCGGGATCGCTAGCTACAAGTTAGGTCCATTGCAATTATGTGCGCTAGGTTATGCCTAGTCGTGGTGCTGCACATGTAGCTCAATCAAGTTGTCGAAGTGCTACTCGCGTTCTTTGCTACAATTTCGTATCCAATCGTGAATGGAATTGAATTCGTTTTCTGTACGCGTTTACGAGGATGAGTGGGCACGTTAGTCTGTATATGAAGAGCGCGTAGGGGTGTTTCGATGGCTTATCTATGTGTATGATGAGGTGGAACGCTATGCCGTGGGTTGACGCTGTGTATTGCTCGAAGGATATGGCGGTTGCGGTAAACGCTATGGATTCCCTTGCAACGGGGTTACTTAGCTTGCCCAACGCGTTTGCAACTACGGCTTCTAGCCATGGTTTGTACACGGATAGGGATTGAGTGATTAGCCCGCCGCTACGGTTAGCCACTTCATCGCTACTCTCCTGAAACACCGTTGTCGCGTTCGTGCCCGTAACCGCGCTGTACACCAACTCTTCGCGAGCACTCCAAGCTACGTCTCGAAGGATTGCGAGAGTCTCGTTGGGGCTTAGATAGGCGCTCCCGCTCCTTAGCCACTGAACGCTTGCTATAGCGTACATCGGCACGAAGGCTATTTCCGGCCACACGACGTGCCATCTACACCCGCGATGGTCGACTACGTAGGCGTATCGAAGGTTCACCACGATGGCGTCGCCTATGTATACGAGCGTAGTCGGCGCCTTGACGTAGCCATAGCCATCGGCTACCATGGCCATTGCGACTAATGCGGGCTGTAGGTTTACGTACTCGATTCCCCAGATCGGTATGCCGAATAGCGCTAGCCCCGAGTAGTCGTAGAGTCGTGGAGCCGTCCCTAGAGCCGCCCCAATGAGTACGCTAGCGTTGGGGGCGCGCACTCGAAGCGATACTCCTAGCCACGGAACTTCCACGGTCTTAATGGGCGCGCTTACGGGGGTAGGTACCCACGTAGGGGTTGGGCAACTGCATTGACGCGCGAGTACCTCTGCTAGCCACTGCATGGGCATCAACCCGATGCCTATGCGTCTAGCGGTGAGCGCTAGCGCTTGCCGCATCGTGTAGACGTCGGCGTTGTACTCGTACCTAACCGAGTAGCTAACGGCGAATAAGCGCCATAGCCTCTCAACGACGTCGATAGGCACTCCCTTCAATCCGCGGAGCCAGCCTGGTGGAGCGCTAAACCTCTCGTCGTAGAGATACCAATTGAATACCTCTTCCCGAAACGCTGGGCAAGAGCCGCTCCCCTCGACCTTTACAACCCTAGGCTTCTCCCAGCCGAAGAACGGTAGCCCGAAATCGTCGAAACCAGCTCTGAGGCCTGCGGACTTAGCTAGCTCTACGAGGGCTTCGCTAACCCTAGAACCGTTAACCGCGCCGCAAACGAGGTTCCTAGAGGTAACTACCAGCACGAGCCCGCGCTTAACGTAGCTTAGCGCCCCTTCAACGCTTCCGAAGCGGCTCCACTCGTAGCCGCCCAGCCATGCATGGCAAATCAATTCGCTTCCACTCGAGTTGTAGAGGAATAGCGTTACGCTAACCGTTGGGTACTCGACGGCACCGATGCAGGAAGTTGGTAGCGCGCTTTGGAGCGCCGCAAAGGCTTCCATTCGGTGGAGGTCCTCGGGGGAGACGTAGAGGATCACTGGGGTGGAGGGATCGAATACGAAGGCCTTTCCGATAACCACGGTACCGAAGCTTAGGTACGCTACCCCGAGCCCGCTAAAGCCCTTAGTGACGTTCGCTACGCTAGGGTCGAAGACCATCACTATCGCGGAGCTCCCCCACGGTAGCAACCACTTCAATTCGGTTACCACTATCGCGCTAGGCGTAACGAGCCCGAGAACGATGACGATAGCGATCGAGAGCGCTATACACGCCCCTAGGGCTCTACGCAAGCAGCGCCCCCATCCACAATCTGCGTAGCGGCACGTAAAAACTAGCTGATTTACAGCGAATCCCTAGCCCTAGAACCCGAACGAGTTCCCCCAACCCTCAGCTTACCTCCCTTCAACGGGGTCGTAGCCGAATAGCTGCTTGAACCTCTCCCTACCCTCCCTAGTCATTCTCTCGGGGCTCCAGGGGCGCTCCAAATCGAGCTTGACGTCTATGTCGTAGTCCGGAAACTCCTTCTTTAGCTCCCTCTCGACTTGAAGCGGTAGGATGTGGGCTAGGGGGCAGAAGGGTGATGTAACGCCCATCTCGATGACTATCTTCCTATCCTCGATCTTAACGTCGTAGATGAGCCCAAGGTCGTAAACGCTTATGGAGAGCTCGGGGTCGTAAACCCGTTTGAGGACCTGGATAACCTTATCCACGGTCGCGCTCATGGGCATCAGCCCTTCTAAGCCTCCTCACCCATCGGGGCGGGCCACTCATCACCTAGCGTAGGTGTTTCCCAACCCCATTAATAAGCCTAGGATCGTTGCTGCCAACCAAGGTGCTTGCCGCAGCGTAGTTACGTAGATAAGCTGATAGCCTCTGAGAGGATGTGGGCGCTCGGCGGGGCCCCGCTAACACCCGCAGCTGCGGGTGTATGATGCGGGAGCCCGATGGGCGCCCGACACCCTTCTCTAAGGCGCGTAGCCGCGCATCATTGCCGCTATGTCTGGGGATGCCCTCGACCTCCTAGCCATCGAGCGGGCTAAGCGCCTAGCCTTCTCGACTATCTGGATCTCGATGCACTTCCTGCCCGCTGATATGCATAGGGCTGCAGCCGCCTGGGCTATTGCGTAGGCTAGCTCTAGGCTCGCTATATCGCTCCTCGAAATCTCCTCGATTACCTGCTCGAGCTCTCGAGCAACTTCCTCAACGACTCTAGCCGGGGCTTCGAGGGGTAGCACTTCGGCTACCCTAAGCTCCCTCCCCTCGATCCAAGCCCTCGTTAGCTCGCTTAAGGCTCTAGCGATATCCATTGTCCTCCTCGGGGGCTCTATCGAGACGAAGGAGTTGGAGGGTATGGATCCGAGGGCTCTTCGAGTAATGCTCTCGAGGAGCGTGAACGCGTCGGGCATGGCTAGGCACCCCGATGCTCGTCAGTGAAGGGGAGTGATTCCTCATCGCATCGGGGTACCGTGAAGCTCATCACCGGGTACCGAACTCTCTTTCGGAGGGTTTAAACCGTTGGGTGAGCTAGAAGTTTCGGGTGGGTGCGTCCTTATCACCCTCGCTAAGATCCAGAGCTTTGGTTAGTGGATGAGGTGCTTTGAAAAGGATAGTGTTTAGGATTAGGGAGTGGGTCGATAGGGAGGACTTCGAGAAGCTCCTACGCTTCTCTAGGTACCTAGGTAGGGAAGGCTCGAGCAGTAGGTTCGAAGTGGATGTGAATAAGCTCGTTGCTTCGATAAGGAGCGGAGAGCTCAAGCCAGAGGAGGTGCTCGACCTAGTCGAGGGGTACGAGGCTGAATTCGAGGAGGGTAGCCTAGAGGATTTGGAGAGGGTCGTCGAGGAGTACATGCCTAAGGTCGTGGTCAAGAGGGTTGGTAGGGAAATCGTTTTGGAGCCCCACGCCTACCTAGGGGACGCGGTTAAGGGTCTTCGCGAAGAGGGGGTGCTCAAGTACGATAGGTCTAGGAAGGTATTCGTGCTGGCCAAGCCCATGCACTTCTTCGAGGTTCTCAATAGGTTGAGGGGCTCGGGGATTAGGGTAATCGACGAGACCGGCATTAAGCCGAGGCAGGAGCTCCCCATAAAGCTGGAGTTCCGTGGGGAGCTAAGGCCTTACCAAGAGGAGGCTCTAGAGGCTTGGAGGAAGAACGGCTTTCGCGGAGTCATATCCCTGCCCACGGGTGCGGGAAAGACCGTAGTGGCTATAGCGGCTATGGCGGAGCTAAGCGTTAGGACGCTAATCGTGGCCTTCACCAAGGAGCAGATGTTTCAGTGGAGGGATAAGATCCTGGAGTTCACGAACGCTCCCCCGAACATGGTTGGGCTCTTCTACGGCGAGGAGAAGAGGGTTGCGCCCATAACCGTAACTACGTACCAATCGGCGTTTAGGTACATAGACCAGCTCTACCCCTACTACAGCTTCCTAATCGTCGACGAGGTTCATCACCTACCCGCGGACAAGTTTAGGTACATAGCGGAGCACAGCGTAGCCATATACCGCATGGGGCTCTCGGCTACGGTGGTTAGGGAGGACGGTAGGCACGTAGAGCTATTCCCGTTGATGGGGGGCCTCGTCTACCATAAGAGCGCTAGCGAGCTAGCCGAAGAGGGTTACCTAGCTCGCTACAAGCTGATAGTGGTCAAGGTCGATTTGACTCCGGAGGAGAAGGCTAGGTACAGGAAGCTCTTGGAGGAGTACCGGAGGCTAGCTAAGGGAATGACCTTCGACCAGCTCCTAGCCCTCGCTAGGCAGGGAGACGAGCAGGCGATTAAGGCGATCAAGCTGCGCACCGAGATTAGGCAGCTCGTTCACAACGCCGAGAGGAAGCTGGAGATGGTTAGGAAGATAGTTAGCGAGGAGCTGTCTAGGGGGAGCAAGATCCTCGTGTTCACCCAGTACGTGGACCAGGCGAAGAAGCTTGGGGAGCTCCTCAACGCGCCCTACATAACTGGGGAGCTCGATGAATCGACGAGGAGGGCTAGGCTAGAGGCGTTTAGGGCTTCGAGGAGCGGCGTGCTCGTGCTGACTACGGTTGGGGACGAGGGGATAGACATTCCCGACGCGAACGTGGGTATAATAGTGGCTGGAACGGGTTCGAGGAGGCAGTACCTCCAGAGGCTAGGTAGGTTACTTAGGCCCGCTCCCGGTAAGGAGGCTAGGCTGTACGAGATAGTGGTTAGGGATACGTTCGAGGAGTACGAGTCTAGGAAGCGTAGGAGCGTGCTCACTACCCTCCTAGGCATGTGATGAAGCGCTTTAGGACTGAGGGATGATGATTATCGGCCTCTGCTGAAGTCCTTGGGTCAGCAATTGGTCGGTTCCTCAGCGATCGGCCTCGAAGAACCTCATCACCCCCAAGCCTATTCTCGAGGCCCATACCTATAACCCCTAGCGCTCCGGTGATCGATGGGTGCGAGAATGGGCGAGGAGGTCGTGGCGATGTTCTTCGCTAGCGCCGTAAACGAAGAGGGTTTCAGGGTAGTGGTTAGGACTGGGGAAGGGCATAGGGTCGTCGTCGACGAGCCTAAGGATATGGGTGGTGGCGGGGAGGGTCCCAACCCCATAGAGCTGCTCCTAGCCTCGCTAGCTAGCTGCTTCGCCATAACCAGCAGGATTCACGCCGCTAGGATGGGGATCAACGTCGATAGGGTAGAGGTTGAGGCGAGGGCCGAGCTCGACCTAAGATCCGTCCTAGGCATCGAAGGCGTTGAGCCTGGGCTCAAGAGCATCGTCCTAAAGGCCAGGGTCTTCTCCAAGGCTAGGTGCGTCGACCTCGATAACCTCGTCTCCAAGGTTTTGCGAACATGGGTAGTGGGGGCTACGGTCGCTAAGAGCGGGGTTCTGAGGGTCGAGGTAGAGAAAATCGGGTGCACCTAGCTACCATCCCTACGCCCTTAGCGAGCTCGATTATCAGTCCTCCGCCAGCTCATCACTCCTCAGGTCCCGTTGCGGTTTCATCACGGTGGGTGGGTACCCGTAACTACGTTTTCAGCCTCTAGCAGATTACCCCTAGGCTAGGCATAGGTGCTGGGTGGCTAGATGAGGATTGTCGACTTAGCCTCGATGGGGGTTGACGAGCGTAGGCTTCGGGAGATGAAGAGGTTGCTAAACGCGTGGCTGTGGAGGGACTTCATCGACGACGAGATGATCGAGAGGATCACGGTGCGCGACCCGAATTTCGACCCTAGGCTAGTGCTCTACGCAGTGGATGGGGGCGAGGTGCTGGGGCTGCTAATCGGGGCCGTGAGGAGGGTGGCTCCGAAGGAGGCTCTCGAAAGGGATCGGGGAGTCGCTTGGGTGAAGGTGGTTGCGGGAAGGGGTAGGGAGCCCATGAAGGTTCTTCTCGAGGAGTTCGAGTCCATAGCTAAGTCCATGGGGGTTAAGGAGCTTAGGTACGGGGGCTTCACGTCGTGGTACCTATTCCCCGGCGTCGACTCCGAGTACGTCGATACCGCGGCGGTTCTAGAGGAGCTCGGGTGGAAGAGGGTTGGTAGGGTCGTGGACTACGAGGTGGATATGACTAGGTTCTACGTGCCTAAGAGCGTAGCCGAGCTAGAGAAGAGCCTTAGGGAAAAGGGCTTCGAGATCCGCAAGTGCTTCCCAAGCGAAAGGGATGAGGTTGCGGAATGGGTTCTACAGAGGTTTGGACCCGCTTGGAAAACCGAGGTGCTCATGGCGTTCTCGAACCCCGAGCCCACCGTGTTCATAGCTAGGAGGAGCGGGGAGATCGCGGGCTTCGCGTGCTACAGCGCTTTGCACACCACGTGGTTCGGCCCGATAGGGGTTGACGAGAGGTTTAGGGGGTTGGGGATAGGGACGGTGCTCCTATTCAAGAGCTTGGAGAGCATGAGGTTGGAGGGTGTTAGGGTAGCTAGGATACCGTGGACAACGCACCTATACTTCTACGCGCAGGTACCGGGGGTATGCGGCGTTAGGCTATTCCTAGAGTACAGGAAGAGCTTGGAGGGGCTGTGATGAGGTACTGTCAAGCTGATGGGTGACGAAGCGGTTTCTCGCTGAGCTACCTAGAGATGTCCCTCCATAGGAGCCCTAGCTTATCGGCGTAGTCGTAGGCTTCCCTAAGCTCCGAGGGCTTCGGCCTCCTAGCTATATCGCTGTACTTATAGGCGTTGTGCTCGGGCCTATACTGGTCCATTATGTTCACGAGAACCCTATCCCTAGGCAGGTTATCGGCTATCATCTTGAGCACGGGCTTAGTGCAGCACTCTACGTGGTTTGGGAGTACGAGGTGCCTAATTATCATGTCTCCCCACTCGATGGCTACCCTGAGGTTCCTAAGCACGGTCTCTACGTACCTATCCACCCCGGATAGCCTCTTGGCGCACGCGTCGTTCCCGTACTTGAAGTCGGGGAGCCAGATGTCCATTACGTGGATTAGCAGCTCCATGACCTCGCTCGTCATGTAGAAGTTGCTGTTCCATAGCTGCGCTATGTTTATGTCTAGGTACTCGAGGCTCTCGAGAATGGTGTGGGTATTCGGTATGGGGTCCCCACCAACGTGGTTAATGTTCCTAGCGCCCCTAGAGGCTAGCTCTTTCTGCATTAGCGCTAGCCTCCTCGCATCGACCACAACCCCCTCCCTAGGGCTAACCTGCGAGATATCCCAGTTCTGGCAGTAAACGCACGCGAAGTTGCACCCGCCGTAGAAAATGGTTCCGCTCGGTACCAACGGGGCTTCCTCGCCTAGGTGAAGGAACCAGCTGTGCACGTAGGTCCTTCCATTCACCCTACACGCGCCTATGGCTCCCGAAGCCCTATCGACTCCGCACCTACGCTCGCAGAAAGAGCACTTCCTAAGCATTCGCCGAGCTATCTCGGCCTTGAGGCTAACGAAGCTAGGGCTCTGCAGCTTGTACTTCCTAACGAACTCCTCGAACCTAATCCCCTCCTCCCTAACCTCCTTCCACCTAGACTCGAACTCCCTAGCTAGCGACCTATGGAGATCCCAAAGCTCTTCCGTGCTAGCCCTAGACAAGTCTATCTCCACGGGTATGCTCCTAGCTATGATGAACTTAGCCGGGTACCCCTCGAGTAGAACAGCGTAGTACCACGATAGCGCTCTCCTAAACGTCTCGTTGCTAATAGCCTCTACGGCGTCGGGCCTAACGAAAGCCCAGTACTCTTCTCGTCTCCAAAACACAGCGCCCCTCCCCGTAGACGAGGGGTGTCGAAGGGGATATACCGCTATGCGAATCGCTTCGGGTAGAGCTTATAGCCTTGAGCTCGGGACGAGGGTTTGGATAGAGCCTTGTTCGTGGTTGCGGGTAGGATAAACGTGGATACCGTCATAGAGCTTGAGGCAAAGCTGGTGCTCGGGGGCAAGACCCTCGCTAAGAGGGTTCTGCGAGTCTTCGGCGGGTCGGGGCTCAACGCCGCAGTGGCTCTAAAGAGGCTTTCTCCGGGTAGCGAGGTGGCTTTAGTTGGGTGCGTTGGTAGCGATTGGGAGGGTAGGGAGGTTCTCGAGTTCCTGCGTAGGGAGGGAGTCTCAACGCTATTCGTATCCATTCTAGAGGGGTCTACGGGTAGGGCCTTCGTAATCCTCGAGCCTAGCGGGGAATCCACCTCGATTACGCTACCCGGGGTAAACGCTTCGTGCGTAGCCCCAACCCATCTGAAGGAGGTTGGGGATCTCGAGGGAGTGGTCGTGATGAACCCCCCTCCCGAGGTTTGCAAAGCCGTTCTATCCCTTGCTCGCGAGAGGGGGGCCGTGACGGTATGCGATTTCGGTACCGAAACCCCGAGGCTCCTACCCGTGCTAAGGGAGCTCGCGTGGGAGCAAGCCGTTTTCGCCCCCACGATCCACGAGATTGGGAGCGTCGAGAAGGGCTTGGAGATAGCTAGGGAGCTCGGGATCCGCGTCGTTATAAAGGCGGGGAGCTCGGGGGCCATAGCCATAGACCCCCTCGAGGGGGTTAAGGCTAGGGTCCCTAGCCTCGACCCTCGGGAGCTAGGGCTCGAGCCGAGGTCTAGCTCGGGGTGCGGAGACACCTTCACGGCTACGCTAGCCGCCTACCTCTCGAAGGGGAGCAGCTTGGTCAACGCCGTCGCCCACGCGATAGTCGCCGCCGCGATCAAGGCCTCTAGGCTCGAGCCCTTCGAAGCCCCTACCCTTAGCGAGCTAGAGCAAGCATTTAGAGCCGTAGGCCAAAGGATTCTAGAGGGGGCCTCGATCGAGCCCCTCACCAACCGATGACTGCAGTCATGCCCCCTGACAGGTGATGAAGATCGGGGTAGAGGAGGTTCTACCTACTCGAGCACTTCGGTCGAGCGAGTGAACCTAGGTTAGCGCGGTTTAGCCATGGCTCCCGAAAGAGGTTCCTCGAGTAACCGCAAGGAATCCGCGCTTTGACTCACCTTAATCACCGAGTGCACTCGATAATACTCAGATGGGGTACCGTTATCGGCACGCACCCCTACCTCTACGGCCTTAACCCGTCGGGGGAAGGTCGATCGCTAGCGAGATTAGTAAGTTTCTTGCGTGAAAGCGAAAGCACTTGTATGAATAGTTATAGCTGAGTGTACCGAGTTTTCCCACGGGGGCCCCGTGCCTAACGCTCTTACAAACGTTCGTAAGATCATTAAGATCGGTGAGAGGAGCGCGGGCATCACCATCCCCAAGGAATGGCTTCCAATGCTCGGCCTCTCCATAGGCTCGAGCGTTGAGGTATCCCTTGGCTCTGGCTACATAATGATTAAGCCCCTCAACGTGACTAAGCCCAAGCCCTTGTACTACGTGAAGATTCGTGGGCGCGACGTGGATACCCTCTCTAGGCTCATCATAGCGGGGTACATAGAGGGCTACGACATGATCATCGTCGAGGACTCTAGGGACGTAGCTAGGAAGGCCTTCTACAGCGTCGCCATGAGGCTCCCCGGAGCCATAGCCATGGACGGGGCTAGGTTCACGATCAAGATCAGCGTCGACGAGATGAACACGAAGGTCGAGGAGGTCATATCCTCGATGAAGACCACGATAGACACCATGTTCGACCTGCTAATGGACTACTTCCAGAGCGGGGACAAGACGAAGCTAGAGCAGCTAATTAGGCTGGACGACGATTTAGACAGGCTTCACTTCCTAGGCGTTCGCACGATCAAGAGGACCTCGTTCAGGAACCCGCAGGACTCGCTCGACAACCTCATCGTGATTAAGAGCCTTGAGCACATTGGGGACGCTCTCGATAGGGCTTCTAACACCCTGCTAAAGCTAGGGACTAACTTCGATGAGGAGTGCAAGAAGAAGTTTAGAGATATATTCGCTAGGGTAGCTGCCTACATGTCCAAAGCGATCAACGCGTTCATGACCCTAAACCTAGACCTAGCGATTAGGGTACTAACCGAGAGGGAGCCCCTATCCAGAACCATATTCGCGATAGCTAGCAACTGCGCGGCTACCCCCGAAACCCTCGCGCTAATCCACGAAGCTACAGTCATCCTGTACGAAGCCGCCGAGATAGCTGAGATAGCCACCGCGAAGATGATTAGGCATAGCGAGGAGAGGAGCGTCGAGCTAGCTACCTAAACCCGCTCGCTCCCACCCAGCAACGCGTTTTCGAAGCTCTCTAACAAGGGCTTCGACTAGAGGCGGTAGCATCGAGTATAGGAATAATACTTTTTAAACCGCATAAACCCGTATTAATCGAGGTGCAAGCTTCTGAAAGAGACCTTGTGAGTGCAAGCTCTAGGCAACGAGGTTACGTACATAACCAATTTTTCCCTTAGCTACCTAGCTGGCTAGGGAATCGAGTTGATTAAGCTAGCCCCTTTCACGCTCTTAGTGCTCCTCACGGCCTTTCACCCCCTATCGCTCGCGGGCTTGAGGGTTCTCGAGATTCCCACGATCCTCGTCTACTACTACGTTTGGTACGTCGATGGGTTAGGCGGTCCGCATTGGAACGATTCGGACCTCACTAAGGTAATCGATGTCCCTGCCATAGGGTTCTACGATAGCTACAACGATTCGGTTATTCGCTGGCAGCTATCGCTCATGAAGCGCGCTGGGGTAGACGGCGTGATTATCTCGTGGTGGGGGCCGGGGAGCTACGAGGATAGGGTTGCTAAGAAGGTGTTTCGATACTTAAAGCTCTTCGGTTTGAAGGGGTGCATAATGATCGAGCCCTTCCTAACGAGCGACCTCGGCGAGGCTAGGAAGGTGTACAACGAATCGTTTTGGTCTAGAATCCTCGACTACGTCTATAGGAACTTCGTCGAGCCGTATAGGGGTACCTACCTAGAGATCGATGGGAAGCCCCTAGTCCTAGCCTTCGCTCCCGTAGGGATCTTCTATAGGCCTAGGAGCGAGAGGTTCTTGATAAGGGTCGTGGCGACCATGGTCGACGAGATTAACGCGCTGAGCTCCTTAACGGGAATGCGCGTGGATTGGGATTTGTGGCCCTGGTACATCCCGTTGGAGAAGGGGTTTCACGGCCTTAGGCTTAGGGTTGGGGGCTACGTAGCTCTAACCCCTAGGTACGACCCGGCTCTCGAGAGGCTCGAGGGGGTTGCCGATAGGGATCCCCTAGATATGGATCCTAGCTACTCCCAGCGCGTATACGACGAGGAGTGGAAGTGGGTCTTGAACCACTTTTGGCTTGTTAGGATCGTGGCTATCTACAGCTGGAACGAGTACCACGAGAGGAGCGAGATAGAGCCCCATAGGGACGCTACGGCTAGCAACGGGGCGTATCCATACGAAGCAACTCTTCGCTACGCCCACGAGCTTAAGAACCTAGTTAAGGAGTTTAACGAGGCGATAGCGATCCTAGTAACGACGTTGCTAACAACCCTATTCCTAGCGCCGTGCGTAGGGCTAGAGCTCTCGAGGGTTCTAAGACCCTTCGGGAAGGGGTTGAACGAGGCTCTTAATCCTCTTGAGCGCCTCGATAACGTAGTGCTCCTTAGACGCTACCCCCGATGGGGGTAGGTAAACCACCTTAACTCCGTAGGCTTCGGCCGTTCGAGCGAGCTTCTTATCCCCTGTAACCAGGATCGCTCCGAGCCTACGGCTCCACGTAAGCACGTCTAGATCGTCGCTTACGGGCACCTTAGTCGAGTCGCCGCTCTTCACCGGCTCGCTTATAGAGGACGATACTTCGTATACCTCTAGCTCCATACCCATCTCCCTAGCAACCCTCTTAGCTATGCTCCCAACGTCCTTAACGGTCTCGTCGAAGAGGACCCTCAGTACGCCGCTTCGTTGCTGAGGGGCTTCAGCTCGAGGCTCGGAGCGCTCGAGTTGGTCGAGTAGCTCCCTAAGCTTGCGCTTTAGGTCCTCTACATCCTTGAACACTATGGTGAGCCTATACACATGACCACCGTGGGTAGGGGGAGGAGAAGGCTAATAACCCTTTGGCTAAGCGGCTGGGAAACCGAGTTCGAGTAGCATGTATATCTCTAGCTCGAGGTTCTCGCTAGGCCTAGGCTCGACCTTCTTCCTGCGCGCGATCCTAGGGATGCGGGGGAGCGCGAGCGCCATTTCTTTCACCCAGTAAGACAGTAGCTTCCAGCTTTATATATCTCAGCCCGAGACCCTATAAGGCACCCGCCTAAAGGTTCTTAGCCCCCTCAACTCGTTGAGGGGGAGGGCGGTAGGGGCATCGATTGATCGAGCCCTACCTGATCGCCGCGGATATCGAGCTCAAAGCCTTCCTCGCTTCCTCAAACGGGTTTTCCGACCTGTAGATAGCTCCGCCTATAACCACTATCCTAGCTCCGTGGGAAACGAATTCCCCAGCGCTCTCCGGCTTAATCCCCCCAGCGACCGCAACTAAGAGCCCGCTCCTAGCGAGCTCCTCAACCTCCTTCATTAGTGCCCTAGCGTCTAGCCCCCTACGCTTCTGCACGTCTACCCCCACGTGCAGCTCGAAAACCCTCGCCCCTAGATCCGCTAGCCTAAGAGCCCTATCCACGGGGTTGGGAACGTGGATCATGTCCACGACCAGGTCTATCCCCTTCTCTAGGCAGAGCGCTAGAGCCTCCTCTACAACCTCGTCGCTAGAGACCCCGAGCACGGTAACGGCCTTAGCCCCAGCGCTCGCAATGGGCTCGAGCTCAACCCTAGCCGCGTCAGCAGTCTTCGTATCCGCTAGAACTAGGCTACCCCCACTAACCTCGGCAACGCCCGAAACCGCTATCCTACCCCACACCTTGATCAACGGCGTCCCAACTTCGATAACCTGAGCCCCAGCCCTAGCAACCTCCCTAGCGATAGCTATAGCCCTACCCAAGTTCGTTAAATCCAGAGCGACTTGAAGTAGCGGAGAGCGAGTAGCTAAATCGATTAGCGCGCCCAAGGTATTCGCCCCAAGCTTAGAGCAGCGGCAATACCTTAAATCGCTAAGCAAGGCTTGGACGCAGCGAGCAGCGCATACGCGGGTCTAGGAAGCGCCTCCTTATTCACGGCGCTAGCCTCGAGCGCTACTCGATACACTATCGACGGCGCTAAAGCGACTCTATTCCCGTTCGCTATACACGGCGATGCGCTACGGCGCTAAGCGCTGGGCCCTCAAGGCGGCAACTCTTTTTAAGGGAAACGCGTACTGTTATTCACGAGGATGGGTTCCTTGAGGTTAGTACTAGTTGCGATACTCGCTACGCTAATCCTATCCATAGCCTCCGCATCGCCTTTATCGATGCTTATCAGCGCTAAGCCAATGAACGTAGGGTTCGTACCCGTGGCCTCCACGACAAAGAGTGAAACGGTTGTTATAACGACTGAGAAAGTGTATGAGTTGACGATGGCTGGTAGATGGCTAGAGCTCCCACGCGCTATAGTGAGCGATTTCCTCGAAGCGCTCGACCTAAAAGAGCCTTTGAATCCGTTGAAGTTCGTAGCGTACCTCCACGCATTCGCGCTCACTCCTCGAGGGCTCGTAGAGCTACCGCTGAAGGTAGGAGCTCGAGCTACGTCGATTAAGCTCCTCAACGGGAGTTCGGTAACGTTGCTAAACGGTCTTAACTCGAGTAGGTTCTCGCTGCTAGTCAAGCTCCCGCCAACGATTCCTCGATGCGTCTCCTCGTCGCTGAGTGAGCTGGGTTTAGCTAGCCTTAGCTACGTGGCTTACGTGATTAACGTCTCCGTAAACCCATTGAGAGACGCGTTAACGCGCGAGATCGTGAGCGCGCTAGCGAGGATAGCTAAGGTGAGGGGGCTTAGCGTAGAGATCGACATTAAGCCCCTCTCCCTCTGCCTATACCTAGCCTACGTGCCGAGGGTACCCAACTTCTACTTACTAAAGCAGTTAGCGAGGTTCGATAACCCAACGACTTTCCACTCCAGCGACTTGTGGGGCGTAACGCCGATAGAGCGAGCAGTCTTTAAGCTAAGTGATTTACAGCGCGTGGTCTCGCTACCCATCGAGCCTCAGCGCGTTAAGGTTCTAAGGATTGAGGCGAGGCGTGGGGACGTAGGCGGTAGCAATTACGGGGAGTACCTACTTCTATCGCTAGGAGGCCCTAGCTGGATCGGGAAGGATGAGGCTAGGGCTATTCAGGTTCTCGTACGCCCAGCAACGGTTAAGGCTCTGCCTATCCCCGTGGAGATAAGCGCGAGAATATCCATCGCCCCGCTAAACGCGCGCAGAGTCGCTACGGTTATCGGGGCTACGCCGATAACGACGATTAAGGTCCGCAACCTACTCACCTACTTAACGAACGCCTCGCTGAGCCCCGTGCCTACCCTGCGGGAATCGATGTGCGTTGCAAGGATAGGCGTGAACCTAGCGGTAATGGATCTCCGCACGCTGAGGGTCTTGAAGAGCTTAGCGGTATTTAACTACAGCTACTACATCGACCCCAACAAGATCAACGTCGTCTCGGTGCCGACGCTCGTCGGCTACGACGCTATCGTGAGCGCGCTCAGGGAGATCCCAAAGAACGCTATCCTCGCGGCTATCTACGACGTTCGCGTAGCTAACTGCGGAAAGCACTTCGAGATCTCTATCGATAGGGTCTCCGCGCTATACCTCAAGCCCCCTAGCGATCTCGATAAGCTCGTGAACGTCGTGGATACGAGGGTATACCTCCTCACGACAAGGCGCACATCGGAGCGACTATACTCGGATCCCGTTACGTCAACCCAAGCTAAAGTTCGTGGGGATAGCGTAGAGATAGACGTTGGCGCGCGAGTTAAGGAGCTTCACGCCGTAATCTCGATCCCGATACCCATGGGCACGATACTCGTAGTCAACCACAGCGATGTAGGGATACCGCTGAGCATCTCGAGAGGCTCGGACTCCATCGAGAAGCCCGTGAACGTAGCCATTAGGTTCGGGGGCATAGCGTTCGCCGAGGCATCGCTAATGCCTTCGCAAACCAAGCGCGTTATCCTAAGGGTACCGCTATCGCTACTCGCTTACGAGCTAGGAGTGCAGCCAGCGATACCCATAGACATAGAGATCAGCAAGTCCTTTAGGGGCGCTGTAAGCATCTACCTACGCTTAGAGAAGAGCTTTATAGAGATACCGGCGAGAGTTACCCGACTGCAATGCACTATCGTGAGAGGCGTAGAGCGCTACCTAGGGTACACGTTTAGCTCGTTCGAAACCGATACCCCGCAGCTCTCGAGGCTAGAGATAGCGTACCTCGGAGCCCCAGCACATGGGTACAGCGCTGACTACAGCACGATTCTGCCTAGCAGCATCACCATATTCTTCGACTCGACCCAGAATAGCTTGGTCGGCGATGTAAGTCACCTACACATCAATGTCTACGTTGGTGGCGTTGGCGATCTAGCCACCCTCAAGGAGATCGACATCGAGTTCGGTAAGACTAGTAACATCGCTCCGGAGCACTGCGACCTCGTACGCGTACACCCCGGTGGTCAGTACATCATAAAGAAGCTCGCAAAGATAATGAGTGCAGCTACATCCGCGTACTCGCTAACTAGCGAAGCCTTTGCTGCTGCCGGAATTCAGTGGCTTAGCTCAGCTACCTCATCTCTATCTACGCTACTTCAGGTAGCGATATCGATCGCTAAGCACGCAACAAGCGTTAGCTACGCGTGCAGGAATGACGAGGTCATTATACGGGGGCCCGCCATAGGCTTCATAGGCTTCGTACACGTGGAGGAGAGCTTCTTGATAATTCCTTCGGCTAGCGGTAAGCCCCTCTACGAGCCTATGAACATAAGGTTCGTTGCTGAAAACAATGTTGTTGGCCGTATCGAGGACGAGGTAGCGTATCGATTACCAATACCGTACTACGGTGGTTGAAGTGCGTAAGTACTCGTGGGTAATGGCTTTAATCGCTAGCGTATGCATCGTTATCGCGCTAACGAATTCATACCCGTTTTTCTGCGGCGAACCCTGGAGCCCCGCGATTTTAGTTCCTTCGAGGAGCGTTCTCGCTCTAGCTCTATGGGTCGTTATTGCTAGCTTCCTGGTTCTCGACGTAGCGCTGTTCTTAACCGCAATCCTCTTCCTCTGGAGCAAGGGGTTTAAGCCTAGGTTTAGCCTATGGGCAACGGTATTCATAGCGTCGCTCTTAGTGTTCGACGCTCTATGCGCGGTATTCATCGACTACGGCGTTTTCGTTGGGTATAAGAGAGCGGAGGAATTCCTAAGGCGCGCTTTCTACATAGCCGTAGCGATAGGGATTGCATCCCTAGTCTACGACCAGTACTTAACGCCGTTGGTAGCGCCTATAGCTGTAGCTAGCTACTTCGTTCATCCGAGGAACCTCTTTTCGAGTTTTAGAAAGAGGGCGTGGATGATCGTACTCTCGTGCTTAGCCTACTTAGCCGTATACGACGTGCTGACGATGATGGCGGCGGGCATCGTTGATAAGGCGCTTACCCGCGCTAATCCGCTAGCCCTCTTCCCCTACTTTCGCTGCGTAAGTCGCGATGTTTTGGGCAACGCTACGATAGCTATCGAGCGCGGTATAGGCTTGGCGCCGATCTTCGTTACCTGGGGTTTGCTACTGCGCTTCGTAATCAACTCCCTCGCCCTATGCGGAACCTCTCTATGGCTAGTCAAGAGGGTTGCGCATGGTGAGAGCTAGGCTTAGAAGCCTTTAGCTGTCGATGCGTGTAGTCGTTGGGTAAGGGCTTGTCTAGGGATTGGAGGGAGGTTGTTTACGATGAGCGTAGGTGGAGAATCCTAGAGTTGAAGAGGTCTAAAGCTCGCGAGGTTATGGAGTGCTTAGCTAAGTGCGGTTACCGAAGCGCTGTCGTTCATGGGAGCGTGGCTAGGGGCGATGTTGATGAGGGTAGCGATGTAGATGTATCGCTCCTCCACCCAGTTCCCGTAAGCCTCGTAGAGCTATGCTTAGAGAGGTGCGGGTTTAGGGTCTATAGAGCCGTCTTGGTTCAGCCGACCCCGGTGCACAGCCCAAAGGTGTACCTGTACCTCGATCCGGATGAGGAGAGGGTCGTTTCCGTACCCCTCGTAGAGCTTAGTCCCGTGGAGAAGGAGTTCTATAGGTTTAGCGGGTGCCTAACTCTCGAGCAGCTCCTTAGGAACGAGAGGGTTCCGGGCGTCGACAAGAGGCTCATGCTGGTAATCCCTACGGAGAGGGGTCATCGCGAGCTTCCCGTGGTTGGGAACGAGGGTTTCGTCGCTAGGGTTCTAGGGGTGTCTATACAGGTTGTGCTGGATAGGGTAAGGGCTTTGACTAGGAGGGTTGAGGAAGGGCATACGGGGCTATTCATAGAGGTCGAGGTGCCGGCTGGGCAAAGCGTTGAGGAGGTGGTTAGGGATTTGTGTAGGGATAACCGCTTGTTTAGGCAGCGAGTATCTAGCTACGGGCTATGCTAAGGCTTTGAGGGGTGGCGAGGGTTGTCGTCTACGGTCTATAGGTTCCTAGAGCACGAGCTCTACGATCCCTTAACGCCGAAGGGGAGGGCGAGGGTGGAGTTCCTAACAGAGGTGTTTAGGAGGATCCTAGAGCCCTACGCTGAGGGTTGGAGGGGTAGGGATGGGGTTAGCGTGCTAGACGTTTGCTGCGGCAAGGGAATTGGTGCTGCGGCTATCGTTCAGAGCCTTAGGGGCTTAGGGCTCGAGCCGCGGGTTACGCTAGTGGATAACCGTAGGGAGGCCGTGGAGTTCGCCGAGAGCTTCCTTAGGAGCGAGCTCGGGGTGGAGGTCACGGCCTTCGTAATGGACGCGGAGGAGGTTTACCGAATAGGGGAGAGGTTCGACGTGATCACGATGACGGGGTTTAGCTCGGTTCACTTCGACCCGTGGAGAATGGCTAGGCTAAGCGCTGCGCTCGCCGAAGCCCTCTCCGATAGCGGGGTGGCTATCGTCGAGGAAGTGGATAGGCTGTATCGATACCTATCGAAGGGGGTTAGGGAAGTGTCTATCGCTAGGATAGAGAGGGGTAAGGTAGTGCTGGCACTCCACGAGCAGGGGGACTACGACGCGGTGAGGGGAGTCGTGAGGATTAGGATGCTCGACGTAGTTAGCGGCGATTGGGACGAATTCGAGATACACCCGTGGAGCGTAGGGGGCGTAGCCGCAATGCTATGGATATTCTTCTCGAGGGTTAGGATAGTGTTCGAGGGGGACATAGCCTACGTAATCGCGGAGAAGCCGAGGAGAATCGTTAGGCCTAGGGAGATAGCTTCGAGCGAGCCGCCCCTCGAGGAGTAGTGGAAAAAGGGGTTTAGCTCCTTCTCCTAACCGCTAGGGAGATCCCGAAGCCTACGGCTAGCCCGAGGATTAGCAATCCTATGGCTAGCCCGTACTCGGTCCTCGTTACCGTAGTCGTAGACACGCTCGTGACGGTGGTGGGCACCGTGGTGGTAACGGTCTTCGTGACGTAGCTAGTCACCACGCTCGTAACGGTCTTCATCGCCGTCGAGACGCTAGTGATCGTAGTGGTAACGAGCTTGGTTACGGTGCTAATCACCGTAGCCGTCTTGGCCGTAAAGACGTAGACTACGCTCGTAACGGCCGTAGGCTTAGCGCTAATCGTGTACGGCACGGTTACGGTTACGGAGGTAGTGGTTACGGATACTGTTGGCGGTGGCGGGGCTACGGTTACCCAAGTTGCTACCGCCTTGCTCAGCGCTTTCTCGAAGGCCTTAGCGAAGTCGGTGGCTATCTGCGGCGAGGGCTTGAGCTCGAGGCCGTAGGTCTTAACCACTATCGGTATCTTCACCCCCAGCTTCTTAGCCGCCATCTTGAGCCCGCTTATAGCCGAGGACACGATCTCTAGAACCTTCTCGAACCCTTCGTCTCCCTTGAGGTACCTATGCCCGATCCTAAGCCCGTTGACGCTGATGGTCATCGCCTGCCCGATCTCCTCGCTGCTAGCGAAGGCTATGCTCACGCTCGTGTTGTAGGGTAGCACTACTAGCTGGCTAAGGTACTTCTTAACGTTCGAGAGGCTCGGCGGGGTTAGGGCGTCGATTAAGTAGCTCGAGTATACGCGAAACAGCTTCTCGATGTCTCCCTTAGCATGGGTATCGGACTCTACGAGCATCGTTATCGCCTTGCCCGGGACTATCTCTATCCTAGCCACGGCTACGGTCTTCGACGTCACGTTTATCTGCTGAAGCGCTTTGTAGAAGCTAGCGAGGCTCTCGACGTTCATGGTCACGGGCTTGGGCATGCCCGGCAGTAGAACGCTCTTAGCGTAAGCGCTCTTTAGCCACTCTAGGTACTCGCTCATGTTGGCTACCGCTAGAACGCTAAACGATATGTTTACGAACTTCGCGCCCTTAGATACGTCGACCCTAATATCCTCGACCTTAACCCAGGTAACGTTGTATTTCTCCAGCATAGCGTTTACGAACATTGGGTTGAGCATGGCGGAGAGCATCTCGAGGTTCCTAACGAACTGCTCGCGCTGATCGGGGGGTATGAGGCTTAGCTCGATAGCTACGAAGCCCCTAACGCTGAGCTTCGTTGCGTTCCCAAAGATCTTGGTCCAGCCCTCGATCTTCGTGAGGGCAGTACCGTTAGCCTGGTTCTCGCTAAGCGCAGTCATAGTCACGTTGCCAACGAGCTTAAACGTGGTGGTGCTAGCGTTAGGCTTCTCGCTATACACAGTGAACAGCATCTTGATGATGGGGCCGGGGCCTCCCGGAGGCGCTTCCGAGGGTATCATGCCTAGCGCGAAGTGGAAGTGCGTGTATAGGTAGTTCTTTACGTACCTAGTGAATATACTTATCTCACCCTTCACGGCACTCATGCTCGAGCTAGTAACGGCGCTCTTGTTTGTGTAGGATAAGTGCGCCGATAACAGTAGCGAATCTCCGTACCTACGCAACTCTATCCTAATGGCTACTGGAGCTGACTGGGCTAAGGCTATGGGTACTACGATCGAGGACGCTACTACAATCAGTAAGAGGACTGCGGTTAGGGTGTACCTATGCATGTAACCACCCTTCACGTGCTCGTAGGAGGGCCCGGCTTATAAGTATAGGCTCTTGAACACTGCTACCCGACGCTCTAGGCTTACGCAGTGCTCTATAGCTAGGGCTCCGCACCTAGGCTAGGGAGGTCTCTTGGAGGTCGTAAGCGCTTCGACGCTGATTAGCCCCCGCTTCGCGGCTTGGCTAAGGGACGCAGTTCTAAGGGATCCAGCGACCCACACCTACCTGCTATACGACCTAGTCTACGAGCCGGAGAATACGGTAGCTAAGATCGTTCTCGAGGGGCTCGAGGTCCTTGGCTACGTCCTTGAGTGGTGCAGGGGGTCTCTATGCGCTATCCACGTGTGGGGGCGCGTGCCTAGAGAGCTAGTCGAGGAGTTCCTAACGACGTTGAGCGCTAGGAGGCTCTACGTGCACGTACACGAGCCTAGCCTAGAGGAAGAGGTTTCGCGCATCGTTGAGCGGGCTTGGGGAGGGGGTAGGTGCTGGAGCTCTAGGTTCGTGGACATGGTCGTTAACCGAGAGCTCTTCAAGCCCTTTAGCGAGAGGGTAAGCGCCGTCGTTAGGCTCCTCGACTCGCGTAGGGATCTAGACCAGTTCGTTGAGATGAAGCGCGTTCAGGGGAGGGCCATGACTAGGAGCGAAGCAGAGTCGTGGCTCTCGACCCGCGTCTACGTTGGGGCCTTCGTAAACGGGGTCCTAGCCTCCATGGCCGGGGCCGTCGCTAGGGTTAGGGACGCGTGGATCGTAGCCGACGTCTTTACTAGGCCAGAGCACCGAGGCAAGGGCTTCGCCACGGCCGTAACCTCGGAGCTAACGAGGCTAGGGCTGGACTCGGGCGTTAAGTGGCTCGCCCTACACGTCGAGGAAGGCAACCGGATAGCCATGAGGATCTACGAGAAGCTCGGGTACAGGAGGGTGCGCAGCAAGCTGTGGATCATGTGCGAGAAGTAGTTCAGACGCGTTTGCTTCATCACGTGCTCAGTCGGCTCTTTCCACATCACCTACCGCTCGATAGCGTTGCCTAGCTGAAAAAGCTAGTGTATTAAGCCCATTAGCGCCTTGTATGCGCCTATGTAGGTGCCCGCGACTATAGCCGTGCCTATCACGCCCGCTACGTTGGGTCCTAGAGCGTGGTACAGTATGTAAGTCGATGGATCTACCCTACTAGCCTCTCTCTGCGCAACCCTAGCCGATATCGGTACTGCCGATACGCCTGCGCAGCCTATTAGCGGGTTGACCTTGCCCTTCGTCGCGAAGTACAGGAGCCACGCGAAGGCTATGCCCCCGATCGTGGATATCACGAAGGCTAGGAGCCCTAGCGCTAGGGCCATGAACGCCCTCTCTATGAAGTGTATGTACCCCGCAGTGCCCCCGACTACGAACTGGCTTAGGAAGTCGTAGCTCAGCGTAGCGCCGACGCCGAACATAGTGAGGATCGTGGCTATGTCTAGGAGTGCTTCCGGAACGGTCTTGCCGTACCTCGAGAGCACCTCGGTTATGCCGCACTCCCTAATTATGTTGCCAGCGGCTAGGGCTAGTATTAGCGGGAGGGCGTTGGGGACTAGGAACGCTACGGCTAGCACCGTAACGACCCAGAACAGTATTATGGTCTTGGAGGATACGGGCTTTGGGGGAGGCATCTTAACCGCTCGGTACTTCCTCGGTATTAGTAGCCTCGCTATGGGGGGCTGTATAACGGGTATCAACGCTATGTAGCTGTAGACGGCTATGGTTAGGGGCCCAACGAGCTCGGGGGCTATGTTTATCGCTGTGTATATCGTCGTAGGACCGTCCGCACCCCCAACCACTCCAATAGCCATTGCCTGGCCCATGGGGAACCCTAGGCTTAGGGCTATGGCCGACACCACTATGATCCCTAGCTGAGCCGCGGCCCCGACGATGGAGGCTATGGGGTAGGATAGCATTGGCCTGAAGTCGGATAGAGCCCCTATGCCGAAGAATATGAGTATGGGCCCTATCTCCGTCTTGACCACGTAGTGGAATATCCACGCTAGTATAGCGGTTCTCTCCGGGCTACACACCTTAATCACGTTACCCGCGTGAACGATGTTGACTAAGCCACCTAGCCCCGCTAGGTTGCTAGCGCTCGAAACTACCCTGCATTGATACGCCGCTAAGTGGAGCCCCGGAGCGTTGGCTAGGAACATCGCTAAGCCTAAGGGCATCAACAGAAGGGGCTCCACCCTCTTCTTGATGCCGAGCAGGAATAGCGCTAGCCCCCACACCATGAACAGTATCCTTATCCCCGCCTCGACGGGGTTGTGGAATACCCAGAACCCGCTCTGCCTAAGCAGTACGTCTAGAAGCGATAGCCCCGCCACTTCCTCTCACCCCAACCCCTCTCGAACTGAGCTACTTGATCCATCCTAGCGGCAACTACCCAGCTAGAGGTGGGGGCGTAGCCCCTACCCAGCTTAGCGAAGCGCTTAGCCCTCGAGGCGTGGACGTACATAGCCGCGGCTACGGCTGCGGCGAGCAGCTCGTCGCTAACCCCCAGCTCCTTCGAAGCGCTTTCGGGCGCAGCGCTCGTCGCGAGGGGCTGTGGAGAAGCGCTTCTCTCGAGGGCTTCCCTTCGGAGCAGTAGGTAGGGTATGGCCACGATGAGGGCTATTATCGCGAACGCCATCGCGTAGCCGCTCAAGCTAATGGACATTAGAAGCCCTAGCTCCCCGCCCATAGCGTTGCTCCCCCGCAGCGCGTGGAGATCGCTACGATCCTAGTTATTAAGGGTTGGGTACATAAGTTTAGGATAACTCCATTCTTATATAACTCCCGCTAGACCTAGACGCTAAGCCGGGGGAGCGATGGGTAGGGTAGTCATGTCGTTCAAGCCGCTGTACGCCGAGCAGATACTTAGGGGCGAAAAGGACTGCGAGATAAGGACCTTCTTCGGCCCCATCGAGCCCGGGGAGGAGGTGCTGATATACGAGTCCACGCCGATCAAGGCCTTCACGGGGGTGTTTAGGGTTCGAGAGGTTTTCGTTGGGTACTCGAGCGAGGCTATTAGGTGGCTTAGGGAGTGCTGCGAGCTCTTCGACGAGGAGAACTGGAGGTTCGTCGAGCAGCACTACGTTGGGTCTAGGAGGAGGCTGATAGTCATAGCCATCGAGAGGGGTAGCGCTAGGAGGCTCCCGAGACCCGTAACCCTAGCCGAGGTGAGGAGCTTCGTCCCGGGGTACAGGCCCCCAATGAGCTACTCTAGGGATGAAAGGATCTTCTCCCTAGTCATGGAGCTCGCCGGCAACCCCTAGACCTACCTCCTAACCCTCTTAACGATGCTCTCCACCGCGTTAATCACCTCGGCTAGGTGTAGGTACTTCGAGGGGATCCTCCTACCCTTGAGCTCCGGGGGCAGGGGGTCGGTGCAGAACATCGCCTCGCTAACCACTCCGAAGAACGCCGTCGGGGGCAGGATGGCTACGCCCCTAACCTCCCCCTTCCTAACGCTGGGGATGTTCGTTACCACGGTTAGGGAGAAGCGCTCGGTACCGACCTTAGCGATCCACAGCCTATCCGCCCTCGGGTGCTTCTCCACGAACCCCACCTCCACCCCAACGATGTCCACGGCGTGCTCCGGCCTATTCTCCTCGCCTAGCGCGAGCCTAGCCCTAAGCCCGAGGAGAATCGATAGGCTATACCGAATCTCCGCGAGCGCTAGCTTCTGAGCTTCGCCCTCGACCCTAACCCCCTTCGGGGGTAGGAGCACCTTAGCTAGCTCCCTAGCAACCTCCTCGAGCTCCTTAAGCGCGTCGAAGCCCAAGAGCATTTCCAGGGGTAGGTAAGAGTACTTAATCCTCATTAGCGACGAGCGTAGCCTCCTAACCATCTCTAGCGCAAGCCCCTTGTTCAAGGGGTAGGGAAGGCTCCAAACCCTAACCCTATTCTCAAGCCTATTCACAGCGTCTTCAGCAACGAGTATCCGGTAATCGCTAGCCGTATCCACGAGCACCACCGACGGGTACTCGGGAATCGAAGCTAAATCGCTTCGATAGGGAGGCGAGCGCCAACGCTCCTCAGTACCTACGCTCAACGGGCTTGCCGTAGAGGCTCTTAACGCTATTCGTTAGCGGATCGACGTAGAGCCCCCACGCAATCCCTAGATCCCTACCCAGCACCGCGTCGAACTGCGGCTTGCCCTCGAGGACCTTAGCGACGTGGAGGACCGCAACGACGTCTACCTCCGCGCCGTTCACGATAGCCCTATCAACCCTGCAAACACCGAAGATCTCGACCTCCCCCAGCCCCTCGACGAACGCGCGGTAGCTCCTATCCAAGCCCTCGAAGCACGCTAGCTCCCTCGCAACCCTCTCAACCACTACGCTAATCGGCGACAACGGGTTGTAGAGAGCCCTAGCATAGCTAAACCTCTCGCCAGAGAACAGCCCTAGCAACGCTATTGCCGAACCCAATCCCGCTCCCTACGCAAACTAGCTTAGGTAGCTAGATAACCTCCAGAAGCCCTAGCCTAGGTACTTCTCCACGAGCTCGTCTAGGTGCCTAACGTACCACTCCGTAACGAGCTCGTCGAGCCTCCTCCTCTCGAAGGGGGATAGGAGCTTGAGGGCTCCAACCCTAGCTATGGGGGCCTTAGAAACGTCTATCCTTAGAACCCTCTCCACGGACTTAGCTAGCTTAGCGCCATCCCTAATCCCCGCGAGGTAAGCACCGAAAACTCCTTTGAAGCCCCTAACCTCTTGAAGAACCCTCCTAAGCACGACGCTAGCCACGAAGAGCTTGGTTACGGGGCTCGCCCAAACGCTCGAGAGCCTAGCCAAGGCGGAGTACCCGCGCGCCACTAAGTATATCTGTAGTCCCGAGGCGCGGCCGAAAGACGATGAGTACCTATGCCTAGCGCAAACCACGGGAATCGCTACGCACGCATACCCAGCGCTCCAAAGGGCTAGCCCGAGGGGGAGGTCGTCGAAGTAAGCGAAGCCGGGATCCGGATAAACCTTTTCGGCTCCGTAAACCCGCTTTAGCGCCTCGATGCGGTACAGCGAGTAGCAACCACTTGCGTAGGTCACGGGTAGGGGGCTACGCTTAGGCACTTCGCTAAGGCTCTTACCGCTGAATAGGGGGTGGACCGTGAGTATCTCGCTACATAGAAACCCTACTTCCCCGACGAGCCCCGTCGAGAGGTTCAGTATAACCCCCTGAACGGCCCCGATTCGAGGGCTGCTCTCGGCAACCTCAATCATTTCCGCTAGGCTCTGAGGCTCGGGAATAGCATCGTTGTTTAACACGGCTACGTACTTAGCGCTCCTATCCCTAGCCTCGAAACCCTTGT
>CAZRDH010000104.1:0-2864 GCA_964598805.1 uncultured Desulfurococcaceae archaeon | reverse complement strand
GCGATCCGTGTAGGTAGTTAGCGAGCGCCATCCCCACGAGCTCGTCGGCTACGATCCTCGGGGAATCGGCTTCGTACTCACCGCTAGGCAACCTCCACAGGGTGTGCATAGCCCCCCTATCGTCTAGGGCTCTAGCGGCTAGGATCAAGCTCCATACGTTGGGATCGCTAAGGGCCTCCTCTAGCTCCTCAAGCAACATCTCCTTAACGCGCTCCTCGCTAACGTTAGGTACAGGGGCTTCCCTATACGCTCTAAGAGCCTCGTCTAGGAGCTCCTCGACGCTTATCCCCATCACGTCCTCGAGAGCCCCAAAAGTGTCCCTAGACCTCCTATACGCTTCCACGAGCATTCTCCTAATGGCTTTAGCAATCGCGTTCCCTACGTCCGTAGCTATCCCCGCGCACAGAGCGCTACCAGCTCTAGAGGCTACGGCTATCGCATCCGTAATCGTTCCGAAGGTAGTCGATCGGCACTTCAAGGAGATGCTTGCTATGGTCGCGCTCTTAGCCTCCACCACGAGCTTGAAGAGATCCTCGAGGCCCGAAGGCGTAAAGCCTTCGTCTACGGCTACGACTAGGTTTATCGTCGATGCCCCTAGGGGCCTAAAAACGTCGTCTATATCTATGCACGCTGGGGGCTCGAACCCTACGCTAACAACGATGTCTATAGCCTTAGGCTCCCCTAAGCTCGTAGCGTAGAGCGCTTCCCGTAGGTTAGCGGAAGTGAGCATCACTAGGGATTCGCTATCCAGCCCGTGCACGCGCTTAACGTAGTTTAGCACGTCGTTAACGCTCGAAGCACTGAAGTCCTTCGGTACGCGCGCTATGGCTATGCGCTCAAAGCGCTTCGACGGGCTCCAGTTAACGGCGTTGCTAACTAGGTGAAAGCCCTTGGGTAGCGAGAATAGCGCTAAGTCGCTATTCAACTCCTCGATCCTTAGCAATCTTAGCTTCGAGGAGCCTCCTATACTCACGCTCTACCACCTTAACGAAGGTTTCCTCCGCCATCCCCAAGCGGATCATCGCCGCTATGGCCGTGCCCCCAGCCCCCACGCCCTCCTTAACGTAGCCCTTCTCGTACATCCTCAAGCCCTCGAACTCCGAGGACTCGAAGCTTATCCTAGCCGCTGCGAGCGGTATCGCGGGATCGATATCGCGTAGAAGGCCAACGATATCCGATTGCGGATCGTTGACTATCCACCTAGTCGTCCATATCGCTAGCCTACCGCGGTAGCTCACGCCAAGCCTCTTGAGGATCGCTACGACAGCGCACATCTGGGTTCCTCCCGCGAGGATCACGATGCACTCCTTCTCGAGGGCTCCGGTGACGAAGCCCGCTATCGATACGTGTAGCGGGTCCCCAACCTCGTCCACGATCGTAAACACGTCGTCTACGCCTCGAACTCTCTCCAACGCCTTGCTAACCACCTTCCACTTCAGCTCCCGGGGGTTGTTCGGCGAGGCGCTACTAACCCTATCCCTAGCCCTATAGCCTAGCCCCTCCATTATCGCCATCGCCGTGGTCGTGCCCCCCGGCATACTCTCCCCCACGAGAACCGCGCAACGGCGTGGAAGCGCCATGTAGGCGAGCAGCTTAGCCTCCTCGAATAGCTCCCTAGCTCTTCCCCGAGGTAGCGCCGGCTCAACGTCTATCCTACCACCGACGGTTCTAGAGGGGAGGTCTACGTGCGGTATCCTAGGCTCTATGTAGGATCCGGCGTCTACAACCATCATGGGGTCGCCCATTAGCGAGAGGGCGGCGCGCGTAATCACGGCAGGGGTCGGCAAGCCCTCGGGCGTCACGGGGATTTCGCGCTTTGACTTAGGCTCGCCTAGCACTAGGTACTCAACGTCTAGGGCTGGGGTAAACAACGTGGCTTCAGGCGTAGCCCCGGCGCAACTTATTCCGGGAATGGTCGAGGTCTTCGTCGAGGCTATGAAGTACAGTAGGCATAGCTTTCGGCTAGCGACTTCTACAGCCATTAAGTGGCAGCCTTCTGGATTGAGAATTGGGTCGAATGCCGTCGCCAATCCTCGCCCGTTAAGAATCCTTCAGAGACCCTCAATATAATAACTCTGCTGAGTGTGAAGGGTTGCGGTGCCTAGCCGTGACGCTGATAGAGGAGGCGAGGAGAGGCGTAGTAACCGACGAGATTCGGGAGGCAGCGCGCGCCGAGGGTATCGATCCCGAGAAGCTGAGGAAGTTGATCGCTAGCGGTAGGGCTATCATCGTGAGGAACGTTAAGAGAATTGGCAAGGTTAGGATCGTAGCCGTGGGAGAGGGGCTTAGCACGAAGGTGAACGTGAACGTGGGTACCAGCGGCACGGTAGTGGATTTAGAGATGGAGAAGGAGAAGGCTAGGATCGCCGTGGAGTACGGCTCGGATACGATCATGGACCTCAGCACGGGTGGGAACCTCGACGAGATTAGGAGGGTCATTATGGAGGTAGCGCAGCCCCTACCCCTCGGAACCGTCCCAACGTACCAAGCGTGGATCGAGGGCGTTAAGAAGTTCGGGGGCATAAACATGCCGTCCGACTGGTTCATAGAGATCGTCGAGAAGCACCTTAAGGACGGCGTCGACTTCATGACGATCCACGCCGGCGTGACCAAGGACATGGCTAAGAGGGTGGTGAAGAGCAAGCGAGTAGCGCCAGTAGTGAGTCGAGGAGGCGCCATGCTAACTGCGTGGATGATCGAGAACGACGAGGAGAACCCCTACCTCAAGCACTGGGACTACCTACTCGAGCTGTTCAAGGAGTACGACGCTACGATAAGCATAGGCGACGCGATGAGGCCTGGCGCTATTTGCGATGCTCACGACGAGTTCCAGGTGCAGGAACTCATAAACAACGCTAGGCTCG
>CAZRDH010000103.1:0-24186 GCA_964598805.1 uncultured Desulfurococcaceae archaeon | reverse complement strand
CTAAGCCGAAGCTGTTCATAACTAGGCAGCTATTCGAGGACGTGATTAAGAAGCTCGAGCAGTACTACGATGTCGAGGTGTGGGATAAGTACCAGCCCCCGCCCTACGAGGTGTTGCTCGAGAAGGCTAAGCAGGTAGACGCTATGGTAACGCTGCTAACCGATAGGATAGACTGCAACTTACTGCAGCAAGCTAAGAACCTTAGGATCATAGCCCAGTACGCCGTTGGATACGACAACATAGACATCGAGTGCGCTACTAGGCTAGGCATATACGTTACCAACACTCCCGGCGTCTTAACCGAGGCTACCGCCGAGCTAACCTGGGCGCTAATACTAGCTACCGCTAGGAGGATCGTCGAAGCCGATCACTTCGTTAGGTGGGGAGAGTGGTGGAGGACTAGAACCGGTTGGCACCCAATGATGATGCTAGGCGTCGAGCTAAAGGGCAAGACCCTCGGAATCATCGGGTTGGGTAGGATTGGTAGTAGGGTCGCCGAGATAGCGGTTAAGGGCTTCGGAATGAAGGTCATCTACTACGACGTTAGGAGGCGCGAGGATTTGGAGAAGGAGCTTGGGATCGAGTATAGGGATCTAGACCAGCTACTTCAGGAAGCGGACATAGTCTCGATACACGTACCGCTAACGAAGGAGACTTACCACCTAATTAACGAGGAGAGGCTTAGGAAGATGAAGAGGGGCGCGATCCTAATCAACACCGCTAGGGGCAAGGTAGTCGATACCGAGGCCCTCGTAAAGGCGCTTAGGGAGGGCTGGATAGCCGGCGCCGGTCTAGACGTATTCGAGGAGGAGCCCCTACCACCCAACCACCCGCTAACGGCGTTCAAGAACGTGGTTCTAGCCCCGCACATAGGTAGCGCAACCTACGAGACTAGGCACGCGATGGCCGAGCTCGTAGCGGAGAACCTAATAGCGTTCTACGAGGGTCGCGAGCCGCCTACGCTCGTAAACAAGGAGGTTCTAAAGGTTAGGCCCCCGGGCTTCAAGTGATTAACGCTTTTTCCGCCCCTAACCAAAGCCCCTCACAGTGATGAAACGACCTGTCTCTGACTCCGTGATGACCCCAGCTTACCCTGAGCGGTCTAGGTGCACGAGCACTAGGTTTAATAAGGTGGTTCAAGGGCTTTAGCTCGAGTGTTTGGAGAGTGCATAGCTATGTTTAAGCACGCGGAGGGAGCTCTCGAGTTCTCTTCTCGTAGGAAGCTAGAGGTTAGGGACATAGCGGATCGCCTTGGATACATATCGCCTTCGCGCATACACATGAATAACTACCCCATCGACAACCCCATAGCCGCGTTCAACCCAGCGATGTACCTCGATAGGGAGTACCTAAGGGTTTTCGCGAGGATCATCATAGGGTACTACATGTACGTAAGCGCCGTAGCCCTCATAGACATCCCCGTGGACGACGTTCTCGATAAGCACGTTACTAACGCTCACTACGGCGCTGAGCTCGTGGTGTACCCAACGACTAGGTACGACCTTTGGGGAGTCGAGGACCCGAGGGTTAACGTCGTTGGCGACGATAAGGTGGCTATGGTGTACACGGGTAGGGGAATCAACTACTTCAACCCGGCGGTTAGGCAGGAGCGAACGCTTCCCGTCGTAGCCCTTAGCAAGGTTGGTAACGGTAGGAAGTGGGTTAAGAAGGGCGTCTTCGTCTTGCCCAAGCACCTCAGGACGCACATAGTTAGCGATAAGGACGCGTTCCTAGTTAGGACGGACGACGGCGAGCTATGGCTATTCCACAGGCCTCATACCGACGACGAGAAGTGGCATCTAGTCGTTAGCAGGGTTAAGGAGGATCCCGCTAGCGTCGAGGGGCTCAAGGAGATTAGCGTGGAGGACACGACGATAATCCTCGAGCCCGCGCCCTTCGAGGATAAGCTAGGGTGGGCTGCTCCACCCCTAGAGATCTCGAGCCGTAGGTACCTAGCGCTAATCCACGCCATCGAGAACGCTAGCTATAGCTACAACGTGTTTGCCGCGCTCCTAAGGTACGAGGGTAAGGAGAAGGGGTTTAGGGTTGAGAGCGTAACCCCGTTCTACATCATGGGCCCGAAGACCATCTACGAAGTGTACGGCGATAGGCCCCTCGTAGTCTTCCCGTGCGGAATGGTCGAAGTCGATGGGCAGCTGATAGTGTCTTACGGAGCGGCGGACTACGTAATCGGGTTCGCCAAGATAGATAAGCAGGAGTTGCTATCTATACTCGAGGGTGGAGCTAGTTGAGTAGCGAAGGGCTTAGCCTAGAGGACGCGATACTCGTAGCCATAGCCCAGGGGGCGGAGACAGTCGACGAGATAGCTAGGGTTCTCCACGTCGATAAGGGGGTCGTCGAGGATCTCCTTAGGAAGCTAGAGCTAGAGGGGTACGTTAAGCGCGAGGTTAGGGGCCTCATATTCAAGAAGACCGTGTACCTACTGACCGAGAAGGGTTTCAACCGCGCGGGCAAGGCGCTAGAGAAGCTTAGGGAGGTTGCTACCCAGCTTAGGCAGATGATCGAGAGTGGTCAAGTGGATGCGGCTACGCAAATGGCTTCAGCCTGGATGAGCTTCCTACCGCTCATGGTCTGGATGGATCTCCTACCCCTAACGATGCTCAGCTTGCTACCGCTAGAGCTCGGTTTCCTAGCAGACCTATCGATGATGGGTCCCGACGCTGATAGCGGTGGGGATGTGGATACAGGTGGCGATGTGGATGTAGGTGACGGAGGGGACATGGTGTAGTCGCGGGTTTTCGCTACCCCCACACGTGCTGATCCGCTAGATGAGTATGCTTCTCCACTGCTACCGCCGAGGGACCGTAAACTTCCCTAAGCAGCTCTAGCCTAAGCACGTGGTTAGGGGGCCCCTTAGCGACGATCCTCCTATGCATTAACACGACCTCTCGGGCGTGGGGTAGGAAGAGCGTTGGGTCGTGGCTCGTTACTAGGACTAGGCTAGTGGAAGCCCTCGAGGCTATGATCTTCACTATATCGCCTTTCCACCTCGGATCCACCGAGGTGAGGGGCTCGTCTAGGAGAAGAACCTTTCTATTGGTTACGAGTATCGGGGCTAGGAAAACCCTCTGCCTCTCGCCCCCCGACAACCTCCTCAAGTCTCTTTCCCACAGCTCGCGGCTTAGCCCTACGAGCTCTAGCGCTTCTGCGGCTCGCTGGCGAGGCTCGGGTATTCCAAGGGCTTTGAGAACGCACTCGACGTACTCGAGGGGGGTTATGGGGTAAGGCGGTGGGGATGGCTGGAGCTGGGGTACGTACACGACGAACCTCCTAGCCTTCGAGGGGCTACCCGTTACGTCCACGCCCATTACTAGGACGCGGCCCTCGATGGGCTTAACGAGCCCCGCTACGACCTTGAGCAACGTGGTTTTCCCAGCGCCGTTAGGGCCTATGACGAGCACTAGCCCCGGGCCCTCGAGCTCTAGGCTCTCTCCGCGAAGCACTTCAACTCCTCCGAACCTAACCCTAACCCCCTCGAGCTTAACCCACGCCACGGCTCCACCACCTGTGCACAGCCCAGCGTGGGTTATAAGCGTGGTGTGCACACGATTGCGGGGCTCGGCGTTGCCCAGCCCGTGGCTACCGATAGCGGTAGCATCGCTTAGCCTAGCTGCAGCGGGTAGCGCTCTAGCCCCTAAGTGGAGAAGGGTTTGCGTAGCGCTCGTGGCTACGAGCCTAGCCCTATCCATACCGACATGCGTAGCCGCTGGGATCGCGGGGGAGTGCCTATCCATGGCTATGGCCGCGCTGAGCTTCTCCCTCCTAGGCTCGCTAGCCGCTATACGCAGAATGATCTTCCTGGCGGCGGCGACCCCCCACACCTCGGTGTTCTCCGTAGCCACGGCGCTAGCCGTAGCGGGGTACTCGCTAGCGGCCTACCCCGTAATGCTCCTCGTATCCCTCTCGCTAGCCCTAGGAGCCCTAGCCGCCTCGAGGAGGCTCGGAAGCGACGTAGCTACGGGGCTCGTGGTTAGCCTAGCCGCTACGGGCACGACCCTATCCCTCTACTACCTAGCTAGCCGCGGGCTATCGATATCGAGCCTAGTCGTCGGCGAGGCCCCTAAGTCCGTGGGCGCGGTGTGGCCCGTAATCGGGGTAGCGCTCCTAGCCGCTGCCTACGTACCAGCTTCGCTTCACACCCACCTCCTCGTATCGATGGACGAGGACCTCGCTAAGCTCGGCGGGGCTAGAGTTTGGCTACACGACCTAGCCCTAGCAACGCTATTCGCTGGGGTGGGGATCGCTACGGTTACCAGCGTGGGGTTCGTCATGCAGCACGTGCTCGTCCTCGTCCCCCCAGCCATAGCGGCTAACGTCGCTAGGGGGTGTAGGGAGGGCGTAGCGCTCTCGACGGCCATATCCATAGCTAGCGCCTGTAGCGGAGCCCTGCTAGCTACCTCGATAGGCATAGCCCCAGCGGGTGGGGTGGGGCTCGCGCTCATAGCCTCCTACGCCCTATCGGAACTGGGGTACAGGGTGGCTGGGGTTGGCTAAGAAGAGGTTCGGGATTTCGATAGATAGCGAGCTCCTAGAGAGCGTAGATAGGATAGCTAGGGCGCTAAACACCACTAGGTCTGCCATCGTCGAGGAGGCGATTAGGGCTTTCGTAGCTGATCACGAGCACCTAGCGTATAGGCACACTTGCTGCGGAATCATCCTGGTGGAGGGAGGGGCTTCGACCGAGGTAGCTAGGGTCGTAGAGGCGTTTAGGGACGTAGTCGTTAACTACATGCACCTTCACGCAGGGTGTAACTGCATTGAGCTACTTCTAGTCTACGGGGACTCGAGTAGGATCGCGGAACTGGAGTCGGTACTGGTTAGAGAGCTTAGGTGCGCAACGCGATTTGTACCTCTATCCGCGATTCACAAACCGGTTGGCTAGCCATGGAGGTAGAGCTAGTTAACGAGATTAGGATCGATGTATTCGGGGACCACCTCTCGATAGTATCGACTGTTAGGAGGGTTAGGCCGAAGGAGTTTAAGAAGCCCCAGGAGTTCGTATGCCCTTTCTGCGCTGGTAACGAAGAGCTAACCCCTCCAGCAACCCTAGTCCTCGTGAAGGAGGGTGGGGTCGAGAAGTGGCTTAGGGATAGCGATGGGGAGAGGGTTAAGGGGTGGAGCGTTAGGATAGTCCCCAACAAGTTCCCAGCCCTAACGACCTCTCCCCCAAAGCCTAGGGCCCCTAGCTACGTAGAGGCCTACGGGTACCACGAGGTGGTTATAGAGACCCCTAGCCACGTTGGGGATGTGCACGAGCTTAGCAACGAGCAGTTCGTAGACGCCCTTCGAGCAACGTTTAGAAGGGTTTCGGAGATGATGGGGGATCCGAGGGTCGAGAGCGTCGTAGTGATTAAGAATAGGGGGCCTCGAGCTGGAGCGAGCATTCTACACGCTCATTCGCAGGTATTCGCCTTGCCAACGGTTCCGAAGAGGGTGGAGAGGGAGGTTAGGGTATTCGAATCCGGGTCGAACCCACTGTGTAGCTACCTAGAGAAGGAGCTTAGGTCCGGGGAAAGGGTTGTGTATCGAGGCACTCACTTCGTTGCCGTAGCCTACGAAGCCCCTAGGATAGGGTTCGAAACGTGGGTAATCCCCGTTAAGCACGAGCTTACGCCGCTAAGCATCGATAGGGATGCTCTCGAGGAGCTAGCCCTCGTACTAAGGGCTCTTAGCTACGCGGTGGTGAAGACCGCTGGCTTCGAGAACTTCAATTGGTGGATACACATGGCTCCTAAGAGCGCTAAGGACTTTCACTGGCATATCGAGGTAGCTCCCGTATCCTCTACCTGGGGAGGGTTGGAGAAGGGAGGCGACGCCTTTATCGTGGAGTACAGCCCGGAGGAAGCGGCTAGAATCCTTAGGAAGGGCGTTGAGGAGTTCCTAAGAACCTCGCCTAAGCGATCCTAATCCAGTAGCTCGATACCTCCCTAAGGAAGGTGCTCTCCCTAAGCAACTCCTCGAGCTCTCTAGGAGTATAGCAAAGGATTTCAAAGGGTATTTCGGGGCTCGCGAGCTTCCTAACGAGCGCGCACCTCTCGACGAAGTTCATGCCCTCGAACCTAGGGGAAACCACGACGATATCGACATCGCTTCCCTCAACCCAATCCCCTCTAGCGTAGCTACCGAATAGATACACCTCTACATCCCCGAGAACCTCGCGAAGCCTCGCCACCAACTCCTCGAGAGCATCCTTAACTCGCTTAGGGATCCCCAAGCTCCTTAATGCGCTGCTCAACTACCTTCACCACGCTCTCAGCGATGCCCAGAGCCCTAACGGCTTGAGCTCTAGAAATGCTTTCGGAAGGCACTTCGAGCCCCGCGTTGGGGTACCTAGCGATCGTGTAGTACTGCGAAACCTCGGGCAAGCCCTCCACTACGTCGCTAGGTAGCTCGAGAACCTGCTTGAGCTCGCTGTATAGAACCGTTAGGTCGTGAGTCTTCGGGTAGGGTTTGCGCAAGAGCGCTAGGTAAGAGGCCTTAAGGGCTTTTTCGCATGCTTGCTGCGACATGAATGTCGATAGCGCGTAGTCCCCATCCTCGAGAGCCTTCCTAGCCCTCCTCAAGTCCGCTAAGCACTCCTTCAACCAGTTGACTACTTCCCTCCTCACTGCGAGCACCCACCCCTAAGCCTACCTAAACCCCGTTTTCTGCTAGGTGAAGAGGGTTAGCGGTGTGGGTAGGGCTATCGACGCTCTTCGCAAGGCTCTCGCGGTGCTCGGCATAGCGCTTAGGGTAGCACTGCTAATCGCTGAGCTCGGCGCTCTAGCCGTGCTGCTACTCGTCTACCCGAGGCTAAGGCTGTTCCTCTGGGGGCTAGAGCTTAGGTTGAGGATCTTGGGCTTGCCGCCGCGGGTAAGGTCGATGGTTTTGAGGAGGTACGGAGCCGCTTCGTCTAGGTTTAGGTCCTCGATTAGGCGAGTCCTCGGCCTCTGGGCAGCTCTGCCTAGAAAAGGGTTTGTAGTTGAATAGCCGTAGCTGTTTAGCGGGTGGTGCGCGTGGCTGGTGGGGGCGAGGAGAAGTTTAGGGAGCACGAGGAGTACCTCGAGCTAAAGGCGGTGTTCACGGCTATCGAGGAGTTCCTAAGGGGCGTCATACCCATGGTCAAGGACTTGATAGACACCATGCTGAAGCCCTTGGACGGGTCTAGGCTCGGTAAGGACATTGCCGAGCTCTATAGGCAGCTAAAGGAGAGCGGCATGAGCGACGAGATGATCGAGAAGATCGTGGATACCTACCTCAAGAAGAGGCTAGAGGAGGTGCCTACGGTCACCTCCCTCCTGAAGATGATTGGGGAAGCGGTTTCCCGGGGTAGGGAAGGAGTTGAGAGGCTAGCTAGGGTGGCTAGGGAGTACGCTGCGAAGAAGGAGCGCGAGGGCGGCGAAGCTGCGCCTAGCGAGGAGAGTGGGGATCGTGAGGGACGTGAGGGAGAGGCTGGATAGGATAGAGCGGTTGCTAGAGGAGCTCATCGAGAGGCTCGATAGGTTGGAAAAGTCTTTTTCCAATCTCGACGCTAGGCTAGCCATGGAGGTAGCTAAGCTCAGCCTAGCCCTCGCCCTACCCCCCACTCGAGCCGCCATAGCCGCCGCTACGGTGGCGAGCATCCTCGGCGAGAAGGGTCTTAAGGACGAGATTTCCCTAGCCGTAATCGAGGCGCTATCGCAATGCGAACCCCTTTCGCTAACCGAGCTAGAGCACCGGGTTAGGAAGCTGAGGGGCCGGGCATCGAAGCACAGCATTAGGAAGAGGCTTGAAGCGCTAGCGAGCGAGGGGGTCGTGAAGGAGGTTTGGAGGGGGAGCAGGAGGCTATTCACCTTAGCCAAGTGCTTAGAGCGCTAACCCCAAGCTTATCAGCTCCGAGGAGCTAGGGGACGGAGGCCCCGCGCGCGGAAACCCCCTAGACCCCGCTTCGACGGGGTCGATGAGGGGGTTTATCCGGGCGGGGCTACAGCTATAAGGTTTTCGCTAGGGATCCCCACGGCGAGTTACCGCGCTTCGACCCTAGCGATCTCCCGAAGACCGAGCGCGCCCTTCCTTGGGATGGGTGGGTGGAGTGGATAGGGTTAGCGTCGTGGCTTTAGCGCTAGCCGCTATCGCCGTGGCCATAGCGGTGCTAGAGGGGTTCGAGGCTAGGGAGCTCACTTCATCGCTATCCAGCTCGCTCTCGACGTCCATAGCGTCTCTAAGCGCCTCGATGAGCTCTAGCTACGAAGCGCTTAGCCGTAGCGTAAGCCGCTTGAGCGGGGAGCTATCCTCGGTTTCGAGCGCTGTGCGCGCGGCTTCGCGAAGCCTAAGTAGCTCCATAGCCTTCGTTAGCTCTAGCGTTGCTAGGCTGGGTAGCGAGGTCTCGACCCTCTCTAGGGGCTTGGAGTCGCTAAGCGCTAGCGTATCGGCTCTCGGGAGGGAGCTAGGGTCGAGGGTTTCGAGGCTCGAGGCGAGCGTGAGCGCCCTATCCTCCGTAGCTAAGAGCGTTCGCGAAGAGCTATCGAGGGTATCCTCGGTTGCTAGCAGGAATAGCGCTAGCATTGAGCACCTCGAGAAGGAGTTGAGCGCTCTTAGCGAGGGGCTGAGCGTCGTTAACAGCTCGGTTAAGCTCGTTAGCGAGAACCTTAGGGAGCTAGCTAGTAGCGTTAGCGATCTTAGGTCTAGGGTTGAGGGGCTTAGCGAGGAGGTTTCGAAGCTTAGCCAAAACCTATCCCGGTTGAGGAGCGTAGTCTTCGGCGAGCTGAAGAAGCTCGTCAACGCCGTTACCTACGCGGATCAGTGGCACCTAGCCCTCGCCTCAAGGAACTACACCTTCGTCCAGGAGCTGCTACGCACCGTAGCTAACGAGAGCGTGGTTAGGGAGGTGGTTAGCGAGGTTGGTATCTGGGGCGACGCAATCGATAGGGCGATCAAGGCGTTCAAGTTCATCGAGCTAAACCTTAGCTACTGCCGCGACCCCTATAGCTACATACCCACTGCTAGCGGCGGAATAATCCTATCCCGAGACCTGATAGAGCTACCCAACGCAACAATCGCTAGGGAGTGCGGTGACTGCGAGGATCTAGCGCTCCTAGCCTACGCCTTGATGAAGGTCGGGGAGCGTCCAGGTGAAAAGCTATTCCTAGTAGCCGTGTGGTGGGGTAAGAAGGGTCACGTAGCGCTCCTAGTCATCGGCGAGAAGTGGGTGGTAATCCTCGACCCCGCTGGAGACTGGCTTAACGGCGTTAGCACATGGCTAAGAATCGGGGAGGGCGAGAACGCTATATGGCTACCTCCCCTAGCCCTCGACCCGGAGCTCAAGCGGTTTCTACTCGATGAAGGGCTAGCATCCGTAGTCTACGTAAACGCTTCCACCGGCGAGGAGACGATGTACGTGTATAAGCTAAGCCCGTGGAGGCTCGTCGAGGAGTGGATAAGGTACTGGGGCTCGGTGCCTACGGAGATAGACGTTTACGGCGAGAGCACGTATAGGGAGTTCCACAGCGTTGCGAGCTTCGTTGAGTGGATCGAGAGCGAGCTCTCTAGCTAGGCACCCACCCGAGCTTCCTCAACCAGTACACGATCGTTTGCCTAGATACGCCAACCTTTTTCGAAACTTCCTTCACTACCTCGACCCAATCGCATTCCTCGCTACACATAGCTCGAAACGCTGCTAGAGCTGCGAGAGTTCTAGACTTAGCCCCTCGAGCAACTAAAGCAACTTCCCTAAGGTGGTCAAGGGCCTTAATGCGTAGGTCTGGGTGTAGCAACGACGTTAGGAGGGCGCTCGAAGCCCTCGATAAAAGCCTTTTCTCAACACCTTCACCAGCGCTATACGGCTTAACGAACTTCCCAACCCTCTTCATAACGATCCATGCACCGCGAAACGGGTTAACCCCTAGCTCCTTCCCTAGCTCTTCCTCATTGATAGGTACGCGAAGCTCGCGAGACGCGATTAGTATGCACCCAGCCACCACTAGCTTAAGGAGCTCGGATCCGCCGCCACGCCCCTTAAAGAACTTCCTCGCTATCTCGATAGCTCTAGAGGCTACGATCTTCGGCAACCCAAGCTTATAGCATGTAGAGCTTATGATCCTTTCGTAGAGGGGGTGCTCCCCCAAGTATTCACCCCAGTAGCGTTGGGATGAGCGTTGCTCTAAGCACGTAGTTCGGGAAGCGGATAGAGGACGAGAACAAGGCGCAACCCCGTAGTGTGGCTAGGGGTTGCGCCTTATAAAGCCGCAGGAGAATTAATCGAAGCATTCTTAGGCTCGTACTAGAACCGAGTCTCTAGGTAGGATCCGTGGCTAAGCGCAGCGACGTAGTCGATAAGCTGGTTTCAGACGTGCTGAAGTCTCTATACGCTATAGCTGTTCTCAGGATTATCGCTGAGCGGGGACCTATTCACGGCTACGGTATTCGAAGGGTTTTGGAGGAGGTTAGTGGTGGTAGGGTTAGGCCTAGCGAGAGCACGGTGTACGACACGCTGAAGAGGTTGGAGAGGATGGGGTTAGTCGAGAGCTTCTGGGGCGAGAGCCCGGTGGGGGGCCCCATGAGGAAGTACTACAGGGTTAGCGAGAAGGGTAGGGAGGTTCTAGCTAGGGTTCTAGAGGAGCTAGCCCCGCTACTTAGGAGCCTCGTGCTCATCGAGAGCGGCGGTGCTCGTCGATGAGCTTTGCACACGCCGCTCTCTGCCTAAGCCTCGTTTTAGCGGGCTTCGCACTATCCATGATATCCCTAGCCTCTAGACCGCGTAGGTTGCTAGGCATACGGATAGGGTACGCGTACGTCGATGAGTACTGCTGGAGGATGGTTAACGCGATCGCTGCCTCCATAACCCTATCCCTAGGGGCTGCTGGAGCCATACTCTACGCTTTGATGGGGTCTATAGGGCCCGTGGTGGCTACAGCCCTAGGCTACGCCATTACGATACCCCTAGTGGTGCTCCTTGGGGAGAGGATAGCGGAGAAGAGGCTCCTAAGCATCCCGAACCTGCTAAGCGATGCTCGGGTCGTGCGCATCGAGGGGCCTAGCCCCTTGGTAATAACCCTGCTCCTAGCGGTTACGACGATCTTCGTCGCTAGCTCCGTGACCTACGCCCTAGCCTACTACCCGCGCCTACCGAGCCGCATAGCCATCCACTTTAGCGCGAGCGGAGCTCCCGATGCCTACGCCCCTAAGGGCGTGGGGCTCGCGACCATCGTCTTGATCGAGCTCGGGGTCTACTCGATGTGCGTAGCGCTCGCGTACGCAGCCCTTAGGAAGCCCGAAGCTTTCTACAGGCCGTGGCTAGGGCCCGGCTCGTGGAAGAGGATTGCGCTCGCGCTCAACGCCATAGCTTCCTCTGCATGCGTAGTGCTCTCCCTAGCCCTAATCGACTTAGTTACGTACAACGCTACGCGCCTACACGCAATCCCGCTACAGCTCGTAACCGCTATTTCCCTAACCCTCGTCGCCACTAGCGCTGCTTACGCTACCCTCCTCGAGGCTAGGGGGAGTAGGTACGCTTAGCTTAGCGAGGAGCTCCTCGATATCCCTCTCGCCGAGCCCAAGGCTCTTAGCTAGCTCAGCTATATCCCTCTTAGCGAGCTCGCTAGCCTTAGAGCTATCGAAGCCGTTAAACTCGTAGTGGACCCTCATCAACTCGAAGTATATCGATAGGTTCTCTAAGAGCTCCTCCCTAGAAACACGGGAGATTATGGCTCCAGCGTGAACGATAACCACGTCCCCCGGCTCAACGCCTTCGCAAGCAACTATAGCCCTAACCCTAGTACCGCCGAAGTCCACCTCGGCGAAGATGCCGTCGACGCTAACGACCTTAGCCAGCACGCCCCAGCACATTCTTCGCACCTACCCGAGCAAAGCCCTCTCGAAGCTCCCTAACAAAGCCTTTGCGAATCGCGTGAGCTAGGCTTAGCGAGGTAGTCGAAGGCGTTGCTAGGTATGCAGGTTTACCGAGCCTCTACGTTCGCGCGGTAGTAGCTACAATAGCTCTCTGCGCTGCGTTACCGAGTGGTGCTAAGGCGTGGAGGTAAGCCCTAGGATCGTCAAGGCGCTGTTTAGCCGTGGGTCTGCGTGTAGGAAGGTTCTCGAGGTTATTCGCTCACTATGTAGGAAGCTCGAGGCTCGCGGTATCGATAGGGTTAAGATAATGAACTTCTGCGGGACTCACGAATGGGTCGTTACCCACTACGGCATTAGGAGCGTCGTGCCCTCGATGATAGAGCTCGTCGCTGGGCCCGGGTGCCCTGTATGCGTAACCCCTAGCTACGTTATTCGCTACGCTACCGAGCTAGCTCTCGAAGGCGTTAGGGTCTTTACCTTCGGTGACATGGCTAGGGTGCCGATAGGTGCTTCCCGCGAAACGCTTCTCGATGCTAGGGCTCGGGGTGGGCGCATCGAGCTCGTCTACGGTTTTGGGGATGCGGTAGAGCGCGCTAGGGATGGAGCTGAATCGGTTTTCCTAGCCATAGGCTTCGAGACTACGGCCCCTAGCTACTCCATACCCCTCGAGAAAGGGGTTGTTCCTAGGAACCTAAGGCTCTTAACCACCGTAAGGCTAACGCCCCCAGTCATGAGGTTCGCCCTAGAGATCCATAGAGGGGTCTCCAAGCCCGTCGACGGCGTTATCGCTCCGGGGCACGTATCTACGGTTATCGGGTCGGAGGCGTGGAGGTTCCTACCCGAGGAATTCGGCGTCGCAACGGTGGTAGCGGGGTTCGAGCCCCTAGACGTGCTCATAGCGATCGCCAAGATCCTGGAGATGGTTTTGGAGGGAGTTCCCCAGCTATTCAACGAGTATAGGAGGAGCGTTAAGCCGGGTGGCAACGAGCTAGCTAAGCGCTCGATGGAGCGCGTATTTCGGGTTGTAGACGCGCTGTGGAGGGGCATAGGCGTGGTTCCAGAGAGCGGTTTAGATCTATCGCCTAGCTACGGTGATTGGGATGCCTACGAGTACTACGGCTTGGAGAAGCTCCCTAGGGATGCGGAAGCCCACGACCATCCGCCGGGGTGCCTATGCAGCAAGATAATCCTCGGGCTCGCTAAGCCTACGGACTGCCCCTACTTCGGTAAGGTGTGCACCCCCTCGACCCCGCTAGGCCCGTGCATGGTGTCGATGGAGGGTACGTGCAGGATTTGGGCTCAGAGCTACCTACCTCCTAAGCCACTTAATCGCTAGGAGTATCGCTACGAGCGCTGCCCCCAGCCCTACCACCGTCGCGATCACGGGCAGTATCCCGGGCGCTAAGCCGCTAACCGTCGTCGGCGATGCGCTGGCGCTGCTAGTCGAGGCAATCGACGTGGCTGCCGGGGTCGTTGCGAGCGTCGTTGTCGCGCTAATCGAGGTAGTGGCTCTGGGTAGGGATACGGATATGGTTACGGTCCTAGGCTTGGCTAGCTCCCCTAGGCTAACGCTCTCCACGGGCATCGAGACCCCGGGCTCACCGGGCTTAAGCGTAACCACCTCGCTTAGCACGGCGCTAGCCAAGCCCCTTACCCACTTCGGTAGCTCGAAGTCCTTCGATACGCGGCTTAGCGCTATCGCTAGAACCCTAAGCGCGTCGATGGGGCTCCCGCCCCTAACCACGATCCTAGGGCCTCGGAGCTGTAGGTGCGCTACGCCGCTCGATATGGATAGCCTTAGGGTCGTCGACGGGTTCTCGATGTATGGGTAGAGGGGTTCTAGGTCCCTAGCCAAGGTCTTCGCAACGTCGAGCGCTGTAGCGATGGCTTTAGAGAGGGCGCCCCCTACCTCAACCCCCTTTACCCCGAAGGTGGGTAGGGCTAGCGAGCTACCGAGGACGTTGAGAACCTCGTAGGGGTTCCCCCACCCAACTACCTCGGCGCTAAAGCGGGTTCCGCTATTCGACGACTCGACTCTCAGCGCGTACCTAAAGCTAGCGTTCGGGGGCTCGAGGCTCTTCAGCACGGTTTCGGGGCTCTCCCCCCTTAGCCTCGCTAGGTACCCAGCCAAGCCCTTCAGGTTGGTTTCGAGCACTAGCTCGATAGCGATCGCGTTGCCAACGGGCTTAGCGCTCGCCTTGGAGACGTTGATCCAGTTAATGCCCGAGCTCCTGAGCTGCTCCTCGATCGACTCCCTGCTTAAGAAGCTCGCTACAGCCGCTAGGATCTCCCTCGCAGCGCCGGTAGCCGAGAGCTTCATCTCGATCCTATCCACCTTCCTCATCGCCGAGTAGTTTAGGTACGTAGACACGTTCGCTAGGAGCTCGACGGTACCCTCCCTACCGAGGTCCTCGAAGAGCTCGAGCCTCACGAGAACTCTCGAGGCGTTGCCTAGGTACGTGTAGCTACCCGAGGAGTTTAGGGATAGCCTCTCGACACCCATGGGCCGAGGGCTCGAGCCGTTTACGAGAACCATGGTTGCGCTCCCCCTAGGCTCGACGACTAGGGTTAAGTTCATGGGTAGGGCCGTTGGGGCCCCAGCCGAGGCGTTTACGATCGGTAGGACGCTGCCGTCCCTAAACACGATGGCGGTAGCGCTCGAGGCGCTCGAAGCGCACGGGCTTAGGGTTGCGAGGAGTGTTAGGGCTAGGGCTAGAACCGCCGTGGGCAAGGACTTGCGCATGTATGCGCCCCGTAGCTAGTGGGGGTGGAGGAATGCTAATATCTACTCTAGCTCGATCCTAATGACGTTGGCTTCGGGCTTCGTGTAGAGGGAGCCCCCTACGTGGAGGGGCACTTCGTAGCTACGCGGATCCCCTAGGCTAACCCCGGGCTTCGCGTAGAGCTCAACAACCCTCCCGATAACCGTCCTATGGTCCCCGCTAGGAACGTCGTTTTCCACTAAGCACTCGGCGACGGCTATCGCCTCGAGGCACACGGGGACCCTAAGCCTCTTACCCTCGACCCAGCTAAGCCCGCTCTTCTCCAGCTTCTGAGGATCGTCGTAAGCGGATACGGATCCGAGGAAGTGTAGCTCCCTAACCTTGCTCCACGGGAGGATCATTACCGAGAACTGGCCGCTCTCCCTAATCAAGCCGTAGGTATACCTATCCTCGGCTATGGCCACGGCGAGCATGGGCGGGCTCTTCGAGACGGGGGTTATCCACGAAGCCGCCATGACGCTACACCTATTGTCGCTACACGACCCTATTAACACGGCTGGCCTCGGGTGGAGCATTCTATACCACTTATCCACCTCGATAGCTATCCACTGAGCCATTCGCACCACCTACCACGCGTAACCGCTGAATAGTGCGACTAGATAAAGCTGGTAGTGCTACCCGATAGACCTCGCTCAAGCCTCTGGCTTTGGACGCTCGTTTCGAGCCTTTACATAGCCTGCGAAACGTTCGTTAGCTCCAAAACGCTTCGAATAGTAGCCACCCGCTAACGACGCTAATCGTGTTGAACGGGGCGCTTAAGCGGAGGAACTCGCCGAAGGTAACTCTCCTACCCCGCTTCTCTAGGTACCTAACCGCCGCTACGTTAGCCGAAGCCCCTATGAACGTTAGGTTCCCTCCGAGCGTCGTGCCCAGCAGCATGGACCACGCGAGGGGTACGGGGTCTACGCCTAGGCCCCGGGCTATGGTGCTGACCACGGGGAGCATCGTGGCGGTGTACGGCACGTTGTCCATTACCGCGGAGGCCGCTACCGATATCCACACTAGGGCCGTGGTGACCGAGAACATCGACTCGCCGACCCGGCTGAGTATCGCGTAGCCCATTAACGCCGCTAGCCCCTGGACCGCGAAGGCCTTGGATAGCGCGAAGACCCCGATTAGGAAGAGGGCTAGCCTCCAGTCGAGCCCCTCCCTAAGGGCCTTCCTAACGCTCTTCGTATCCCCGTGCAGTAGCCTAGCTAGCGTAGTGCCCCCCACGGCTACGGCGGCCGCTAGGCTAAGCGGTACCTCGAGTACGTGTCTAGCGCTTAGCAACCCTATCTTAACCCCTAGGAACCCGAGGGACTCGTAGACGAAAGCCCTATCCACGGGCTTCCCCCCGAGCCCTCGACTCGCTTGCGCAAGCGCTTCGACTCCCCGCCTTGGGGTCGAGCGGCTCGCGAGTAGGGCTGTGGATCCGCAGGCCGCTACCATGGCTGCTAGGGTGTAGAAGAACATGGATGGCTTGCCGCGGTACACGATGAAGTCCGTGAAGGCGAGGTTGAAGTACCCCGCGGTCATGATGGCCGGGGGGTCGCCTATCATCGTAGCCGAGCCCGCTAGGTTCGACGCTAGGGCCACCCCTATCACGGCGGGAGCCGCGTCCATCCCCAGCTCCGCCGCTACGCGAGCCGCTATCGGCGCGAAGAGGAGGGTCACCGAGACGTTCTCTAGCGCTATGCTCACGAGCCCCGCCGACATGAACAAGGCGAATAGCAGGGCGCGGGGGGAGGAAACCCTCTTGAGCAACCCCATCGTGGCTAAGTCCATGGCCCCCGAGAGCTCTAGGTAGCTAGTCATAACCCCCATGCCGAGGATCAGCCCGATGACGTCCCAATCGACTCCCTCTACGAACTGCCTCGGGGTTAAGCACCCCGTGGCTAGGAGGAGGATCGCTATGGCTATGGATACCCAGTGCCTACCAACCCTACCCCACGCGCATGCAGCTACTAGCGCTACGAGGGATGCCAGCACCTCGACTTGGTAAGGGGTTAGCAAAGGTCTTCGTCCCACCGCATCGCGCGAACAGGGTTTTTAAGCTTGTTGAAACCGCAACGCGGTTTTCCAGCGCTAGCCACTGAGTTAGCGGGGCTCGGGTTTGAGGCTAGTTGCGCTCCTCCTAGCGATCCTCGCAACGCTCGTTCTAGCGGCCGTACCTACGCAGGTTCAGGGTGCTAGCAATGGGGGGAGCGGTTCGTCGCTTAGCGAGTGTACGGAGCTATACTTCCTAAACTCGATACGGATATACAACACTAGCTACAGCGGCGTTCTCTACCTAGAGACTCCGCAGAACATCTCGTTTGGGGGCGGACTAGTTCAGAGGGTCTACGTCGTCTACAGCTACAACCTTACGTACGACAACTCTAGCCACTACATGAAGTTCCGCATCAAGGCGGGGCAGAGGTTCTTCGGCTACTTCGTGGCTAGGGTGGTGCTGTGCGGCATCAACATGACTAGGCTTAGCGAGCTCGAGGCCCTAGCCCTAGCCGATCCCTACGCGTATCCCCCGCGCAACGAGTCGCTGCCCAAGGACGTGACGAAGTTCCTCGGCGAGCCCCCTAGGATCGTGCTCGAAGTGGCTAAGCCAGCGTTCGTTAGGTGGTTCGAGAAGACCGTTGGCGCTCCCCCAAGCAACTTCTCGAAGCTCGTGATAGCGCTCTACGTCGCGGAGTTCGTTAAGCACTGGGTTAGGTACGAGGTTTCGCCGTACCCTAGGCCGCTTAGGGAAATCGTTGAGAAGAGGGTTGGGGATTGCGACGACATGTCTAGGCTGATAATAGCGCTGCTGTGGAGCTTCGGGATCCCGGCGGTGATGGCCGATGGCTACGTGGTTATCTGGGGCCTCAACTACGAGCTCCCCGTCGAGAGCACGCTGTACGTATTCCACAACGCGGGGCCCCACGCCTTCGTCCTAGCCTACGCCCCGGGCTTCGGGTGGATACCCATAGACCTCCTCGCCGGGTCCCTAACCTCGAACCCCTTCATCTTCGAGGGGTACACCAAGGTGATTAGGGTTAACGAGACCGCGGTGAAGGAGTTCAAGAGGGTTAGCAAGCAGATTAACGCGACGCAGGTATTCTACGTCTTCACCCCGCCCCAGTTCTACGTCGTCGAGCGCGAGCTGCAGAGCTTCGTCGAGAAGCTCTTCGCTCCCTACGAGCACCGGGCTTCGGCGAGCACGCTATCGAGCACAACCACTACCTCGACTACGAGCGGAACCGCCCCCGAGTCGAGTAGCGTGCTCGAGACCACGGTGGTGGTGACCAAGACCGTTACCGCGCCCCTCGAGCAGAGGGTTGTTACCGTTACGAGCACCGTTACGAGGCTGACCGTGAGCACGGTCTACACCACGGCGCTGCCCAGCCCCTGGATCCTCGTTCCCTCGCTAGCCGCGCTCTTCGCGGGTAGCCTCCTTCTAGGGCTCTTCGTGGCTAAGAGGGTTCGAAGGTAGTGTTAAGCGGTTTTAGAGGTGGTCTAGTACAGTCTCTAGCGCTTAGGGTGTAGCGGTATGAGCATCGAGCTAAGGGTTAGGCTAGCCAAGATAGAGGTTGCTGCGGGTACGCCCGACGTCGTTCCCTTCGTTATAGACGTCGAGGGCGTTAAGCCTAGCGGGCTTCCATCGGCTTACCTCATGGCTATAGACACGAGCTTGTCGATGAACGGAGCCAAGATCTTTAGGGCTAAGGAGGCCGCGCTAAAGGTCCTCGACTACTTGAGGCCCTCAGACCTAGTCTCGGTCTACGGCTTTAACAGCCGGGTTGAGAAGGTCGCTAGCCTAGTACCAGCCTCTAGGAGGAGCGAAATCGAGGAGGCTATCGTGGGGCTCAGGCTCGGTGGGGGTACGAACCTATACGCCGTGCTCCGCGAGCTCGAGAAGGACGCTGCTTCCGCTCTGCGGAGCGGGGCCGTTGGAGGGATTAAGGTGCTCCTCGTAACCGATGGGAACCCTACGTCGGGGCCCCGCAGCTTCGATGCTATAGCTAGCGCGGCTAGGGATTTGGGGAAGCACGTATCTACGTCGCTAGTGATCGGGGTTGGGGAGGACTATAACGAGAGGCTCCTAGCGGAAGTAGCTAGGAACTTAAGCGGGTTCTTCGAGCACGTTTCCCACCCCGACGAGCTATCCAAGCTCATGCCTAGGTTCGTTACGGAGTACCGGGATCTAAGCGCTAGGAAGGTAACGGTGTTCATCAAGAGCGTTCCGGGGATAGACGTGAACGTATTCGGTAGGCAGTCATACCTATCGAAGGAGGGTCTAGAGGTTCCAGTTGGCGACGTTCACTACGGTGAGAGGGTTTCGATAGCCGGCGAATTCCTGCTATCTCCTCAGCCTAGCGGAGCTAGGGTGCTTGCCCAGGTTAAGGCTAGGTTCGAAGATCCTAGGAAGGGCTCGGTAGTAGAGGTAGTTGCCGAGCCCGTTAGGGTCGTAGCCCTTCCCCCAGAGCAGGTTAGTAGCGTTGCCGTCGACGAGAAGGTTCTCGTCGAGGTTAGCGCCGTTAAGCTAGCCGAGTCCCTCAGCAAGGCTATCTCCTCTGGGAGGGAGGGGGTTAGCGAGGAGGTGAGGAAGAGGATCGAGGAGATGCTCAACACTACCCTCAGCCTGGGTAGGGAGGACCTCTACCAGAAGACCATCGATCTCCGCGAGAGGTTGGCTAAGGAGGGCCTCTCTCCAGAAGCTTATAGGGAGCTAATGTCGATAATATCGAGGCTCTTAAGCGGTAGGGTCGCGAGCTCGAGGGGTGGTAGCAAATGACTTCGCTAAAGGTGGAGATTAGGAGCTACTTCCTCCCGAGTCCGAGCACTAAGGTGCTTAAGCCCGGTGAGTACCTCGTTGGTAGGGACCCTAGCTGCGATATCGTTATACCCGATCCCTACGTCTCTAGGAAGCACCTAAGGATATTCCATAGGGATGGGAAGTGGTACGCCGTTGACATGGGTAGTAGGAACGGTACCTTCGTTAACGGCGAGGATATTAGGGGTAGGGAACCCATAGAGCTCGCGCCTGGAATCGAGCTAGTGCTCGGGTTAACTACCATAAGGATCCTCGAAATCGTTAGTAGCGAGGGTAGTGAGCGTGGAGGAGGTAGCGAGGAAGGTAGTGGGGGGAGGCAGAGCTAACTTCATTTACCTCTCTTGAAGAGTGCTGAGATAGCGGGACTGCAAAAGGGTTTGGGGCGTGAGGGAGCTTAGCGCATGCCTAGATATAGACGAGGTTAGCAAGGTTCTGCAGGATCCGTTGGTACTCGCGTCTCTCCTCCTCAAGAGGGGTGGGCAAACCCTCGTTAGGAGCGGTGGGCTTAGGTCTCTAATCAAGGCGCTTAGCGATTTCGCTAGGGATAGGGCTGGGAACAAGGAGCTCGTCTACGCTAGGCTGAGCGGCAGCGGGTGGGGGTTTAGGCTAGTGGTCTTCGACGACGTTATAGCCGCCGCGGTCATGGAGGCGGGGACCTCGGCGAAGACGGGGCTAGACGCTTTCGCCGCGCTGAGCGAGCTCTACGCTAAGGACGAGAGCGCTAGGATGGTAGCTACCTCGATTAGGCTCGACGAGGTTCACCCAGGGCTTAGGCAAGGGGTCGAGGCTTGCGCTAGGAGGAAGGGTGCGGTTCCGCAGGTTTGGGTTGGTAGGGAGCTGTTTAGGCTTAGGGTCGAGGGGGTGGTTAGCTCTTCGGGTGGCTATAGCTACGTTCTGAGCGCTAGGGACTCGATGGGTAGGCTATACGCGTTGAAGGTGGTTAGGGGCGGCGAGAGGGAGGAGCTGGATTCTAGGGAGGTGCTAAGGGTTCTTAGGGGGGCTATAGAGGCTCTCGAAGTTGCTTCGGTCGACGACGAGGAGGTTTCGAGGGGCTTGGAGAGGCTTGGGCTCGACCCTGCTCTAGCTAGGGAGCTAGCGTCGTATAGGAGGTACATAGCGATCCCCCGCGGAATCATCGTGGTCGTGGATAGGTTCGACTACGGGTACTACGTTGAGTACCCGCCTGCGCTCCTCGAGGACTTCGCCGATAGGGGGGACCTAGAGGCGCTAGTTAGGGGTAGGGGGAGTGGCTTGGGGCCCGACGAGGTTCTGTACGTAGCTATAAGGCTGTGCGGAGCCCTAGCCCTAGTCCACAGCCTGGGGATGATCCACGCAGACGTTAAGCCTAGGAACGTTCTGCTAGCTAGCGACCCTAGCGAGCCTAGGGGGTATAGGCCCCTCCTATCCGATTTCTCGGGCTGCGGAAGGGTTTCGAGGGGGTTTAGGCTCGCTCGAGCGACTCCAGCCTACGCGGATCCGGTGATGTTAGCGCTCGAGAGGGTCGGGCCTAGGTACGACGTGTACTCGACCGCTATGACCATATGCTTCGCGGCTAGGGGCGAAGTGCCTAAGCCCTTCGTAGTCGCTTCAGCGACCCTCCTAAGGACTCTCTACGGAGTGCCCATAGACGTCGAAGCCCTCGTCTCTGGGTCTAGGGAGCTCGAGGAGTTGTGTAGGGAGTGCGCTCGAGTAGCAGCCCTCCCGAATAGGGGTGATAGGGCTAAGGCTCTCTACGAGACGCTCGAGCCCTTCGCCGATAGGGTTAGGAAGGAGCTCGTCGAGAGCCTCGGGGCTCTAGGCGAGGTAGTTGCTAAGGGGCTCGAGCTCGATCTCGAGAGGAGGTACGGGAACTGCGTCGAGATGTGGATGGACTTGAAGAGGGTTGCTAGGGAAATGGGTTTGGAGCGGGAGCTGCCTAGGGTATAGGGGGTGATGATTGGGTAGTCCGGGTGCTGAAGCTAGGTGTTGAAGCGGTTCTCGGCTGACCCGAGGATCTTCTCGATCTCCTCGCTCCTAACGATCTTAGCGCCGTAGACCCTCTTCATGTAGTCGAGGGCCCACCTATGCCCTTCCTCGGTAAAGGCCTCGACGCAGTCCTCCACTACCACCACTCGGTACCCCCTGAAGAAGGCGTCGGCAGCCGTGTGCAGGACGCATACATCGGTGGAGACCCCGGTGAGGATCACCGTGTCTACGCCTAGCTCGCGTAGGAGTAGGTCTAGGTCTGTTTGGAAGAAGCCGCTGTACCTCCTCTTCAACACGATGTAGTCCCCCTCCCTAGGCTTCAGCTCGTCGATTACCTCCGCCCCCCTCGTCCCCCTAACGGCGTGGGGGCCCCACAGCTCGAGCTCCCTATCGACTCCCGGCACGTGGGAATCGCATACGTATACCACTGGAACGCCCCTACCCCTAGCTACCTCGAGCAGCCTCTCGATGCATGGAATCACCCTCCTGAACCTAGGGCTCGATAGCTTCCCCTCGATGAAGTCCCTGAGCATGTCTATGACTAGGAGGGCCGCCCTACCCATGGCTCCCCGCTTACCGCTGGGGGTCGCTAGGTTAAGAGCTTCGCTTCCTCGGCCCTCCCCTAGCTAAGCACGCTGCCGAGGCCGCTATGGCTGCGGAGGTGGGTACGTAGAGGGTTGCTAGCGCTTCGTTTAGCTTAAGCGCTCCGAGCTCTACGTAGCTGTGCCCTAGGGCGTCGTAGAGCGCGCCCACGATGGCTGAGCCCAGCACGTTGCCTACGTTCCCAGCCGCGTTCACGATCCCTACGCCCATGGCCCCGGCCCTCGAGATCGCTACCCTCCTAGCTATCGACCTAGCGCTCCTAGCTAGCGATACGAGCATCGTCATGGCGGCGGCGAAGGCTATGGGGCTGGGGATGGCTATGGCTACGCAGCTAGCCACGGCTATGCCCGATATCGTGGCTAAGGCCTTTCCCTCCGAGAGCCTATCCGCCACTATGCTGAGGGCTAGCCCAACCCCCGTCGCAACGATTAGCGCGCTAGCGATTAGGGTAGCCACCTCGCTCCTGCTCATAGACATGGACTCCCCCACGTAGATGTAGACTACGTCGCTCGAGGGGAGGGCCATGGCCACGGATATCGAGGCCATTAAGAGGGCTAGTAGGGCTAGGACCCTAGCCACCGCCTTCCTCTCGACGCCCCTACCCCTACTCGCTATGGGTGGGTAGGGTATTGGGGTCGCTATCGCTGCCGCTACGAGGAATAGGGCTGTGGATACGTGCATCGAGGCGTCGTAGGGGTTGGGAAAGGCCTTGGCTATGTAGGAGTACAGGTAGTTAGCGCAGGCTATCCCCAGCGACCCGATGGAGAAGTACGCGGTGTACATCGTGGCCCGAGCGCTCGCGGGAGAGAGCTCGCCGAGAGCTACCTGCACCGTTACCCACGCCAACCCGTTTAGAAACCCCTGAACGGCTCGAAGCCCCATGATTACCCACACCGAGCTTGCGTAGAGGTAGAGGTAGGCTATCCCCGCGTTCAGCGCGAAGCACGCTGGGGGCAGCACCCTAGCTACCTCGACCCTGCGGTAGAGCCTACCAACGAGTATCGACGCCGTAGCCCGAGCGGCCATGAACGACGACGTTAGGAGCCCGATGTCTAGAGCGCTCGAGCCTAGGGCGCTCCTAGCGTAGAACGATACCGCGGGGAACTGGATCCTCAAAGCCATGGTCCCTACGAGCGCTAGCGCCATGCACAGCCCTAGGCCTAGAGCCCTAGACCCACCACCCATCCCAAGGCCCCTCGAGCGAGGCCCCCGCGAAGCTAGGTAATATACTCCTAGGGGTCGAGCCCCGCCAACCGCTTTTATGTTGGTAACGCGCTTCGCTGACGAGGTTGCGGCGTGTGGCTCTCGCTACTGTGGATCCCCGTGCTCGGGTTCGTCGCTGGGCTCGTAGGGACGTTGATGGGTATCGGTGGCGGGAGCCTAGTCTCCCCCGTGCTCATAGCCCTTGGGTTCGAGCCTCACCTAGCCGTGTCCTCCAGCTTGGCTACGGTGGTTGGCACGGGGCTGGGCGGCCTCTACAGGTTTCTTCGCTTTAAGCTGGTTAGGGTTAGGCTTGGGCTAGCCCTCGAGGTAGCCACCGTTCTAGGGGCTCTAGGCGGAAGCGCTCTTGCTCTCCGCGTTAGCGGCTCCCTAGTCGAGCTCATCGTCTTCGCCGCCCTGCTCCTAGCGGCCGCGCTCCTAGCCACCGAGCCGAAGCCCCGGGGAGGGCTCGCGCTAGCCATACCCGCGTCCATGGGCGCGGGAGCGGTATCGGCGATGACGGGGATCGGGGGCGGGGTGATCAAGATGCCGATACTCCTAGGCTTCCTAGGGCTAGACATTAGGAGCGCCCTAGCCACCAGCAAGATGATGGTGGGGATAACCGCCGCTACGGGGTTAGCTAACTACGCTATCCACGGAGCCGTAGACCCAGCGCTAGCCATCCCCCTAGCCATCTCCTCGTTCCTAGGAGCTACGCTAGGGGCTAGAATCGTTACCGAAGCACCTAGGGAAAAGCTTAGGAAGCTAGCCGTAGCCCTCTACCTAACCCTAGCAGCCACGACCCTCCTCAAGGCACTGAGCACCGCAATTTAGTGGCAGAAGAGCTCCTCGCTTCGAGCCTCGGAAAGCGCTATCTCTTCAACGTGCTTGTGATCGATGCCTAGCCTCGCCTCGGCGTAGAGACACCTAGAGCACACGAAAAGACTTAGTGATGGCTCAACGTTGGCGGATAGGTTGAGTACAAGTGCGAGCTCAATCCCATCACGAGCCCTGGAATCG
>CAZRDH010000102.1:0-8372 GCA_964598805.1 uncultured Desulfurococcaceae archaeon | reverse complement strand
TCGGCTACGCCCCGCCTAAGCACCGAGTCGCGGAGGCTATCGTGACCGGGTTCGAGAGAGCCCTTCGAGCGACCATCGTTAGGGATAGGCTCCCGAAAGAGGTTGAGGAAGTCGCTAGGGGGTACCTACCTAAGTATAGGGATAGGGGCTGGACGTTTCTTAGGGAGTAGCCTTGAAGTGCGTTCACCGCGAGAAGAGGTACCCCGGTGGCAAGGGCGTTGAGCTCGAGCTCTGCGTGCACAACGCTAGGATCGTTAGGGTATCGATATCCGGGGACTTCTTCGTATTCCCCGAGACGTGCGTAGAGAGCCTCGAGAGGTCGCTCCTAGCCTGTAGCTCCGAAGCGTGTATAGAGGCTGCATTCGATAAGGTGATTAGTGAGTGTGAAGCCCTGGGCTTCGATTGGGGCTGGCTCAAGGGGTTAGTCCTCGAGGTTTGGCGCGAGGTGACTCGGCATGCATAAGCCCATAGTCGTGATCGGCGGGGGTGTTGGTGGGTACACAACAGCCGTTAGGATCGCTAGGCATGGTCACCACAGGGTCGTTCTAATCGAGAGGCGCAGGCTTGGGGGTGAGTGCGCTAACTACGGGTGCGTACCCACTAAAGCCATGTATGTATACAGCCACGCGATAAACAAGGTTAAGAGGATTGGGATCGCACCTCCGAGGATAAGCGATGTGGGTAGGAAGATACTGGAGGAGGCTAGGAAAGCCGTCGAGATCGTGGTTAAGGGTATCGAGGGGCTGGTTAAGGAGGCTGGGGTAGAGCTCGTCGAGGGAGAGGCTAGGGTTAAGGGTAATAGGGTCGTGGTCTACCGAGGCGATTCGAGGGTTGCTGAATTCGAGTACGGCAAGCTGATCGTCGCGACGGGGAGCGACCCGAGGACCGTGCCCCCGCTCGAGGTCGACGAGAAGACGATCCTCACGAACAGGGGGTTCTTCCAGCTCGACGAGCTCCCCAACTCCATAGCCATCGTGGGGGCGGGGGCGGTAGGAACGGAGATCGCGTCGATAATGGCCTCGCTGGGAGCAGAGGTCCACCTAATAGAGGTTATGGACAGGATCCTCCCGACGATGGATAGGGACGTCTCTAGGGTTCTCGCGAGGCACTTAAAGAGCCTCGGGGTATCGATACGCACCTCGACGACCGTAACCAGGGTTAGTAAGGGGGATGGGTTCGTAGAGCTAACGCTATCCAGCGGGGAGAGGATTCGCGTTGAGAAAGTCCTCGTAGCGGTGGGTAGGGTTCCGAACACCCGGGGCCTAGGGCTCGAGAGCGCTAAGGTCGAGCTCGATGAGAAGGGGTTCGTTAGGGTTAGCGAGGTTTGCCAGACAACGAATAGCCACGTCTACGCTGTGGGCGACGTCAATGGGCCCCCGTTCCTAGCGCACAAAGCGATTCTCGAGGGTAGGATCGTAGCTACGCTAGCTACCCATAGGCACTGCGAGAAGAGCGTGAATAGGAAGATCATCCCCACGGCGCTCTTCACCGAGCCCGAGGTTTGTAGCGTTGGGCTAACCGAGGAAGAGGCTAGGAAGGAGTTTGGCGCTGTAGACGTGGTTAGGGTTCCCGTAGGCGCTTGGAGTCGAGCCATCGTGGAGGGCGAGCTGAGGGTGCTGTTCAAGGTTATCGTGGGCGACGGTAAGATAGTGGGGGTTCACGTCGTTGGCCCCGGGGCTACGGAGGTATGCGCGTGCGCAACAGCGCTAATCTTCGGCTCGCTCGATCCAGAGGAAGGCTCGTGGACTCCGGTACCACACCTAACCTACAACGAGGTGGTTAGGGAGGTCCTCGAGGACTTCCTAGGCGAGCCCCTCCACGTAATCTAGCTTTTCGAGTTGGTTAAGGATATACCCCGCCGTTCCTACACGCATCTCAGGGGGATGAGGATATCGAGCTTGGGGGTACCCGTGCCCGCAAGCCCCGCCCGACCCCGCTCCCGAAGGCGGTGATGGCCTTGAGGGCCCTCAGGAAGCTCGCGATTAGGCTTAGGGGAGGGATTAAGCCGGGGAAGCCCTCGACCCTCCTCACCCAGAGCGTTGAGGGCGTGGCTAGGGTTTCTCGAGGCTCGCTAAAGCTCGAGGTATCGATAGAGGCTCCCCCGGGATCTCGAGGGTTCTGGATAAACGCTGGGCTAGCTCCTCGAGACCTAGAGTTCGTTGATAGGGTCGACCCGGATTCGGGGCTGTATAGAGCTAAGTGGGTTTCGCTAGAGGAAGAGGTTTCGCGCATCGAGTTGAGCGGGTCGCTAACCCCATTCGCTGGGCCGTGGGGGTTCTCGAGTACCTCGGCTATCCTTCGATACTCCCTACTCTGGTACCCAGCTTCGTGCGATCCGAAGACCGTTATAGTGCCCCTCATGTGCGGGCTCCATAGGTTCGCTAGGCTAGAGCTCGTGGTTAGGGACTACGGCTGCGTAGCTTCATCGCTCTACGCCTCTAGCGAGGGCGGTAGGATCGTGCTGGAGGGCGTTGGGAGCGTGCCCCCCATAGACGTGGTGTTAGTGGATGGGTGGGCTAGGGCTTACAGCGTTAGCGGTATCGAGCTTAGGCTCGTAGTCGAGAAGGGTATCGAGGTAGACCCCGTCGTGGTGCGCGAATGCGCTAGGGCTTGCGTAGAGCTCGTTAAGGGGCTTGGGCTCGAGCTTCCCTACACCTCCATCGACGTTGCTATCCATCGAGGCGGGGGCTTTACGAACGCTAGGCTCGTATCCCTTAGCCCGAGTAGCGCTAGGTCGCGAGCATCCATCCTGGTATCGATGATTAGGGGGTTCTACAGGATGTGGTGGGGATCCATTGTTAGGCCTAGGGATCCGCGAGACGCTTGGCTCTTCGAAGCGATTCCCGAGTACTTAACCACGGTATCCCTCCTCAAGCTAGGGCTAAGCGAGCTCTACCAGGCTAGGCTCAACGCCGTGTTTAGCGAGGCCTTCAAGTTGCTCTCCTCGATCCTCTACGTCCCGCCTAACTCGATAGCCCTCCCCCTAACTAGGAGGGGGCTAAAGTCCTGGAGATTCGTTGGGGAAGCAGTTCTGCACATGATCGGTACGTGCGTAGGGACCAACAACCTCATCGAGGCCCTGGTTAGGATAGCTTCGGAGTGCCAGCGCGGATCGAGAAAGCCGTGGGTTGGGCTCGAGGACGTAGTTAAAGAGGTTGAGAGGTTCGGGGACCCAACACCCGTTCTAAAGAGGTTCAAGCTCCTTAAGGAGGGCTAGAGCGCTTCAGCGCAAAGGCGGTGCACCTCCCTAGCCTTCTCCCGCTCGCCCCTAGCTATGAGGGCCCTTACGAGGGCTCCGCACGCTGGATCCACGCACTTCTCGACGAGCTCGATCCCCTCCCCCACCGAGGCTCGGAGCTCTTCGAGGACGAGGCCCCTAACGTGCTTCTCAACGAAGCTCCAGAACCCACCGACTATCGCTACCCCTAGCCTAGCCGAGCAACCTCGCTCCCTAAGCCTCTTGATCGCGGCCGCAATCGCTTGAGCTAGCTGCTTAGCGTAGCGCCTCAGTATCTCCTTAGCCACTTCATCTCCTTCTAGAGCGGCTTTAACGACCCTCGGCGCGAACCCCGCTACCAACTTCTTGGGGTTCGGAGAGCCGTAGACCTTCGGAACCACTAGCTCGGGGCTATCGATCCCTAGGTACCTAAGCATCTCCTCGAGGAGCTTAGTCTCGGGGCCCCTACCATCGAAGTAGCGTAGGGCCGCGGCCATGCCGTCGCGCCCAACTTGGTAAGCGCTACCCTCATCGTCTAGCAGGTGGCCCCATCCACCAACCCTAACCTCGATGCCCTCGCACTCGCCGTAGATAGAGCTACCCGTCCCCGAGATCGCTACGATCCCCGGCTCGTCTACGAAGCACGAGGTGTAGGCGGTGCGAAAATCCTCGAATAGCTCCATCCTCGAGGGGTCTACGCCAGCCCTCTCCAAAGCCTTTGCGAAGAGGTTGCTCCAGTACCCCCTACCAACCCCCGCCGAGCCTATGCCTACGAGCTCGACGCTCCCCGGATCCGCACCCACCCTCTCGAGGATGCGGGTTAGCAGCGTCGAAACGATGTCGATGCACTTCTCCCCAACTACCGCCGGGTTAGCGCCTTCACCCTCGAGAACCTCCACCCTACGCCCCTCGATAGCCACGACCCTAGTCTTAGTGCCCCCAACGTCTATCCCTATCAGCACCTCCTAAACACCTCGACGCCCCCAACGATCGTCGCCACCACCCTGAGGTCCTGGTCGAGGATCGCTATGTCGGCTAAGCACCCGGGCTCTAAGCACCCAACCCTATCCAAGTCGATGGACTTAGCCGGGGTCTCCGTAGCGGAGGCTATGGCGTGGGCGAGGGGTATGCCTATGGATACGCAGTTCCTAACCGCTCGATCCATCGTTAGGGTGCTTCCAGCGAGCGCTCCGCTCTCTAGCCTAGCGACGCCCTTCTCCACGATCACCTTTAGCCCCCCGAGCTCGTAGACCCCATCGCTGAGGCCCGCCGCGCTAATAGCGTCGGTTACGAGCGTCATCCTCTTCGGGCCCGCAACCCTGTACACGAGCTTGATGGTGGCTGGGTGGAGGTGTATCAGGTCGGCGATTACCTCGACGTATACGCGCTCCGATTCTAGGAGCGCTATCGCTATCCCCGGCTCGCGGTGGTGGAACCTAGTCATGGCGTTGAATACGTGGGTAGCCCTATCCAACCCGTTCGCGATAGCCTCGAGCCCAACTTCGTAGCTAGCCTTCGTGTGCCCAGCCGCTACGTGAACCCCGCTCTTCCTAGCGAAGGCGATGAGGCTCATCGCCCCCTCTAGCTCGGGGGCTAAGGCGATTACCTTTAGGTGCGGTGCCCCAGCCCTTAGGAACTCCCTGAACTCCTCGATGCTCGGCGCCCTAATGAACTCGGGGTTTTGAGCTCCCTTAGCCTCGGGGTTTATGAATGGGCCCTCGAGGTACGCTCCACCAACCCTAGCCCCTCCATCCACAGGGTTTTCGCATAGGTGCTTAACGCTCTGCAGGAACTCGATGGTCTCGTCGTGTGGTAGGGTAACGGATGTGGGGATGAATGTCGTTACGCCGTACTTAACGAAGCTCCTAGCCGCTTTCTCCAAATCGCTGCTCCTACCCCTATACAGCTCTACGCCCTCGATTCCGTGGACGTGGGTATCGACGAACCCCGGCACGGCTATGTAGCTACGGTAGTTCTCGCCCCCTATCCAACCCATAGCTATCCTCTTAACGACCCCGTTCTCGATGACTATAGTCACCTTCTCTAGGGTGCTCCACGGGGTGTAGAGCTTCCCTACCTCTATCCTCGTCTCCACGTGGATCACCTCACTGGGTAACGAACTTGGTTAAGTACTTCGGCGAGTCTATTGGGCACCCCCTAGCCCTCCCGAGCCTATAGGCTATGAGCTGCAGGGGTATGGAGAAGGCTATGGGGGCTAGGTGCCTATCGGTCCTAGGGACCCTCAGCTTCATTCCGGGCGCTTCGTCTAGCTCTGGATCGTCGCTAAAGCCTATGGTTACTACGGTAGCGCCCTTCTCGTAGCTCGAGGATATGAGTGGGTACGTAGCCTTAGCAGCCACCCTCTCGACGGGCACTCTGACTAGCGTGAAGAACCCCTTCTCGACGAGGACTACGGGGCCGTGGAGGAACTCTCCAGCCTCCATGCCCTCGGCGTGCATGTACGCAGCCTCCTTTAGCTTGAGGGCCCCCTCCAAGGCTATTGGGTAGGTTATGCCCCTCGAAATCACGTAGCCGCTCCTACACTTGGCTAGCTCCTCCGCAACCCCTTGAGCGCCCCTATCTAGCTCGGGGATCGCGCTCTCGATGGATTCCGCTAGCGACTCTAGCTTCCTAAAGCCCTCCTCTATCTCCGACCTCCCGACCCTACCAACTTCGTTGCCCGCGTAGAGCGATAGTATGTATAGGATGGCTAGGGTGTTGACGAAGGTCTTGGTGGCCGGCACCGCGAGCTCGGGGCCTGCGGCTAGGGGTAGGTAGAGGTTGGATAGGTTCGCTAGCCTAGACCCAACGTAGTTCGTTATCCCTAGGATCGTGGCTCCGCGTAGCTTAGCCTCGTAGACGGACCTAATTACGTCGCCGGTCTCGCCGCTCTGGGAAATGGCTATGACTACGGTGCCCGGCCCCACGTTCTCGACGTGGTAGAGCGGGAACTCGGCAGCGCTAACCACTATGGGGGATACCCCCGCTAGCTCGGTTAGGTAGTAGCTAGCTACGTACCCAGCGTGTAGGCTCGTTCCGTCCGCGACTATGTATATGCTCCTAGCCCCCGTTACGAGCCTAGCGGCGAAGGCTAGGTACCTCTTCTGTATCGACGCTAGTAGCCTCTTGATCGCGTAGGGAACCTCGTTTATCTCCCTAAGCATGTGGTGCTCAAACCCATCCTTATCAACGAGGCTCGGGTCCATCTCGAGCAGCTCGAAGCTCTTCCTAACGGGCTTGAGGGTCTCTAGGTCTAGAACCTCGATACCGCTCTTCGAAACGATCGCTATCTCACCCCTCCTAACCTCAGCGACCTCCCGAGCTACGCCGTGTAGCCCCGCCCTAGCGTTAGACGCTGCGAATAGCCTACCCTCCTCGCCTACGCCTACGTATACGGGCCTCCACGTAGTTGCTACGGCTATGCACTCCCTCGATGGGTCTAGAGCTGCTAAGCTGAAGTAGCCCCTAGCCCTCCTTAGGCAAGCCCTAACGGCTTCGGGTAGCGACCCGGTTTTCAGTAGAGCCTCCTCGATTAAGTGGGCTAGGACCTCGAAATCGCTTCTAGAAACCATTCTGTGGCCAGCGATCGTTAGCTCGTCCCTAAGCTCCTCGTAGTTAGCTACCGCCCCGTCCCCCACCACCGCTATCCTCTCGCCGCACCCCGTGTGGGGGTGAGCGTTATCGGCGTGGGGCCTTCCGTGGGTTGAGAACCGGGTGTGCCCAACCCCAACGCTTCCAGGTAGCTCGCTTAGCCTATGCCTAGACTCTACCTCCTCGACGCTACCCCTATCCTTCTTAACGAATAGCCTACCCCCTTCGCACGTAGCTAACCCAGCGCAGTCGCTCCCAAGGAACTTTAGCTTGGTGAGCGCCTCGACTATTACGGGAGCGGCCCTCCCGATGGTGGTCGCTACGGCTACGAACCCACCCATTCCCTACACCGCTAAGCGAGTAGGGGCGGAGGCTCTTTCGGGTAGGGTATGAATCTAGGTTACTGAGTAAGAAACTTTCTTCCCCTACCTCTTGCCGGAGCCGAAGGAGGATGCGCTCCTAGAGATAGCGACGTCGACGATGTCCATGGCCACGGCGCCAACGAGCTCGAGCTCCTGCAAAACGTTTAGTAGCGCCGAGAACTTCTCGAGGTTCTTAACCTCCTGCCTAAGCTCCGCTATCCTACGCTTGTACTCCCTCCTAGCCGCCGTAACCTTGAGCGCCTGCTTTAGATCGGCGTTCCTATAGCTGTTTACGGCGTCTACCACGAGCTTCATGCTCATCCTGTAGAGCTCTAGGAGCTTATCGCTAAACGCTTCCGCTATGCTCGGCTCCTCCATCAACACCCTAACGCTCCTATCGAGCGAATCCCCAACGTGCTCGATAGCCTTTATCAACAGCGTTGCGTCTACGAGAGCCCTAAGCTCCTCAGCCGAGGCTACGTCGCTAGTCCTAGCCTTCATCAACTGCTTCTTTATTATCCTAAGCCCGAGGAAGTACATCCTATCCAGCTCGTCGTCTAGGATGAGAACCTTCTCGCCGAGAACCCTCGCGCTAGGCTTCTTGAGGAACTCCATGACCCTGCTGTACATCGTGTTGAGGACGCTCATCATCTTCTGAACGATTTCGGTTAGCGATACCACTCCCTCGCTAAGAGCAACCTTAATCACTATCCCGTCCCCCTCCTCGAGAACCACCGTCCCCGGAAGCCTCGTCGTAACCTTCGTTATGAGCTCGGCAGCGAGTATCTCCGGCTCCGGAATACCAACGATCTTAACCACGTCGAAGCCCTCGATGTAGCTACCCTCGATAGCCTTAAACAGCTCCTCCTTAGACATGCCCCCAGCGTCTATAACCACCGAGTTAGCTAGAACGACGTTCTCAACGCTCTTACGAGGCTTAATAATTATGAACCCATCCTTATCCAGAATAACATCAACCGTATCACCAGGCTTTAAACCCAGGGCAGCAGCCCACTTCTTAGGAATGGAAACAGCGTAAGACTTAGCACCAACACGAAGAACCTTCCTAGCCTCAAAGAGAGACACGCTCACCCCCGTAAAAACGAGATAGAGAGTTACTAACCCAAAAACCCGAAGTAAGTAACTTACAAACAACGCAAGAAAAGAACGGGGTGGGTCAACAAGCTCACCCAACTCATCAC
>CAZRDH010000101.1:0-2591 GCA_964598805.1 uncultured Desulfurococcaceae archaeon | reverse complement strand
CTGAACTCCGAATCCGAAAATGGAATTGAAAGTGCGAACACCATCTTCAACCTAGCCGCATCGCTGTTGCTACCCCTAGGAATCCGAAAAATGGAATTGAAAGAAACGATTGAGGTAATTATGAAGCATGTAAAGAGGAATAAACCTGTTTGGAATCCAATAAATGGAATTGAAAGGGTAATTTGTACCTTCATGTGAACCCCCGTGAAAACGAAGAATGGAGAATCCAATAAATGGAATTGAAAGCGATAGCGAGTATCCGTTGTTGAGATACTCGACCTTGAAGTCTTCGAATCCAATAAATGGAATTGAAAGATCCTCAGTCTCAACATCCCTTACAACCCGGGATCAAGTAGCGTAAGGAGAAATTCTTCGCACTCCAACAAGGTCAACAAAAGCCCCTCTACGCGTAGAACCTTAACACTACTCTATAGCTACGTAGCTACCAAGCTTATTACGAATGACAACCCTCTTTCAATTCCCTTCTTCGGGTTCGATTTAAAGGATTTTAGTTCGTGGAGGCGTTCAGGCGCTCCACCTATCATCACTTCGTCAGCTATACGTCCCTTCATCACCTAGAGCTATCTCTGTTTAGCCGTACCTAAAGTTCGTAGCTTGCTTAGCGGCGTGGCTATAGCTTAGATCTGCTCAGTATGTATTGAGCGAAGTGTGTGCATGCATCAGGGTACCTATATAGCGCGGTGATCCTCGATGCTCCGAGAGCTTTCTTAGCTACGTAGTTATCGCTTATCATTAGTAAGCCTGTTGCTGTGCGGGCTACGTATCTAAGTCTCAAGTTTGCGCGATTTAGTGCGTTGAGGAGCATTCCCCTACCTATAACTTCGTATGCGTACTCCACTTCGCTCTCGCTGAGCTTAGTGCTTAGGTAGCTAATGGTACTATCAATCGCTTTACGGGCTTCTTGAGCTTGGGTAGGTATGGGCAGCGCGTTTACGTGATTACGGACTTGGTTTGCTAGGTTGCGAAGCGCGTTCGCAAACTCCTTTAGGTCTACGGACTTCGCTTCCTCGAGTACTAGCTTTGAGAGGTTTGCGAATACATACGTATGCGCCCCTCGAAGCCCCTGGTGGTGGAGCGCTATAGACCTCGCTATCAGCGCTATCTCTTCCTCACTCAACCCACTCTCGTAGCCGTACACTATCGCTATGGCTGCGGATAGGACTTCGTGTCCAGGGAAGGTTAGAGTGAAATCCCTTCCCTCCCTAAGCGCCTTATCGATCAAGCGCTTCCTCGATATGTTGAAGAGCGCCTTACCCAAATCGTGCATGAGGCCCGAAACCGCTACTACCGTCTCCAACAGCTCAGGATCGTGAATAGCGTTACGCCTAGATCTAGCAATGTAGGTCGCTAGAGTCGTTGCAACCCACGACACGTTAGCTAAGTGCTCGGCTAGACCCTCGCTAACAGCTATAGACCCTTTAACAATTTCGAGCCTAGCAAAGAGCCCCACGCTCATGAACCCCCACCTAAGGCAGCAAGCCTAGAGCCCTATCAAACACCCCAAACTTGGCTAAGAACCCGAGAACCTTCCACACACCCCTCACACCACTAAGCCTAGCTTCACGTAGGGCTATCCACATCATCTCCTCGACAAAGCTCTTAGCGACTCTATCGAGGCTAACCCTAGATGCCTTAACCAATACCCTACCCTCCGTAACTACGTACAGTAGCACGAGAGCGTACTCACCATCAACTAACTCTAAGTAGTCCCTACCGTACCTAGCTAGGAAGTCTACGGATACGGGAACTACGTACCGCCTCTCGATATCCTCGATTAGCTTGCGCTCACCCACTTCAATACCGATTGGCTTAACGACTTCGCTCAACTCAACAACCCCACCCTCGATGAAGGCGCTCTTCACATTGTTAACGAGCTTCTTCGCATCGTCATCGCTAAGCACTTTCCCGCTTAAATCCTTGATAGCGTCTAGGAACGCTACGATTGGTGCTAGAGCCGAGCTCCTAACGAAGCTACCCTCAAAGTGAGGTCCGTCGAGTATCCTAGCCATCTCCATGGGGGTCCTCGCGGCGCTTACGACAACTCGGAGGAGGTTGCTGTACTGAGCAACGCGTTGAGAAGCTTGGGATAGAGTCTTCTCGGCAACGCTATCTACTGCCATCACCAAATCGAGAGCGTCTCTACCCCTCCAATCAACGCCTCTCCCTCTCTCACGTAGTTCCTCTAGCTTATCCAAGGTGCTTTTAGTAGCTTCAACGCTATAGACGTAGGCAACAGCGCTATCGACAGAGCCCTTAGGCACGATCACGGCGACTAGGTTCCTATCGCTAGGCTTTGAGTATCGAGATACGCGCCCACACCTCTGAACGAGTGAGAAGGCGGGAGCGATCTCGGTTATCAACGCATCGAAACTCCTGTCGACGCCCGCCTCAACGACCTGAGTCGATACCACCCATACCCGCTCGCTTTCCACCTCCCTAAGGACTTCCTCCCTTTGCTCTACGCTCATCTTACCGTGAAGGAGTAGGGGTTCGAAACCTAAACCCCTAATCCACTTCTCTAAGCCTCTATACAGCTTTACGCATCTCCTCCAGGAGTTCAACACCATGAG
>CAZRDH010000100.1:0-3769 GCA_964598805.1 uncultured Desulfurococcaceae archaeon | reverse complement strand
GCTTCAGCAATGGCCTTCTCGGGCCTCTGCAGCCCGTCGTATATCGATCCTATGAGGCCCGGGCCTAGCTCAGCCGATAGCAGCTTCCCGGTACCAACAACCTTCTCGCCGACGGTTAGACCAGTCGTATCCTCGTAAACCTGTATGAACGCCTTATCCCCTTGAAGCCCTATGATCTCGCCTAGAAGCCCCTCCTCACCAACCTCCACGACTTCGTAGACCATGCACCCCTCGAGCCCCTCGGCAACGACGAGGGGCCCAGCGATTCGGTATATCCTACCGACCTTACCCACTTCCACCACCCGAAGGAAGCCTAACCTCTACGCCTACGTACCTACGCACGAGGGGTCTGTAAAGCCTTTCCGGATCGGTCAACGCCTCTTCACCTGGGCCCGGGAAGGGTGTTACCACTGGGTATAGCCCTCTACGGACCACTACTTTCCCCGGGTATACAGATGCTTGAACGAGTATTACGCCTATGTCCCCCCTCGACGAGAGCTCCTCTATCGCTTTACGCGCTTCCTCCGCGCTACCCACCTTAACCACGAGGTCTATCCCCATGGCCTCGGCGAAGGGCGCTAGCTCCGGTCTACAGACGAACGCTATCCTCATTCGCGGGGGTCTAGACATGGGCTACACCCCTCCTATAGCCGTAAGCCGCCATGGCTAGCCCCATCCCCAGCCTAACGATCTGTAGCACGGCGTATAGGAGGTCAGCACCCTCGCCAACGCTAGCGAGGGGATGAACAACGTTTCTAACAACTGCATCTAGCTCTTCGGAGCTATCCCTCGCTTCCCTAGCCTTCTCAATGCTCTCCACGAGCTCCTCTCCAGACCTAGTCCTAACGATGTCGATAGCCCTACCCATGTCGATCCCAATAGCGTCGCGAACGGCTTTAGCCACGCTCTCTGGGCACGTAGCTAGGCTACAGAGGCTAGCTACGTGAGCAACCTCGCGCGCAAGCGCGTTCCTTACGCACTCGATAGCCGCGGGCTCTAGCCCCATACCCTCGAGCCTCTCTAGAACGGTCTTGGCTATAGCGAGCCTCGAGTAGGTATAGGCGTAGAGGAGATCCTCGACGCTTCCGAGAGCCCTCGTCAGCATCTCGAGGCTTACGAACTTAGCTAGCGCGGATTCCTCTAGGCACTTCTCGACGCTCGTTCCTCCCCTCGCTAGGCACTCGCTTAGCCTCCCAATCGGGATCAAGCCCTCGGGCGTGGGGAGCCTCGCTACTACCCTAGCGAGGTTCTCGAGGTCGAGGAGCGCTTCAAATGCTTCGACAAGAAATGCGTACTCGGAGGGGCTACATTCCCTCAACTCGCTAAAGATCCTAGAGACCTCCTTCCAGAACTCGTCCTCGACCCTCTCCAACCCCCACCCCTCCTCGAGACCCCTCTCTACGATCGCCTCAAAGATGGTTCCGCTTACAGCGTTAACGTAAAGCGCTTCGAGATCCCTTTCCCGAAGGGCTCGAACGGCCTTAACCAAGCTAGGTAGCTTGGCTTCGAGGGACCTTAGGTAGCTAGTGAACGGATCCCTATCGAGCAAGCTCGACACGCGCTACCCACCGAAGAGCTCCCTAGCTATCTCGGAAGCCCTCCTCCTAAGCACGGTGTCTAGCCTCGTGCCGTAGCTATTATCGACCCTAAGCGCCCCATCCTCGCTCTCGATAACGACTCCCCCAACCATATCCTCGCGTCCAACGATAGCTACGACCCTATCCCTTAGCCCTGCAGCCGTAACAACGTCTTCAGCTAAGGCGCTATCCCTCTTAGCTACGTAGACCCTAAACCTATTGCCTATCACCCCGCTGCCCAGCGCCTCCCAGAGAAGCCTCTCGATGCTCTTCCTACGCTCCTCCTCGCTAAGCTTGGAGAGCCTCTCGAGAACTCTCTTCCTAAGCTCCTGCAGAACCTCGTTCTTAACCCTCGATATTAGCTGGGATGCGCGTATCCTAGCCTCAGCTATCCTAGCTTCGTACCCAACCTCCTCGTATAGCCTCTTCCTAGCCTCCTCGATCTCCCTCCTCTTCCTCTCCTTAGCCTCCTCGACTATCCTCCTAGCCCTCTCCTCCGCTTCGCGAATGATGCGCTCAGCTTCCTCCCTAGCCTTAGCTAGAATTGCTTGCCTAAGCCTATCAACCTGCGTAGCTTGAACCGAGCTCATTTCACCCACGTGAATAGAGCCATTATCCCGAAGGCCATTCCCAGGATAGCGAATAGCTCGACGTACACAGCCATTATCAAGCCCATGCCCATGATGGCTCCGCGCGTCTTTATCAGCATCGCTATAGCGCTCTTACACACCTTCCCCTGCCAAATAGCGGAGAACAGCTCTATCAACCCCACCACGAGCCCTAGCGCAACCATCGCGTAGGCTCCTCCTAGGCTAAGCGAGGATCCTAGGCTAAGTAGGTGGGTGAACGCCATGAACATGAATATGAATCCGTAGAACGTCTGAGTCATCGGTAGCGCCGCTAGCATTAAGATCCTACCCCTCTGCATAGGGTCCTCGGCCGCTACGGGTACGCCAGCCGATCCAGCTATGGCAGTACCTATCGCCGAGCCCACAGCCCCTAGCAACGCTAGCGGGGGCCCAGCCATCGCGATAGCGGTTGCCGAAGTGAGGGCCATGCGAAGCACCGCGTGGTAAAGCAACGAGCCGCATATAAAAACCTGTTCGCGCATTACGTCGTAATGCATCGAGGCGGGAGCGTGGAGTAGAGGTTTCACCCCTTCATAGCGCGCCGAGGCCTCGGCGCCCTCGGGGGTGCCTGGGGCGGCTCGGTAGCTACTCGAGCATCTAGGCTATATCCTTGCTTCGGCTAGCAGTTGCCGGGGCTAAGCTGTGTTCCAGTACGTGATCCCGTCGTCGAAGGCTAGGAGGGTTTGCGAGGAGCTTCCGTGCCTATGGTTCCCAGCCGCCGTCATCAAGATTCCTGAGTGCCGTGGCTCCGACGAGTTTCTCGTAGACTGCTGCCTATCGACGGAGGTAGGAAACCCGTTCTTAAGGCTCATACTCCTCAAGAAGATGCCCAAGAAGTTCGAGCTAAGTCCTTCCCCACCCCTAGAAGCGCCTAGGTTACCTGCGAAGAGGTGTAGCGAAGCCGATATAGTTAGCGACTTAAACTTCGTTAGCCAGAGCCTTAGCCTCGGTCAAACGGCTAAGCTAGACGAGCTCGTAGCGGCCTTCACCAAGCCCCGCGACCTAAGGATTAGGGTGACCACGTTCCCCCTCCTAGGCATTAGGAAGCGCACTTACGTAGTGCCGGCGCACAGGATCCTCGAGGCTAGTAGGAGGATAGCGATCCAGACTCTCGAGGGTGTAGCCAAGAGGCTGTGCATAGGCACCCCCAAGATGCTGCCAATAGAGGTAAGGAACGTCTACGTGCTGGGCTCGATAGATCCGGTTAGGCGCGTCGTAGACCTATTCCTAGGGAAGAAAGTGGTTTCGAGCGCTAGCCACTACACCGCGATATTCTCGCTACCGCGGCTAGAGGAGCTGGTTACGCAGATTATAAAAAGTGATACGGGTGGAACCGGTTGAACTACACACAAGCTTAATACTTATAAGAGTGAGGTTTGGGGCGGGCGAGAACAATGGCGTTGGGAACCGTAAAGGAGGTTATGACTCGAGACCTCGTAACAGTACCCCCAACTGCCTCGATTAGGGAGGCTGCCAAGGCTATGCACTCTAGGAGGGTTGGCAGCGTGCTAGTCGTTGATGAGAGCGGCAAGCTTGTGGGGATATTCACGGAGAGGGACTTGG
>CAZRDH010000099.1:0-2647 GCA_964598805.1 uncultured Desulfurococcaceae archaeon | reverse complement strand
CCTTCCTAGCCTCAAAGAGAGACACGCTCACCCCCGTAAAAACGAGATAGAGAGTTACTAACCCAAAAACCCGAAGTAAGTAACTTACAAACAACGCAAGAAAAGAACGGGGTGGGTCAACAAGCTCACCCAACTCATCACAGAGTCAGAGAGGTGGGCTCAATCATCCCAATCAAAGCGAGCTAAAGCAGGTTAAGAACCTTTCAGCTTATCGTGAGTGCTCTCGAGGTATTCGACGAGCTAAGACTCTCCGGGTTGCGGTGAGCGTTAGTGCGGCTAGTGCTAGCATTGAGGCTAGTAGTGCTGCGAGGTATAGCGTGAGCGTCTGCGCGATTCCCCCGAGGATCGAAACCGCGTACCCTCGAGCGATTGGGGGAGCGACGATTAGTGGAACCGTAATTGGTGGTCCGTGGGCTGGATCTACGATAAGCACGTACTTCCCGGGCTTGCTTGGCGCCTTGAAGCTGTAGTAGGCGACACCATCAGTGTTGGCTACAATGCGAGTACCGTTAACGGTTATGGTCTCGCCGCCAGCCGGTATCGACGTGTTGAAGTAAGCTACGAATATGCTCAGTAAGGCGTTTTCGTTTGCCGTTAGGGGGGTTTCGCTTAGTGCGTACCTAACTATGCGCGTCTCGTTCACTATCTCAATGGTTTCGCTATAGTTCTTTGCAACACCGGGTGCTAGCGCCTTGACCATTAGCGTGTGCGTACCGTTTACACTCCAAGGGATTGACACTCCTATGCTTAGCGTCGTATCGCTACCGCGATCCCACCTATGGATGTCCACGACCTTAGCGATGCCCTTCTGAACGAGCGTATCGTTGCTGAAGAAGTACGTGGCTTCGAGTAGAGGGCTAGAGCTATCCATGCGTAAGAGCAGTAAGCGTAGTGGTAACGCGTGGTGTATACGCACCTCAACGTGTATTACGTGTCCAGCGCCAGTAATGCGCTTCTTCATGTAGTAGCCCCATACCGTAACCCTCATCGACAGGGCTTTGCTAGGCTCTAAAACCCTTATCGCGAAGGTTTTTGACGGTCCGTGAGCTAAGGATACGACGAGGGTGTAATTCCCTGGCTTTCTCGGTGCTCGAAGAATGCATTGAGCTATACCGCTAGCGTTGGTTCTACACAAGGCGCTACCGTTAATGTACACCGTGTCGTTAGGTACGGGAGCTCCAACGTCTCTATACCACGCCTTTACGCTTACTTCCATGGGGGCGCCAGTTACGAAGATCGTGCTGTTGAGTTTGATCTCCGCGTTAACTTCGTTAACGACTTTAAACGTCCTTACCTTAGTAGCAAGGCCTCCTAAGCGATCCACTGCAACGACCCTAATCGAGACCCTCGATGAATTCCACGGGATGTACGTACTTAGTGATATGCGGGCATAGAGCTCGTTACCAGTTAATTCAGCTCTACACGAGCCGAGGCTTGAATTGCACGAACAACCGTGATTAGGAACACACGTTGCTTGAATCGACTTGTTCCCTAAATCGATTTCGAGGGCGACGACCCTTAGGTTGTATATCCCGCCGAGCGTATCGATTATGGTCGAGGTAATGCTATAGTTGATTCCAGCGCAAATAGCGCCTCCTTTAACGTACTTTGAGGGAGCTATAGATATTCCCTCAACTCTTTCGAGTAGACTCCACGAGGTTATCGCAAAGCTTAAACTCGCTATGCTTGAGCTCACAGGGTTCCTAAGCATAGTTCGAAGGGTGTTCACCTTGTAAGCGAGTTCACTCAGACTAGAGCTAACGCTCAAAGCGTGATTAAGCGGGGTTTCCCTTAGTACGTAGCTAAGCGTTAGGAAGTTAGAGTTTGCTACCTCGAGAGCTCGAGGGCCCCGAGCGCTCACCCTGTATAGGTAGAGGAATAGGTTGGTAGCGCTCGCAGGTGTACGAATGTTCTCTAAGTATCGATGCAATGATTTCTCGATGATCTTGAGCCCGGATTCTACGACTACGCTAGGACTAGCGCGATACCCTCGAGCTACCACCTCAATTACTTGTAGACCCTTAACGCTAACGGGGCTACTAGCCTTGTTGACCTGGGTAGTTAATGGTATTGCGAGCGCTAGCGCGATGATAGCCAGCATCACTAAGCATGCTAACCTCACTTGCATAGCAACACCAGCACCGCTAAACCACTAATCTCAACTCCTTGCTGTTCAACTTCGCTCTTAAGAACAAGCTCGTGATCGCCGAGAGCAACCAAGTTAGGCCCAACTACGCCCTCGTTATAGGCGTAGACAGCGTTGTTCTCTTCAACCTGATCGAACTCTATCTTCGTTACGAGGCTCCCATCGATATAGAGGTATAGTTACCCTGCAACACCTCGACCACCGGGACCAGGGCCCGGGCCAGGCCCGGGACCTGCGGGACCTTGAGCTTTGGCTTTCCCGATTATCAACGCCGAGGCCATCTCTATAGGCTCGTTAATGGTGTAAGTCCCGTGAGCTCCCTTAACTAAATTATTACCCGTGTACAAGATCACTAAGTACTTTAACTCGGGGTGGTTAGGTACAGAGTGGAGAGCTTTCAACGCGAGGTCCGCGTCCAAGTTCAGCGTCTTGAGGATTTGCCTAAGCACGTAGTCCGTGACGAGACCCCTGAAGTTCTTACCCAGGTAGAACACCTTAGCT
>CAZRDH010000098.1:0-17510 GCA_964598805.1 uncultured Desulfurococcaceae archaeon | reverse complement strand
TACCGTTATCGAGCCTCGCGAAACCCGTGCCGTGATCATAAAGGCCCTAGAGTTCTTCGCGTCGAAGAGGGACGTTAAGAAGCCTAGGGTGCCTAAGAAGCACGGTGTTCCCCCAACCTAAGCGCTAAGCACTTTTACCTTCCTCTAACCGCTGAGGGCGGTGGCTAGGGCTTGGCATCGCTAGGGAACGTAGTAGCCGCCACCATATTCCTACTCCTAACGGTTTCCGTCGTAGGCCTCGTCGTCGGCGTCGTATCGATGCTAATCGCGTCCACTCCGCGAGACTACGTAGCGGCTAAGGAGTTCTCGGAGTACTACGCCCTAACAACCCTGTGCTTAGCCCCAATAGCCTTCGCGTTGAGGAAGAGGACCGTTACCTCGATACTCGAGGGGTTCATAGTCGTTAGCGCTTCATGGCTCTTAATCCCCCTCCTCTCCGCCTTCTCCTACGTCATAACCATCAAGATGGACTTCGTGGACGCCTTCTTCGAGTCTCTAAGCGGTTTCTCGGGCACGGGCCTCACCATGATCGCTAAGCCCGAGGCGTGCCCTCAGGTAATCCTGCTTTGGAGAGCCGTTACCCAGTGGGTTGGGGAGCTCGGCGTAGTGGTGTTCGCTGGGACCCTCCTGCCTAGGCTCCACCGCGTTATCCACAGCGTCTACATCGTCGAGAGGGGCGAGAGGATCGCCCCCACGATAATAACCACGATGAGGAAGCTGCTAGGGATATACGCGCTGTACACAGCCATAGGCACCCTCCTATTCATGGCTGGGGGCATGGGGCTCTTCGACGCCCTAACCCACTCGATGACGGCCATAGCCACGGGGGGCATGTCCACGAAGTCCCTTAGCATAGGCTACTGGTTTCGGGGAAGCAACTGGGTTATCTACTGGGGCAGCATCGTGATCATGATTCTCGGCGCGCTGAACTTCGCTGACCACGACCTCCTGTTCCGGGGTAGGGTAAGGGAGTTCCTATCCTCGGTCGAGGTAAAGGGGTTCTTCGGCTTCCTAGCCTTCTTCACCGCCCTGCTAGCGGGCTACGCCTTCGTTACCCACAGCCTCTCCCTCCTACCCCGCTGGTTCTACCACATGGTCTCGGGCTACACCACGACCGGGTTCCAGCTAGGCTCCTCCAACCTCCTACTCAGCGACCCCGACTTCGTGAAGATGATCATGATAATCTCGATGATCGTTGGGGGAGCGACGTTCTCTACCGCCGGAGGGATAAAGATTAGGCGAGCCGTGATCGCGCTCAAGGCGATTATCTGGAGTAGCGCTAAGACCTTCGCCCCGCCCACCATGGTGATGAAGCTTAGGGTTGGTAGGGGCTACCTAGAGGAAACCGACATATCCTCGGTCCTAACCTTCGTAGCCACCTACCTAATCACGCTCGTAGGCATAGCCCTATTCATAGACGCTACCCTCGTAGCCTACGGAATCAAGGGGTTCACCTTCATCGACGCGCTATTCGAAACCGCTTCAGCCCTATCCTGCGTAGGGCTAAGCGTGGGCATAACCTCCCCCACGGCCCCGCTAGCCGTCAAGATAGCGCTCATGGTGGCTATGTACCTCGGGAGGCTCGAGTTCGCGCCGCTCTACCTAGCGATGGGATGGGGCTACATATCGAAGAAGGCGCTATAAGCTCTTTACTCTAACCGCCTTCATAACCCTCGAACGGGTTTCGAGGTGCTTAGCGCTTGAGGATAGCGATCATAGGCGCCTCGAAGGAAGCAGTTCTACTCGCTAAGAAGCTCCACGAGCTCGGCCACGAAATAATCGCTTTAGACGACAAGAGGGAGAGGATAGACGAGGTTAGGAGCCAGCTAGACATAGCTACGTTCGTTGGGGATCTCAGGACGGTTAGCGTATACGACGAGTCTAGGATCCACCGAGCGGACATAATCATCGCGGCCCACGAGGACGAGTCCATGAACATCATAGCCTGCGTCTACGCTAGGTACAAGGGGGTGCCCAAGATCATCGCCGTTACCAACACTGTCGAAACCGCTAACCTACTGGTATCGCTAAAGCTAACGAACCAAGTGATCATCCGCGAGGAGATCCTCGCTAGGGCGATAATGGACGCGCTACTGAACATCAAGAGCCTCGAGGTGGTTCCCGGGCTAAACATAGCGATAATCAACGTCGACGATCATAGGGGGTTGATGAACCAGAAGGTTTCGGATCTAGAGAGGTACAGCCTTAGGGTCCTAGCGGTTATAGACGAGAGCAACCACGTTATAGCCCCCGTACCCCCTAACCACGTGCTTAAGCAGGGGCAGAAGGTGATAGTCCTCGGCAGGCTGAGGGACTTAAGCAAGGCGCTGGGGGCTGGGCTCTAAGCGCTAAACACTTTTTCAGTGTACTCAAACCCTCTAAATACTAGCGCGGAAGGTGCTGCGACTTGGATCTAGAGACGGTGTTGAGCTACGTAGTTAGGTTCTGGCAATCGTTTCAACCAGTTCTCTACGCCTTGATAGGGCTCGTAGCGCTGCTCGTAGCCATCGGGCTGATCAACAGGATCGTTGGTAGGCTCCGGAGGAGCGGAGCCATAACTAGGTCGGCCGAGGGGAAGTTCAAGCTCATAATAGTGCTGATAGGCATAACCCTGTACCTATCCTATGTATTCACGCTAATCAAGTCGGAAGCGCTGTGGATCCTAGCGATAATCGTGGGCTTCTCCGTGGGCCTAATATTCTACTCCATTAGGCACTTCTTCGAGAACCTCTTCACCTTCATAATGATATCCTCGTCCAACGTCATTCGCGAGGGCGAGAGGGTTATCGTGAGGCTCGGCGAGAACGAGGTAGAGGGCCACGTAGTGGAGATGAACGAGAGCTACGTCGTTATAAGGACCCTACACAACGCGTTAGTGTACATACCCAACACGCAGCTCGTTAAGGCCGTGATAGTGAGGCCCTCGCAAACCACGCTGAGGCTCAAGGTCACGGTTAGGGCTGGAGAGCGCGAGACCATAGACATAGACTCCATAACTAGGGCCATCGAGAGCGTCATCACTAGCTGTAGGCTCATAGACAAGTCCAATATCCAGGTTAGGCCCGTCGAGGTGTACGACGGCACCCTAGTCGTGGTCATAGAGGCCGACGTGCTCAACCCGAGGAACGTCGACGAGGCGTACACCGAGATCGTGAATAGGCTTAGGACCGTACTACAGCACCGAGTGAAGATAGAGCTCATAGACTAGGTAAGGGGGTAGAACTGAAATCCTGGCTATGACCGAGGGAGTAGAGGGTGTGCCCCGTGCCCGACATGGAGTACACGACCCTAGGCAAGACCGGGTTGAAGATATCTAGGGTTGGTCTAGGCACTTGGCAGTTCAGTCACGATTGGGGCGTCCTAGAGTACGAGAAGGCTAAGGCCGTTATCCACCGCGCTCTAGAGCTAGGGATAAACTTCTTCGATACGGCCATGGTGTACGGCATGGGTATTAGCGAGTACTTCCTGGGCAGGGCCCTTAAGGAAGCTGGGGTTAGTAGGGATAGCGTCGTGATATCGACGAAGATACCGGGGCAGTTCCTCAATAGGGACGACGTTTTGAGGAGCGTAGAGAAGTCGCTTAAGCTCCTAGGGCTAAACCACGTGGATATACTCCTAGCTCACTGGCCTCCGTGCTGGCACCACTTCCCGACTAGGGAGTACGCTAAGGCTATGGAGCAGCTCGTTAAGATGGGGAAGGTTAGCTACCTAGGCCTAAGCGACTTCCCGATCGAGCTCGTCGAGAGCTTTGTGAGCCACCTATCCGTAGCCGAGGTAGTGGTTCTACAGGTTAGGTACAACCTAGTCGAGAGGTGGGCTGAGGAAGAGATCATTCCCTACGCCGAGAAGCACGGGTTGACGGTGCAGGCGTGGAGCCCCATAGCCAAGGGCGCTCTAACGGGTAAGTACACTCCGGATAACCTACCTAAGTTCGAGGACGTTAGGGCTCAGGACCCCGTGTTCCACCCAAAGAACTTTGCGCAGGTTTGGGAGCTCGTTAAGAAGCTTAGCGAGATAGGGGCTAAGTACGGCAAGAAGCCGGTTCAAGTAGCGCTAAACTGGCTAATCATGTCTAGCCCGAGGGTAGTGCCTATACCCGGGGCGAAGTCGCCCGACCAGGTTGTGGATATAGCTGGGTCCGTGGGTTGGAGGCTAAGCTTCGAGGATTGGAGGTTACTAGACGAGTTGAGTAGGGGTATAAGGATACAGTACTCGATTTACTACGTGGAGCGAGAGCCTAAGCCTTAGGCAAAAAGCTTCTACCCCTCTTCTCTCGGGGGTTGGTAGATAGAAGCCTTTTCAACTGCTTTCTTAACCCTCCTCTCGAGTATTTGGAGAGCGTCCCTAAGGGCTGTTAGGAGCTCCCAGCCCCTTCCATCGACTACGAAGGTCCCTAAGTCGGTAACGAGCTTGATCCTAACTCTATACCTCTTCCTACCCTCCTCCTTCTCAACCTTCGACTCCTCCTTTATGCTGAGCTTCATGTCTATCACGTTCACCATCCTGCTGAAGGTCGATAGGTAGTCGTTTACGAGCTTCTCCACCTGTAGCTTCGTAACCGGGTCCTTCCCAACGGCTTCAGCGACCTTAGCCTCGAGGGGCTGTACCTGCACTAAGCTCTCGACGTACTTCCTCATCACGTCGAGCCCGCTAATCACCCCCACGACCCTCTCCCTCTCGGTTATCGGCATGCCCGAAATCTCGTAGTGTAGAAGCGTTTGAACGACTTCCCTAAGCGGAGCAGCTCGGTGGGTGTATATCGGTGGCGATGACATGAAGTCCCTCACGGGCGCCGCTAGGAACTCCTCCTCGCTCCTAATCCACTCATAGCCCCTCCTCCTAGTCAGCTTAATGTTGTAGAGCCTCTCGACGATGTCCCTAAGCGTTATCACCCCCACGATCTTCTCCTCGTCGTCGACTACGGGGAGCCTAGAGATGCCGCTCTTGAGCATGAGCCACCTCGCTCTAGCTATGCTCTCATCCTCGTGGATCGTTATGGGCGGGGTGCTCATCGCGTCCTCCGCCTTCATGTTCGGGACCAGCCCGGCGTCCAGCATGTACTTAAGCACGTCCCTCCTCGTGACGATGGCTAGAAGCCTACGCTTCTCGTCGACGATGGGTATCATCCTAGCCTTCCACGAAACGAACTTCGCTATAGCCTCGGGTATGGGGGTTCCGCTAACGATTGAGTACGGAGGCTCCATGACGGTGAGGACCTTTGTATCCCTACCAGCGCCCCTCATGAGAATGTCTCGGTAGCTCAGTATCCCCACCAACCTATTCTTATCCCCAACGACGGGCACCGCCCAGAGCTTGAGCTCCCTCATCTTCCCCAACACCTCCCCTATCCTCATCATGGGCTTCGCGACGAAGGGCGGCTCCACGGCGATGTCGTCTACGGGCTTAGCGCTCTCCCGACTCATCTCGGGGTCCCCGAGACCTAGGATCCTCTCGATCTAATTAACTCGTTTGCGTAGCCTAGGGCTCTACACAGAGATGAAGTCTAAACCTCTTGGATCCCGGGTCCCATTCCTTGCATAGAACCCCGGCTCTAACGAGGTCTGCAACCACCTTCCTGAGAACCCTCCCGTCTAGGTGGATACCCCTACGCTCTAGCTCATCCCTAAGCTCGTCCATCGTGGGCTTGAGCTCCCTAACTATCCCCACGACCGTTTCCTCTAAGCTACTCCCCAAACCCCTTCACCAACCTCCAGCTCCTCGGATCCACCGCTACCCTAGGAACTAAGCCTCGCTCCCTAAGCCTCTTAGCTACGCCGGGGTAGAGGATTACGTACTCGAGCTCTAGGTGCGTAGGCAACTCGTAGTCTATCCCCCTAAGCCTCGAGCATAGCTCTAGGAGCTCGCCCTCGCTACAGAAGCTAGCGGTTACCGCTGGCCTAGCCGCAACCCCGTTCCTAAGTAGCTCCCTAAGCGCTTCGAGTTGCTTCCACCAGTACTCGCCTCTAGCCCCCGTCAGCTTCTCGAAGGACTCGGGGTTGCAGCCCTTGATGCACACCCTAACTAAGAGCCTATTGAATCGAGCTAGCTCCCTAGCCCTCGAGGGACTCAACCCTATCTCGATCCCGTTAGTCTCGAGGATGAACAGCGCTTGGCTCTTACCAACCCTGTGGAGCTGCTCGAGGACCTCCACGAGGTGGCTCCAGCAAAGCGTTGGCTCGCCCCCGCTAACCCTAACGATCCTATAGCCGCGGCTACGCGCTATCTCGACCAACCTGCGAGCAACTTCGGTTGGGCTACGGAACTCGCCTACTTCGCTAGGCCTCGAGTTAGCCCTCCAGCTCCAGCAGAATGCGCAGGCTAGGTTGCACCCAACGGCGTCCGCTACGGCTGACCCCCCGTAGAACCTCGAGGGCCTAAACCTGTAGTACTTCCTCTCCACGCCCCTACAGACCAGCTTCTCGATAGCCCTACCCCTCTCCACCGGGTCGAAGGCCATGGTCTACGCCAGTGGGGTTGAGCATATGCACTGCCTGAGGGCTACGGTGGCTACGGTGTTTGCGTAGACCCTATCGTTAACCACAACTATCTGCGATCCGGGGTCTAGCCACGGCTCGAAGGAGGTGATTATGCAGCTCCTATTCACGACTATGCTGCTCTCTACGCTCGGGCTCGTACACACGTAGCAATTCCTAAGCACGGCCCCTAGCTCTAGGTGTAGCACTAGGTACCTACTAACGGACTTCACCGGGCAGAGCGTTTCCGCATCGGTTGGAGCCCTCGTCACTAGTATTAGCCTAGCCCCCCTCCTAGCTAGGGAGGCTAGCCTAGGGACAGCGTCCTTCACAAAGCCCTCGGTTAGGCACGGCACCGATACCACTAGCTCCGTAACCTCGCTCCCTAGAGCCTCGATGGCGTCTAGAGCCTTCTCCAGGGTCTTAACGGGCTCGAGGCTCGTCTGCGGGGGTTCGAAAACTTCGAGCTCCTCAATGAGCTGGGGATCCATTGCCTCCCGCGGTATGTACGCTGAGGTAAACCTCGCTACCCCGTCCCTAACCCCCTTAACGAAGGTGGTTAGCCCAACGAGGTCCCCCAGCACGAGGGTTAGGAGTAGGTAGGCGTCGAAGCACTCCGTGTAGAGCTCTACCCCATCCTCGAGCCTAGTAAGCCCGTAGACGACGCGGGGACCGAGCTCTCTACACCTCTCCGTTATGTAGGGGCATAGCGATGCCTCGACGTAGCTCTCGAGAAACTGCTTGTAGTCCCCCGAGGCTAGTCTCCTCAACGCGTGAGCAGCATCGCTTGGGACGACCCGAGCCTTATCGAGGTCGCTGGGCTTGGTTACGGGGGAGGATCCCCGGAATACCTCCTCAATCCTCACATCCCTAGCTAAGAACACGATGCGGGGCGTAACGGGCTTCTCCCTACACCCATACTCCTCGAGTATCGACGCTATGGATAGCGCTCTCGCCATCCCCTGCTAACCACGGGAAATGCGCTCGCTACACCTCTCTAAAAGCTCCTCTAGATCAGCGTCGTGGTACTTGAGTATGTGGGTAACGAGCGAGGAAGTCCTCTTAAAGCTCTTGCCGCAGAACGGGCACTTCTTACCCCCTCGGTACTCCCCTAGAACCCTCGTAACGCATATCGATATGGCGTACCTCTCGAAGTAGTGCCTCTCCCCGAAAACGGGCTTGAGCCCCGCTAGCCACCTAGCGATCGACCTCAGTATCTTGCCCCTATCACGGCTATTAAGAGCCAAACTTTCACCGCGGGGAGCCTCTAGCCTATCGACACACTCTAAGGCGTACACTAATCAAGTTTACCCCCGTAACGACGACCCCATTCACAACGACGTGCAGGACCCCGGGAATACCGCGGGGCTACCGAGCCCGGGATATAGCTCTAGGCTACTCGATGGGTGCGTGGAACCGCTAGCCGTATTAAGGGATGTTCCTCGGTGGTTAGCGGTGCTGCGGTTGTGCTTAGGGACCTACTGAATAGGTTTAGGAGGAGGGAGCCGAGCTTCGAGAAGCTCGATAGGGAGGTCGTTAAGTCGATTTTCCTCGCTCTGTACGGGATTAGGCGAGAGCTCGTGGAGGCGTTTAGGAGCATTAAGGATCGTAGGCTTAGGGATCTATACGACTCGTTCTCCTACATGATGCTCCACTTCGATAAGCTCCACCAGTTCCTAAGGAGGTTCAGCGGCATGCCGCTGTACATCGGCGAGGAGGAGGTTAGGGGTACGTGCCTCGAGAAGGGGGTTGACGCTTGCATAGAGTCGCTAACCCCCGAGCTAGCCGTGGTGCTTAGGAGGATTAGGGTTGCGGTAAGCGTTCTCCGCGAGGCAGCGTCTAGGGACTCCCCATCCTCTATCCGCAGCGCGATAGCGGAGGTAGACAACCTAGTCGAGGGGCTAGCTAGGGAGCTCATGAACGCCCTCGGGTAGGGTCTATGCGCAGCGCGCTAGCGCTAACGCTCCTAGCCCTAGCCCTAACCGCGATCGCTATCCAGGTAGTGGGGGAGGGCAGCGCCCCGATCATCGATAGGGTTAGGGAGCTGTACATAGTCGCGGTCTCGACCCTGCCCAACGGCACGAGCGTGGGGGTCTACGCGAAGCTGAGGGTGGAGGTGAGGTGCCCGGGGAGCGGCCACGTATACCTAGAGACGTGGCCCTTAACCGAGATAGATACGCAGGCGTCCGCTAGGGTAGCGGCCATGGTCGCCGCCATGGTCGCGGGGATACCCTTCTCTAGCTGCGACTACCTAGCGTCGATAGTATCGAATAGCTCGATCGTTGGCGGGCCTAGCGCTAGCCTAGCCATGGCCGTAGCCTTCGCCGCCGCGCTCATGGACCTACCCCTAGACAGGAGGGTGGTGATGACGGGGATGATAATGCCCGACGGTAGCGTAGGGCCCGTCGGCGGGCTCCTCTACAAGCTCCGCGCAGCCGCCGAAGTCGGGGCTAGGGTGTTTCTCGTGCCCTACGGCCAGATCAACGTAACGGTGCTCCAAACGGTGGTGAAGAGGGCCGGGCCCCTGGTGATGATAACCCAGAGGCCTAAGGTCGTTAACCTAGCCGAGGTGGGGAAGCAACTCGGTGTAGAGGTTGAGCAGGTAGCGACGGTTTTCCAAGCCCTTAGCTACGCTACCGACGGTAGGTACAGGCCCCCGATCAACGCTTCCCTCGCTACTCGAGCCCTCGAGAGCGCTAGGGAGAGCCTCGAGCCCGTGGTTAGGGAGTGGATAAGCGTTGAGAGGAAGGAGCTAGACGAAGCGCTTAGCGCCGTGAACTCCTCGTGGAGCTCGGTATCTAGGGAGCTACCGCCTTACCTAAGGAGCGTCGTCTCCTCGATCGTTGAGCAAGGGATTAGGAGCATCGAGTTAGCTAAGGAGGTAGCTAGGGGCTTAGAGAAGCAAGGGCTTCTATACGCGGCGGCCTCGAAGTACTTCTACGCTCTCGTCCTGGCTAAGAGGCTTGAGTACCTATGCAAGCTCCTCGAGGAGCCGAAGGCCCTAAACGAGAGCGCTAACGCAATCGCTTCGAGGGGCGAGGAGCTGCTTAAGGAGCTCGAGAAGCTGAGTGCGCGGCAAGTACACCTCTACGGCGTGTCCATCGCTATGGACGTAGCGCAGAGGGTTTTCGAGGCTATTAGGAGCGCTGAAGAGGCTGAGAAGCTATCGCTGAGTAGCCTCGATAGCCTCGTAGCAGCGGCTACCTACCTTGGGTACGCCGACGCTAGGCTGCTATCCGCGGAGATGTGGATGAAGCTCCTCGAGAGCCCGGTAGCCCTCGGGGGCCCGGTTATTAGCGAGGGGATCGTGTGGAGGGCTTCGCAGAGCGTACTCGACTACGCTAGGACCGTGGGTAGCTACGTTTACGCCCTCGCGAGCGAGGTTGGGGTTTCGAAGCCTAGCGAGCTCGAGGAAGCGAATAGGGCTCTAACCATGGCGGAGGAGTTTAGGAGTCCCGTCTTAAGGCTGGCCCTAGCCATCGAGGGGCTTAGCTACGCTTACGCAGCGCTAGCCAAGCTATTCGCCTTACCGACGACTACGGAGGTCCTCAACGAGTCGATTAGCGCCCTCGTAGCGATCCTAGCCAAGCTCGGCGCCCTACCCCCGGACGTAGCGCTTTACCTAGAGCTCGCTAGGGGTAGCAATAGCGTAGAGCTCCTAGCTAGCGTAGCGGCTAGGCTCGCTAGCACCCTAAGCCTCTACCTAGAGGCTAAGCCCGCTCCATGGCCGTCTAGAGCCTCGGCTACGACGATTACCTCGGTTAAGCCCGTGGTGGTCACTAGCGTTAAGAGCGTTACCACTACCACGACCGCGACCACCACCGTAACCAAGGTGGTTACGAAGCTCGTGACCACCAGCACCGTATCGGTAAGGACCGTGACCACCACGGTTACCGCGCCGACTGCGGCTCGACCTAGGGAGGGGCCGTGGGTTGGGGTAGCGGCGCTAATAATCGCGCTTATAGCCCTTGCACTAGGTATCGCTGGGTACGCTAGGGTGAGGAGCGTTGGTTACGCTGCTAGTGGTTAGCGATGCGCATATACCGGATAGGGCTTTCGAGGTTCCTAGAGAGCTCGAGGAGTTGATAGAGTCCCGAACCCCGTTCCCCGTAGTCATCTACGCGGGGGACTTCACTGGGCACCAATTCTTCGAGAGGGTCAAGTCGTGGGGGCGCAGGCTAGTAGCAGTCGCGGGGAACATGGATTTCCTAGACCTCCCAGAGACCCAGGTGATCTCCATCGAGGGGGTTAGGATCGGGGTTGTTCACGGTGATCAGGTTTGGCCTAGGGGGTGCGTACCGAAGCTAACGAGGATCGCTAGGAGGCTAGGGGTGCAGGTGCTGGTATCGGGCCACACCCACTCTCCATTCATAGAGGTTCACGAAGGCGTTATCCACCTAAACCCCGGGTCCCTAACCGGGGTTCCGAGCGGTGGCGGGGGCTCGCTAATACCCTCGGCCATGATCGTGGAGGTCGGCGGCGGGGAGATGGTTGTAGAGCTCTACGAGGTTCCCGAGGAGGGCAAGCTAGTCCTCAGTAGGAGGGAGAGGTTCGTAGTCGCGCCCGTCGAGGCGTAGCGCTTTGGGGTTGCTACCGAGGCTCTTAGCAGCGCTCCTAGTCGCGGCGCTAGCATCTGTGCTTAGCGCGGCGGGGATAGCGGTTGCGGAGGTTAGGAGGGGGTACCTATGTAGGGACGTGCATAAGCCCGGGGAGGTCTACGTGCCTTGCTCCGCGGGGCTATCCATAGCCGTAGCGGCGCTCGCTGGGTTCGGAACCGCTTGGCTCCTAGGCTTAACCTCGCTGAGTAGGTTCCTAGCGGCATCCCTATCCATAGCCGTAGCCGCGGTAATCGGGCTCCTCGACGACCTAAAGGGTCTTAGCCCTAGAACGAAGATTCTCCTCGGCCTAGCCCCCGCGATCCCCGTGATAGCTCTCCACCAGTACGTTCCCCGACCGTGGATACCGGTCCTAGGGCACGCGAGGATGTTCATCGTCTACCCGCTGCTCGTACTAGCAGCCTACACGGTGTTCTGCAACGGGGCTAACATGATCGATACCCACAACGGGGTGCTCGCGTGGGGAGCAACCGTAGTCACGGCGTGCGCCACCGCCCTAGCGATAGGCTTGGGGGCGCCGATGCAGAACGCCGTAACCCTAGCCATAGCCCTAGCCATCCTAGCGCCCTACACCATCCTAAACACCTACCCGGCTAGGGTATTCAACGGGAACGCGGGCTCGTTCGCGATAGGCGCGGTGCTGGCAACGAGCGCCGTAACCTGCAGGATGGAGGCTCTATACGTACTCGCGAACATGGTTCTATTCCTCAACGGGCTGCTCTACCTAGCCTCCGCCGGGGGGTTCCTACAGAAAGAGCGCGTAGATAGGCCAACGGTCGTAGAGCCCAACGGCGTGCTCAAGCCCTCGTGCAACCCCAGAGCCCCCATAACCATAGTCAGGCTGGCCCTAGCAACCATGGGTAGCGCAAGCGAGAAAAAGCTCGTTACAGCGATCATAGCTACCTACGCAGTGAACGCGGCTATAGCGACCGCGCTAATAACGCTCCTAGGGTACAAGCCCTAGCCTTGCGTAGGCCATTAACGAGAGCTACTTCCTAACCACGATTTGCTGCATGTATTCGCGTGCTGCTAAAAGCGATTTCGCAAAGGCTCTCAACCGCACAACCGTAGGCACTACAGCGTTGGGATCGTAGTACCTTCTCTCGAGTAGCCCATTGCGCCGCCAGTACTCAAACTCCTTTGGGTTCCACTGCTTCGCGTACATAGCCCTGTACTTCATGGAGTTGAACAGCACTACGTCCTCGACCTTAACCCGAGGCCTCGCTAACCCCTTCAACACTCTAGCTACGTACTTAGCAACGTCGTCGAGTAGCTCGCCGAGCTTCCTCTCGTTAACGGGCTTCCCGTCTACGTACGCGGACCCTACTTCGGCTAAGCACGTCATGCCCAGCGAAACGGCGTAGCTCCTCAAAGCCTTTAGCACGGGGCTTAAGCACGAGGCTGCAGTCGTCGCTACGACTACGCACTTCTTCCCCACGAGAGGCGGGTAGTGGTTCGCCCACCCAGTTCTATCCATGAGGAGCTTCATTAGGTACGACACGCTACACACGTAGACGGGGCTAGCGAGGATAACTAAGTCGGCTTGCTTCATCCTCTCGATCACGGCGTTGAGATCGTCGTCTATCGAGCACCTACCCTCGTATATGCACTTCGCGCAACCTCGGCACCCCTCGATCCTGAACTCGTTTAGTAAGCGTAGCTCTACATCCACGCTTACGTACCTGGAAAGCGCTTTAACGAACCTCGTGCACAGGTCGTACGTATTGCCCTTCCTGGGGCTAGCCACGACGCCGAAGACCTTCATAGCCTAGACACCGCGTACTCGAGTACCTTGACGTAGGCTTCGAGGAGCTCAAAGAACTTGCTGGCCATGTCTTCGTCGCCGCAGTAAACGGCTTGCCAAAGTCTTAGGAACGGTAGCACGTCTTCGCTTGCAGAGAACCTCATCGCGCTCGAGATAGCCTTCCTAATGCTAGGTACGTAAGCGTAGAGGTATTCGCACGCTTCCGCTAGTTCCTTAGACAGCGCGCTGACTAAGGGGATTAACGCCCTTAGCTTGCTCTCTATAGCTACTAGCTCGAGATCTAAATCCCTTAGCCTCGCTAAACCCCCTTTCTCGCTAAGCTCAGCGAGAAGAGGCTTAGCCTTGGAGATACGCTCCCTCAACTCGCTAACTAGAGCCCTAATCCTCTCCTCAACGCGCTGCTCTACGGAAGAAGATGAAAGGCCGTACCTCTTTAGAATCCTGTACACGCGGTCCTTGGAAATCCCTAGGGCCCTAGCTATCTCGCGAATGCTCATGCCTTCGCTACGAAGCCTTAGAACCTCCAACTCTATGTTCTCCATAGCGACCCCGCGCTACAGACGTAGCAAGGGTTTAAAAGCGTTATTCGCGCGACAGTCGCATTCACTCAACGCTACAGCAATAAGTCAACGCCTTTCCAACGCTAATGCCGTAGCGCTACGAGGATTCGTGGAGCGCCTTAGGGAGGCTCGTCTCGACCATCAACGAAAGCAACGCGCTGCATAAGCATCGAGCGAGAGGTTATCTACCGCCTCCGCAACCACTTCTCGGGGGATCGCCGTGAGTAGAATCATTAGGGTTAGGTACGAGAACGGCGTGCTCAAGCCTCTCGAACCCGTGGAGTTTCGAGAAGGGCAGGAGCTGGTAATCGAGGTGAAGGACCCCGAGGAAGTGGAGCGCAGGAAGAGGATCCTCGAGAAGTTCAAGGGGATTCTAGGACCCGTAGACCCGAAGCTCCTAGAGGAAGCTCTCGAGGAGGCTGAAAGCCTTTGATTTTCGTTGATGCTAACGCCTTAATCTACTTGCTTCACAACGTTAAGCCTAAGTCCGATTTAGTTGCGAGCTACTTAGAGCGAGAAGGAGCTTGCACGAGTCTGAGGGTCGTAGAGGAAGCTACTTACGTGCTCATTAGGGTTAAGGCTACAGAGAAATTCGGTGTTCGCGGACCGCATCAAGTAGCGAAGATCGTTGAGAGGCATGGGCTCGGCTTCGTTGAGAGCGAGCTACGAGCCTTAAGGGACTTGCTTAACGAGTACGAAATTACGGTGCTACGAGATAGAGCCGATGTAGACGAGCTATACGAAACAATGGTTAGGTACAAGTTACTGCCGGGAGACGCGATTATCGCCCTCACCTGCAAGCACTACGGCGTGAAGACCATCCTGACTTTCGACGAGGACTTCAAGAGGGTTCCGTGGCTAAGGGTAGTGCCCTAGCCCTTAACCCAGTTGAAGATGCATTTACCGAGCTCGAGCTTCTTAGCCTCTTCACCAACGTAGCTAACTACAGCGTTGATTAGCTCCGCCCCCCTCTGGGGCGAAGCCTCGAGCGGGTTGCCGGCTACTCCGTACCTACGCAAGTCCTCGAGGCTTCTATACGCGGATAAGCTCTTTACCAACCCGCCGTCGATGGCCATAACCATGCTCGTTTCCCACCCACCCGCGTGCCTATCGATACTCGTGTCTACGAGGCCTAGATCCCTAAGGATCTGCGAAACGTGGTAAACACCTACGGCAGCGCCGCGCTCTAAGCATATTGGGCTACACGCGTTAACCACGGCTCTCTTCATATCGGGCCCCCCGTGGCCGAGCACGATAACGAACTTCCTCTGGCCGTAGGAAGCGAAGTGCTCGAGAATCGACTTTAGGTACTCGCTAAAGACGCGAGTCGGTATGCACACGTTGCTAACCCTCGTGGGGACGGTGATGCTGTACGTTACTGGGGGTAGCGATACCCAGCCAAACCTCTTAGCCACTTCGTCCGCGATGAACGAAGCTATCAACACGTCGGTATCTATAGGTAGGTGAGCGCCGTGCCCCTCGATAGAGCCTACGGGGATGATTAGCGGGTTAACGCCCTTACTAACGTAGTCCCTTAGCTCAACCCACGTAAGGTCGCGTGGATACACAGCGCTACCCTAGCTAGAGAGGCGCCCATAGCTTAAGAACTGCTTTACGGAGCTCGCGCTCGGTAGCGGCCCTCGCTCTCCCCCTCGATGCTTAGCCACTTAGATAAGTCTCCGTAGACCTCTACCCCGCTCTCTATAGCGTCCCTATAGAACTGATTGCCTTTCTCTAAAGCGTTCTTCAACTCGGTTACCGAAACAACCGTTATCTCCACATCGATATCCTTAGCGACCCTAAGGGCGAACCTCCTATCCTTAGGCACGTCTCGAGGCACGACGACGAGGATATCGATATCGCTTAAACCCCTAACGAACTTGCCCTTAGCTAGGGACCCGCATACGATAATCGATACCGGGCGAAGCTCTTCAGCAACCTCCCGCAGAATAGCCTCGAGCTCGTTAACAACATCGCTAGCACTACTACCCGCTAGGATCTCCCTCAAGCTCTTTCTCAACAAACTTCATCACCTCCTCAGCGTAGCTAAGAGCCTCCTTAGCATCCTCCTCATCGTAGTGCTTATGCGGAGCTCCAGCAGGCCACGCACTTGGGTACCTAGTGGGTATGTAGTACCTATCGAGCTTCTCACCCTTCTTAACGAGCTCTAGAGGCACGCTTACACACCTAGAAACCTCCCTAAGCAACTGAGCAACGCTGCGAGTATGGATGTAGCGACCAAGCTTCTTAATAGCGAGAGCCCTCAACGCCTTTTCGCAAGACTGATGACAGAAGAAACACACCTTGCTATACCTACCAAGCTTAAACAACTCCTTAGCAACCTCAAAATCATCGATAGCCTCCTCAAACCAATCCCTATACCTCTCAAACCCCATACCCAACCCCCTCAACACTAGAACCAAGTCAAGCACGCAAAAAGCTACAAAGCAGTTTATACCTCGCGTTGCGCTATTCAATTGTAGAGAGTGATAAGGTGAGCTCAGTGTTTATAAGCAACCTCTTTACAGCTGCTAAGATCTACTTCGAGAGCAAGAATATCAGCGCGTTCAAACTCGAAGACTTCGTCAAGGTCATGAGGTTCGCCGCGTGTAGACAGGTAGTGAGCTCTTCACCCGTATACAAATCGTTGTCCAACCAGATTAAATGCAATCCTAGAGATGTTTCGGGATACCTATCCTTAGCATGGCATCTAGGGATACTCGCGATACATAGCTACGACAAGAGCTCTGGATTTACGTACATAGCTACGGGGATCGCTAGAGAGCTAGCTGAGCTATGTAGAGACCCTCACTCGAATCAATGCTTAGAGATGTTACGAAAGCTATTCCTTCGATGGGAGCCCCTAAGGGTATTGCTAAAGTTCTTGAGGTCTAGAGGTACGTTTAGGAGTAGAGATGTTGTTAAGGTCCTTGGTGAAGAAATGAGGTTCTGGAACAGCAAGTTAATAGAGCTAGGTCTACCCGTAGAGCGCGGAAAAAGTGGTGCGCCAAGGAAGCCGTTTAACGATTTCGTGGTTAGGAAGCTCTTCAAACCTCTTCTAGACGAGCTCCAGCTACATAGCATTGTTCCTGAGGAAAGGGGCTACACCGTTGTTAAGAGTAGAAGCGGTGAACCTGTGATAGCTGCTGGTATAGCACATGTAGTGAGCTCGTATAGAGAATCGATACTGGTAACACCCTTTATCGATGAATACGGTGTTGAGCTGATAATCAAGGCGCTAGCTTTAACTCCAGAGCCTAAACACGTCGAGCTCATAGTTCGTAAGCCGAGTCCTCGCGTAAATCTTAACGAGTTGAAAGTTAGAGCTAGGGATATGGGTTCCGAAATTGAAGTGCATATAACTAAACGACCCCTACACGCAAAGATCTACTCCTCGAGAAACGAGGTATTGATTACGAGCGCAAATCTCTTGAAAACCTCGCTTCTAAGAAACGTTGAGATAGGAATAGCCATTCAAGGCCGTGTATATGAGGTAGAGGGCATTGTACTAGACCTAGTCTACGGCATTCAGCGAGGGAACTCAGCGTGAATGCGAGTCCCTAAGGGCGCCGTGATTCATGGTTGTTAAGTGCGTATTGCAACTCGCGTAAGCTCTCCTTAACCACGGCGAGGGCTATGGTCGTAGAGATCGCCAATCAAAGACTTTAAGATCTTGAGTATCTTAGCGAGAGGCTTTCATTGAAAGCGATTTTATTGGGGATACCATTGGAATTAGTTAGCGTGACTCGCTTGGATTTCGCTTAACTCTCTCCTCAACTCCTCCACTATCTCCCTATCGCTGCGCTTAGCTAGTGCGGCTAGGGTTCTTGCTGAGCCCGCTATGTTTGCTGCGTAGTGTAGGGCTATGCATGGTGGTAGGGAGCTCAATAGTGCTATGGGTAAGCCGAAGACTATGCTCTGCGCGAAGACTATTGGTAGTGCTTTCGATCCTAGTGCTCTTGCGTGTCCTAGGGTGAATACCGTTGCTGTTATTGCTAGGGCTATCCATGGGTTGAGGGCTTGGGTTAGTAGCCACTGCATTACTCCCCTAAACAGTATTTCCTCGGTTGCGGGCGGTACGAGCATTGGTAGCGAA
>CAZRDH010000097.1:0-6634 GCA_964598805.1 uncultured Desulfurococcaceae archaeon | reverse complement strand
GAAGGCTCGAGTCAGGGGGAACGTGGTAGCGCTGGTTACTGGAGGCAATATAGACGTGACGGTATTGCATCGTGTACTCATAGAGGGTATGTGCGAGAGCGGTAGAGTCGCCATACTAAGGGGTGTAGTACCCGACGTTCCTGGCTCCCTAAGCCGTGTACTCTTAGTAATAGCTAAGAGTCGGGGCAACGTCCTGGAGGTTAAGCACCTTAGACATAGTCCAGGCCTAGATCCGTGGCACGCCGTGGTGGAGATACTCGTGGAGGTACCGTCTAGGGATGTCGTGAAGAAGATAATTAGGGAGCTAGGTGCGATAGGCATAAGCTTTAGCGAGGTGAGTTAGGGATTCAAGCCTTCGAGCTCTTGCTAGAGGTGCTTTCCGAGGATCCAGCAACCGTGACCAAGTTCGTGGAGGGGCTTCGCGAAGAATTGGCTAGGGTATGCGAGAAGTGCGTGGACTTCGCTTTCGCAAATATTGCGTGTCGATGTGGAAACACTTTGTTAACGACAACCCTATCGATGGAGGTAGGGCGTGGGCTACACGTGGGGATCCCTAGGTCGATAAGTGTTGTTATTGCTCTTAGGGGCGGCGTAGAGAAGGTCGTGGAGCTCGCCGAGCTCGTTAGGGACGTAGCTAAGCGATGCGGTATAGCCGTGAGGATTCGATTGAGGTAGGATCAGGGCGAGAGCCTTTCCTCACTCGTCGGCCGGTTTGCAAGTCATCATCTCCGGGCTAGATCGAGTACGTACCTAGCTATATGTAGAGCAGGGTTTACACCAGTAGCGGCAACTAAACCTCTCCACCCCGGAGACGCGTTTACCTCTAGCACTACATAACCCTCGTCAGACTCCGCTATATCCACCCCAGCGTAGTGGAGCTTCAGTACTTCGCAGCACCTTATCGCTAGCTCCTCAACTTCTCGAGGAACCCTATCCATGGGTACGGCGCGAGCCCCTTGGGCTATATTGGTCTTCCACGACCCTTGCTGCACTCGATAGTACGCGGCGACAACCTCGCTCCCCACCACGAAGGCCCTTATGTCTCGATTGGGCTTTCGGACGTACTGCTGTATGTATATGGGTTGACCTAGCTGAGCAAGGGTTTTCGCTACGACGAACGCCGTGTCCGGGTCGTCTAGCTTGAGAGCCCCGAAACCCATGCTGCCCACAATGGGCTTTATCACTATGGAGCCCCAGCTCTGCGCTATGCGGTAAGCAGTATATGGATCCTCGACGACTGCCGTGCGTGGAACGGGAATGCCGTGCTTCGCTAGCGTTAGGAGGCTAAGGTGCTTATTCCTCGCTAGAACCAGCCCGTCGACGGGGTTCACGACGGGGATCCCCAGCATCTCTACGTGCTTAAACGTTGAGACTCTACGAAGGAACTGCTCTATGGTTATGGAGAACCCTATATCCCTTAGCACGACCGCGTCGACCTCTATGGGCGAGAGCCCGTGGCCGTGCACGGCAAACGCTCCTTTGCCGAACTCGGAAACCATTTGCTCGGGTCTTAGGTAGGTAGTTGAAGCCCCTAGGCTTTCGAACGCTAGTATCAACTGCCTAGCGCTCCACGGAGGCGTGGGCCGGGTATGCACTATCGCTACCCTCACGTCTAGCCCCGCGAGAGGCTTACCCGAGCGAGGTAGATATCAGCGAAGCTCGCAATAGCGAGGACGTCATCGCGGCTACGCAGCACGCTACAGCAGGACCAACGATTAGGGCGTCTAGCGCACCCGCTCCTCCCACGATGAATGTGGCTCGACGCTTTCGGTAGGTTGCTATGAAGTGCGCTACGTCTACGTACATCAGTATCCCTAGGAACGAGGGTAGGGGTACTAGGTAGAGGTAAGAGCTCTTTCCGAAGAGCGCTGCGAGGATGAGCGTTGGGGCGATGGAGTAAGCAATCGCGTTTAGTGAAACGCTAGTGTGCGACGGTTTTGCCAGTAAGGAGGCCGTGAGGGAGTATAGAGCTGTTGAAAGCGCTAGCTCCCACCATCTACACGAAGCGCCTAGGTAGAACGTCGTGAGGAGCAGCATTGGGGCTACGAACCCGCCGATGTCTAGGGCCAAGCTCTTGCTCACGGCTATCGCGACGGGCCTCCCGTAGATCTCTCTAACGACCACGAGCCCCGTGGCCACCACGATGACGACTATCGCAACTAGCGATACCGGGATCCCTAGCTCGAAGCGTATGAGCGTCGTCGAGGCTACGAGCGATAGCCACGGCAATAGCCTTACGAAGCTTAGCTTCATACAGACCCAGTTCGCGTAGCTTAGATAGCCTAGGTACTATCATTAAAGAGTGAGGGCGAGATGCGTGGACGTTAAGTACGTCATGAAGGCGATTGTGTATGCATGCAGTAGCTACCCTAAACCTGGAGCGCCCCACAGGTTCTCTCCGGAAAACGATTTCGAGCTGTGCATGGTCACGGGGTTAGCGACTCATGGAATCGTCGAGGAGTTCCTCGAGTCCCTAGAGAAGCTCGGTCGCGGAGCCATATCCATAGGTGATGTAGGGCTCGGCAACGCGATGGCTAGGTGCGTTGAGGAAGCAACTCGAGAGCTAGGGCATAGACTCGTAATCGAGATCGCGCTATCGATACCCGTAGCAGCGGCCCTTGCGTGGGCTGAACAGCGAGGCGAAGGCCCTAGCTTCGTGACTAAGCTATTCATGCTGTCCCCACCTAGCGATGCTAAGAAGCTAGTTGATGCGCTTAGGGCCCTAGGAGGCGAGTACGCTTACGACCTAGAGAAAGCGGACCTGAGTAGTCGCAGGGTTTTGGTCGAGTCCCTTAGCCTAGATGACGTGCTGAACTCCCTCGCTAGAACCTCCAAGAGGTACGCTTACGTAAGGGCCATAGAGGTTCACGGTGCTCTCCAGAAGGTTATGGAGTACATTGGGAAGGGGAGGAGCGTTAGCGAGGCCCTTGCATACCCATACATAGAGCTACTCGAGGAGGAGGGGGTTAGGGGCGTAAGGGATCTATTCGAAAAGCGCTCGATCGTGGAGTTGCTAAGGATTGACGCGGCCATGAAGAAGCGGGGCGAGAGGTACACTCATCTACTGCCGCCGGTTCTCTACGTGGCTACGCTAGCGTGCCTCCGAGGACTCTAGCTATTCTAAGCGTTGGTAGGGTTGGGCTCTAGGGCTAAGCTGATTAAGGTTATCGACCTTCTCGCGGGTATCGCAACGTTGTGAACCTCAACGCCGTTCACCACGGCCTTTAGAACCTTGGAGTTGTGCGCGTGGCCGTGTACGGCTATGTCGGGCCTCGCCTCGGGGGGTAGGCCCTCTATTATTGGGTACCCTAGGTACGAGTGTATCGAGGGCGGCTCGCCCTTTACCGTAGCCATCGAGGACGCGTAGTGTGTTAATAGAATGACCTTGGAGCACCTAGATCGGCACTCGCGCAGTAAATCCCTTAGCTTCCTCAATCGCTCTCGGTACAGCGCGTGTATGTTGGGAATATGCTTCGCTTGCCAATGCGTAGGCTTTGCAAGTACCCCCCTGCTGCCAACGATGCATATCCTCGCGGCATCGAGCTCTAGCTCCGCAACGCTATCGTTTAGCCAAGTAATCTCGGGGTACGCCTCGATGAACTCCCGCTCCTTCTCAAAGTACTCCTCGTTCCCGAAAACGGCGTATAGGGGAGCGTCCTTAACGTGTCTACGCAAAACGGTTAGTACGTGCTTAAGCGCCTCCACTCTCCCCCTCTCAACGACGTCCCCCGCCATCAGCACCGCGGAAACTCCCTCGATGCTAGCCCTAGCCATGGAGGCTATGAATAGCGAGAGGTAGCGAGGGCTATGCACGTCGGCAAAGCACAGTAGCCTAACGAACTTAATCAATGCTGGGACCCTAGTAGGTATCCAGCGTAAGCTTATTAGTCTCATCCATCGACCTCGATGCGGTGGTGGAATGCTTAAGCCTAGGGGTACCAACGCCTCGGGTCATAAGGGGTGGTACGAGGTTAAGTGCAGGATATGCGCGAGAAAGCTATACATAGGGGACGACACCGTCTACTACTGCCCAAAGTGCTACGAGCAATACGATGCCTGGTTCTGCGAAGCACACGCTAGGAAGCTACACTATCGCTGTCCGTACTGCGGTACCGAGCTAAAGCTATTCATCTAGGCAAGGATTGGCTATGTCGTGTACTCCGCTAGAGAGCGCAGGGATATACACTATACACCACGACCAGCCCCTTAAGTACGTAGAGATATACGTCGAGGAGTTCGTTAGGTGCATCGCCGTAGACCTGGGTCAAGCAACGCTGCTATCCATAGACGTGTACCCCGAGAGCATCAAGATGCCTAGGGAAGGGCTAGCAAGCTCTAGATGCATATCCATGGAGCGAGAGGGCATCGAGCTATGCGAAAAGGATGTACCTATAGAGAAAACGGGTTTTGAAGCGCGTAGCCTACGAGTGGAGAGCGCGAGAGCGCTATTCCTTTGCTACGAAGGAACGTGTAGCGAGATACAGCTTAGGCTACGCGTTGCCGCACCCCTAAGCGACGTGCTTAAACTCCTGTGCGCTGAAGACGTTGCAGAGCTAGGTCTTCGAGGAGTAGAGCCTTAGCACCTTAACATTGTTTCGGAGAGCTCCCACTTCTTAAAACCCTAGTAACGAGCCAAGCTAGTGACGCGGGCAGCTAGCCATGAGGTACGACTACATGCTTAGAAAGCTAGTTGAGTACCTAGCGCGCAAATCCGCTTCAATGATACAGAAGTACAGGCTCGAAGACCTAGTCGGTTCCCTAGCCGCCCCCCACCTAGAGAGAGCCTTCGAGAGGATATCGATGAGCATAGCGAAGGATGGAGGCGGAACGTTTTGGTGTAGGCTATGCGATAAAGGCCCCTTCACGAAGAGGGGCTTCTACCTACACTTAATAAGGGTTCACTACAAGGACCTTGAGTACATAGTCGAGGAGGAGCTGAAGAGAGCGCTAGGCGTCGTTAGGCGCTAAGCGGTCATCTAGGGGTGGAGTGCGATCACCGATCACCATTGGAGTCTCCAATCATCCCGAGCGAAACCAATTCGAAACAGCCTTATTAACCCTCCACAAAATCCCTAGCTCGGTGCCGCCGTAGCTCAGCCCGGTAGAGCGCCGGACTCATACGGCATACACCCGGAGAGATCCGGTGGTCGCGGGTTCAAGTCCCGCCGGCGGCACCATTCCCAATCAATCCCTTCTGCGGCTACAATACTTAACTCGTATGACCTTAGAACCAAGCTATTTATACCGAGGGCTGACCGAAAATGGAAATCTCTACACCTCTCTTCGAAGCAATAGAAACTGTTTCCACGTGCCTATACAGTCTATCCGAAGAAGGTTACGAGTACCTAGACTGCATACCCGAAGCGATTAACGCGTTGATATACATATCTGAGGAGATAGGGGTGAAACCCGACTTAGCAACGATCCTCTCGAGAAAAGCAAAGCCCGTAACCGAAATGACTGAAGACGAGGTAGCGCACGTAATAACCGCACTACGAAGCAGCTTAGAGAACCCAATCAAGGCAAAGAGCGTAATCGAAGACATATACTCCTCACTCATATCGATAACAGAATGCATTCCCGCAGCCATACAGCAACCACTTATAGCAATAGAAGCAACGTAGAATGAAACATAAAAACCCATTTCCTACCAACACATAGCGGCGAGGGGCCGTAGTTTAGCTTGGTAGAATGCGGGGCTTGGGCCCCCGTGGTCCGGGGTTCAAATCCCCGCGGCCCCACCAAATAAACTCATATACTTGGTTCTCAATACTTCTAATTGGTGCTGGCTGACTTGGCATATCACCATTTTCAGACTGGCATATCAACCATAAGCGCTACTTAGCATATCAGCCTGGCATATGACAGAACTATATTCTTTAACGACTATCAGAGGTGATTGCTGATAGTTGATACAAGGTTCGTAGACCTATCCAGCATCCCAGATGAGGTTCGCTACCGTATCTTTGACTACCTATGGGAGAAGGGGGTAGGGTCTCGTTACTCGGGTATAAAGCCTTACCAAGCAAACAAGATTAAGAATCAGGAAGAGGAGAGTTACAGACGATCTCTTAAGGCGAATGCTTGAACTACTCACACCTGAAGAGTATGCTAAGCTCGTTGAGGGTGTTACAACTGTTAGAGTTGATCCTAACACGTTTGTCAAGATCCTTGTCTCAGCTATTACAGATCCAGCTCTAAAACCCGTACTCATCGAGTTTGTTAAGAATAAGCTTGCAGCAGAAATCTTTGCCGAAACCACTAGGTACACCGTAACCAAGCAGGATCTAGAAGAGTTTAGGGAATGGCTTAACAGACAAGTTAGGATTCGTGAGAAGAGTCTAGGGTTAAGCGAGGGGATTAGTAGGGATACCGCCTCTAAGCATTGGAAGTACTTAAATGAGTTGCTAACCTACCTGGGATACTCTTTCACACTTCATCGCTTAGAAGATCTTAGAGACGAGCTCATAGACGAGTTTGGGTATGCTAAGGCTAGGCACATGCTCAAGGCTTTCCGTAAGTTCGTTAAGGTTGTTATCAGGAAGAGGAATCGTACACTAGCTTCCCAGATCCTCGAAGTTGTTAAGGTTCCTAAGGATAAGAGTAAGGAGCTACCACTCATGCAGAGAATAAT
>CAZRDH010000096.1:0-7175 GCA_964598805.1 uncultured Desulfurococcaceae archaeon | reverse complement strand
GCTGCGATCGATGCTGCGCCAGCCCCTTCAGCTAGTATCTTGCACCTCTCGAGTAGAAGGTATATTGCGTGCGCGATTTCCCGCTCGCTAACGGTAACTATATCGTCTATCAACTTCGAGACTATCTCGAAAGTGAGGTCTCCCGGCCTCTTAGTCACTAGTCCGTCTGCTAGCGATGGCTTGGGCTCTATGGTAACTGGCTTACCCGCCTTAATGGACGCTAGCATCTTTGGCGCTGCCTCAGGCTCTACGCCTATAACTTTCGTGCTAGGGGAAACACGCTTGATTACGGATAGAATGCCTGCCGCTAATCCACCACCGCCTATAGGGACTATCACCGCATCGATGCTCTTACCCAGCTGCTCAAGAACTTCCCAAGCTATCGTAGCCTGCCCCGCCATGATATCCACGTCGTTAAACGGGTGAACCATTACTAAGCCCTCGCGCTCAGCAATTTCCCTAGCCTTCCTCTCAGCATCATCGTAAACCGATCCGTAGAGCACGACCTCAGCCCCATACCCGCGAGTTGCCTCGACCTTAGCAATGCTAGCGGATTCCGGCATCACTATGACCGCGCGCATACCGAATACGCTAGCACCGTAAGCAACTCCCTGAGCGTGATTACCAGCTGAAGCAGCAATAACCCCCTTAACGCCTTCCCTATGAAGCTTGTAGATCTTGTAAAGCGCTCCCCTAACCTTAAACGCCCCAGTCTTCTGGAAATTCTCGAGCTTTAGAAATACGTTAGCGCCCACGATCCTCGACAGCGTATTGCTCTTCTCCAAGGGGGTTCTATGAGCGTACTTAGAGACTACTTCCAGAGCCTCCTTGGATCTAGAGAATACCTGTTCTGCGAGCTGAAGCCCCAAGCCTAAGTCCCTAGACACTACGTAAAACGTTTGTTATTAAGCCCAAGCACATACTTCGCTACGTCTCCTCGATGAACACTATGTTCTCGGGCTTAAACCCGAACTCCTCTACGAGTATCTTCTTTATCTTGTGCCTATGATCGCCCTGAATCTCTATCCTACCATTCTTAACGGTTCCGCCAGCCGCGAGCTTGGACTTGAGCGTCGAGGCTAGCTTCTTCAAGTCGAAGTACTTTTCGTCTATACCCTCTATAATCGTTACGACTTTACCTACCTTCCTTCGCTCAACCCTTATCTTGATTATCTGCGATTCCGCTTCTAATTGCTCACATAGCTCGGGGGGTAGGCCTAGACATAGATCAGATTTCATTCTCTTTGGAACCCGTAGCTGAGTAGTGGATTAAATGGGTTAAAAAGGCTTGCATAGCAACAACTATGGGGTCAGGAATGAGTGAGTCCCGGGTTAGGTACATCTGCTTGAAGTGTAGGAGGGAATTCGATAAACAGCAGCTAGACGTAATGATGTCCGTTAGGTGCCCTTACTGCGGGTTTAGAGCTATAGCCAAGGCTCGAGGAGATATAGTCAAGATAGTCAAGGCTATTTAAAAACGTTAACTACCTTTCTCGACGCTCTTCAAACCCCATCGTGTTGAGGAGCTCAATTAACTCCTTATACCTATTCCTCACGGTCACCTCGGTAACTCCAGCCGCTGCCGCTACCTCTTTCTGCGTCCTCCTCTCGTCGTTTAGCAAAGCAGCTATGTACACAGCAGCCGCCGCGATCCCCGCCGGATCCTTACCAGCCGTGATCCCGGCCTCCCTAGCCTTGTTTATTATCTCGATAGCCGTCTTAACGGTGGCTCCGCTCAGGTTAAGCATAGACGCTATTCTCTGCGCGTAGTCCGCGGGGTCCACGATAGGTATCTTTAGCCCTAGCTCCCTAACGAGTAGCCTATAGCACCTCGCAACCTCCTTCCTACCGCTCTTCGTGTACTTAGCAATCTCATCGAGCGTGCGCGGTATCTTATGGATTCTGCAAGCCGCATACAGCGCGGCCGCAACAACGCTTTCGATAGCCCGACCCCTAACGAGCTCCTTCTCAACAGCCTTCTTGTATATCATCGCAGCCTCCTCCTTTACGTAGTCCGGAAGCCCTAGCTGCTGCGCAATCCTATCGAGCTCGTTCATTGCCTGAGCGAGGTTCCTATCGATGCTGCTCTGCATCCTGGTTCTCGTATGCCACTTCCTCATACGGATTAGCTCGAGCCTCTTCTTGAGGTCGAGCTTCTTGCCCGTAGCGTCCTTATCGTACCAGTCTATAACCGTCGAGAGCCCCCCGTTGTGGAGAGTAGCGGTTATTGGCGCTCCAGCCCTACTACGCTTCTCCTTCTCCTCCGCGGTAAATGCTCGCCACTCTGGACCCCTATCGATAACCCTTTCAGCGATTACCTCCCCCGTATCAAGGCAGATCCACTCGCCCCTAACCTCATCGAGAACTATATTACCGCTAGGACACTTGGAGAGTATGTCCTCGGGAGATGGCTCAGAGGGCCTGATGACCAAGGCCTACCCCTACTTAAAGTTTTCGCCGCAACGCTTAAAAACCTTGAAGAACCAAGGCACGAACACGCCTATAACCCCCTTACGCACTCCTAGCGTAGGACGTAGCCGGGTCGTCTAGCGGCCAAGGATGCGGGGCTTTGGCCCCCGTGACCGGGGTTCGAATCCCCGCCCGGCTACCAAGGCCCGCGCACCACCCCATCAATTACTCCACAGCACTGCTTGCCAACGTTAGCGCTTGGTAGCCTTGTACATATTCGTAGCTATCTCAACGACCATTCTAGCGCCTAAAGCCGCAGTTACCCCACTAGCATCGTAAGGCGGGCTTATCTCGACGATATCGCTCGATACTATGGGTGCTTGCAGCGACCTAAGGAGCTCTAGCAAGTGTATGGGCGCTATGCCTATCGGCTCGGGTGTTTGGACCCCAGGTGCGTAGGCCGGGTCGAAACCATCGAAGTCTACTGAGAGGTACACGAAGCCACACGGCGCTAAGTACTGCGCAGTCTTTTCGATCCAGTGGCTCGGCTGCTTGAGGATGTCTACGCTCTTAACCACTAGGTACTCTACCCCCAATCTCTCCAGGTACTCGAGCTCCTCCTTGCTAAAGGCCCTAGCACCGAACCACACCACCCGAGGAGGTGCATACACCTCGAGGATCCTCCTGATTGCGGATGCATGGCTGTATCTACCCGCTAGCTCCTCGCGTAGGTCTAGATGCGCATCCACAACTAGGAGACATGGTTCGCTTCCGCAGTTCTTGGTTACTCCCGCGAATAGGCCTACGGTAACGGTATGATCGCCCCCAATGGCAATGAGCTTCCTACCCTCGCTAAGGACGTCCCTAGCCATGTCCTCAACGAGCTTTAGCGTAGCTTCAGCACTACCCGCGATAGGGATTAAGTTCCCTAGGTCGTCTACGCCTTGCTCCTCAACAACGCACTCGCCATACACGCTACACAGCTCAAGTGAATACGAAATCTCCCTAATGGCGTCGGGCGCGAACCTAGAACCAGCCCTATAGCTCGACGTAAAGTCCATGGGTATGCCAACGATGGCTACCTTCCTATTCCTAGGCTCGAAGCCTCCAAAGGGCTTTACCGCATTGAATATGTGCGCTCTCCACAAGGTGTTCACCTAGCAAAGCGTCTCCTCTAGGAATATATTCTAGCTCTAGGAGCAGAAGGTCGGGATCCTCGAATGACGAGCACTAAAGGCGATAAGGTTCTAGAGCTCGCCGCTAGGAAGGGGTTCCTATGGCAATCATTCGAGATCTACGGGGGCTCAGCGGGCTTCTACGATCTTGGGCCCCTAGGGACCCTGCTCAAGAAGAACATCGTTGAGCTGTGGAGGCGCGTATTCGTCATTCAGCACCAGGAGCTCGTCGTAGAGATCGAGACCCCCGTGATAACGCCCGCAATCGTCTTTAGGGCTAGCGGTCACGAGGAGCACTTTACGGACTACGCTGTTCAGTGCACGAAGTGCGGTAGGCTGTATCGAGCCGATCACCTAGTGGCGGAGACCCTCGGAATAGAGGCCGAGGGGCTTAGCGGCGAAGAGCTTTCGAAGCTCATTAAGGAGCACAACATTAAGTGCCCCGCTTGCGGGGGCGAGCTAGGCGATGTCAAGAAGTTCCTACTGCTATTCACGACGTACATAGGTCCCTACAGCCCGGAGAACCTAGCGTACCTAAGGCCCGAGGCGGCTCAGGGAATGTTCATCAACTTCAAGAGGGTCTACGAGTTAATGCGTAGAAGGCTACCGCTAGGAATAGCCCAGATAGGTAGAGTTGCGAGAAACGAGATTTCCCCGCGGCAAGGCCCAGTAAGGCTTCGCGAGTTCACGATTATGGAGATAGAGTTCTTCTACGACCCTCAGAACCCGCAGGCCGAGCCCTACCTAAATAGGGTGAACGACGTTAAGCTGAGGATCTTAACGGCTGAGCAGAGGTCTCGTGGAGAGGATAAGCCCTTAGAGGTCACGCCACTGGAAGCGGTTAACGAGGGCTTGATCTCCTCGCCATGGCTAGCCTACTGGATGAGCGTGGCAACGAGGTTCCTAGAACTCTTGGGCGTTCCTCGGGATAGGATGTACTTCGAGGAGAAGCTACCTAGTGAGCTAGCGCACTACTCGAAGCAAACCTTCGACCAAGTGGTGCTCACCGAGAGGTTCGGAAAGCTGGAGGTCTCGGGGCACGCATATAGGCATAGCTACGACTTGGAGAGGCACATACAGTTCAGCAAGGCCGATCTATACGCGTTGAGGCAGCTTAGGGAGCCCATAGAGGTTAGGAAGAAGGTCGCTAAGGTGGATAAGCTCGGAATCATCAAGGCCTTTGGCGAGCGCGCTCGCGATGTCTTTAAGGCGCTGTCGAGGGTTAGCAGCGAGGAGCTCGTGAATCTCGTTGAGAGCGCGAAGGGTGATACCATCGTTATCGAGGGCATCGAGATACCCCGCAACTTGATAAAGGTGGAGGAGGTAACCGAGCGGATAGCGGTAGAGAAGTTCGTGCCCCACGTCGTCGAGCCGTCGTTCGGCGCCGAGAGGCTCCTGTACGTCGCACTCGAGTTCGCATACCACGAAGAGAACGGTCGAGTAGTACTCAGATTCCCGCCGTACCTAGCACCCATTAAGGCCGTCGTGCTGCCCCTCGTCGATCGCGAGCCCCTAACGAGCATAGCTAGGAACGTACTCGCGCTACTATCCTCGGCGGGCATAACCGCTTACTACGATGATTCGGGGTCCATCGGTCGAAGGTACGCTAGAGCCGATGAGATAGGGGTTCCGTTCGCCATAACCGTGGACTTCGATACGCCTAGCACCAACACCGTGACGGTAAGGGATAGGGATACCAAGAAGCAGGTGCGCATACCAATAAACGAGCTCGTTAAGGCGTTGAAGAGTTGCATAGAGGAAGGGAAGTCTCTATTCGATTTAGGGTATCCAGCAATCCCTAGCTAGGTTATTTAACCTAGTTAAGCCCCAAGTTCTAGGGGCTAAGGAGGGGGGCGAAGGGATGGCGGAGGAGGTTAAGGCTACAACCCCAGAGGAGGGTAAGGAGCAGCGAAAGCTCGATGTGAAGAAGCTCGTCGCCGTAATTCCGCCTCCATCGGTACTAGCCGCTAGGAAGCAGGTTCAGCTAAGGGAGAAGAGGATTAGGCTTAGGTACAGCCCCGACGTACCTCCTGATCAAGCAAAGATCTCGTCTAGACTCGCTAAGGAGCTTGGGATAACCGAGTACGTGGAGATGACTGTAGCGGGAAGAAAGAGATTCAAGTTCAAGGCGATTATAGACGACTCCGTGCCCTACGACTACATCTACGTGAATCCCGACCTAATGAGGCAGTACGGTATAGCGGACAACAGTATGTGCACCGTTAGGAAGGGGTCTTGAGCCTTTGGCCCAAGAGCCCCTTGTAGCAGAACTCGAAAGGCTAGTGCATAATCATATAAGGCTCGTAGATTCTACTCGAGCCGTGCTAGTGAAAGCGAAGAAGGTAGGCGATGCATCGCTTCTAGATGCGCGAGCGAGGAAGCTCATGGAGGTTTCGCAAAAGCTCGAGACAGTACTTCGAGGAGTTGAGAGGGTTTTGGAGAAGCTAAAGCAGCGCGACGAGTATCGAGAAAGGCTTGAGCTCCTCCTATTCTTCCTCTACGAGGTTGGGTTAAACGAAGAGGCAAGACTCTGGAAAGCTATCGTGGAGAGTCGTGACGCGCTTAAGGATGCCGCCGTGCTCGAGGTAGCAGAGTTCATGGCGTCGCGAAGCGAGAACCTTCGTAAGCAAGTCTCGGACCTCCTAGAAAAGGTTAAATCTTGAGACCGCGTTGCATAAAGCGAGAAAGAGCTTCAAGGGCTGGACTCCTTGAGCGAAGGCATCTTAAAGCCCGAGGCTAGCATGAGGAGCGTAGCTATAGCGGAGGCAACGATTTTAGAAAGCATACGTAACTCCCTATCTAACATTGCCGACTTAATTAGGGAGATTTACGAAGCTCTCAACGACTTGAGTAAGGGGATGTTTGAGTCCGTTAAGGTTAGGAGCGAGCGCGTGTGGGAGGCTAAGCGCAAAACTCTAGAGGAGCTTCGTAACTACGTAACGCACTTCGTAAGGGTTAGGCTAGGGCTCGATAATCGCGACCTCTATCAAGAGGTATTCCGATTCCTACGCGAGGCAATATACGGCGTGTCAGATGCTTCGTGTTTACTACGTGAATTAGCCGCTTCCGGAGCCCTTGGCGCAAGCGTTGAACCTTTACTCAACGCTTCGAAGAGCATCATAGAGTCCGTGCAGGGAATGATCGATGCAACGATGATCCTCCTAGATAATCCGCGTAGTAGCATAGACGCTCTAGAGAAATCGTTTAGATCCCTAGAAGCTGTTGAGGCTAGCTATAGGGAGAGCTCGTACCTAAGTACCTCGCACTCACTACGCGAGCTCATGAGGATCCTCGTATCGATCGCGAGGAGCTTGTCCAGCATCTCCGAGAACCTTCGATGGGTTGCTCTACAGAGGCTGTAGAGCATTATGAAGCCCCGCGCAATAATCGTCGGTTCCAAGGCGATCGTGTACGATAAGAGCTTTGGGAACGAACTCTTCAAGAAGTTCTTTGGAAAGCCGTTCTCTACATCTAAGCCTAAGCCCGAGCGCGACTACGAGCCGCCGTTCGTGTTATCGCTATACGAAGCCCTTTACTTATGCGAGAAAGACCTACTCACACCTGTCATAAATGGTCGCGAAGCTAGCTGTA
>CAZRDH010000095.1:0-9799 GCA_964598805.1 uncultured Desulfurococcaceae archaeon | reverse complement strand
CCGGGGTATTCTTGGTGTTGCTATGGGTAAGGTGCTTCGGGGGCTAGCTACCTACCTAGCCGTGTCCTTCGGGCTGGCGTTCGCTATAGACTTCGCTGGGTTCCTAAGGGCTCTCGAGGCTAAGAGCGGCGTGCTCGTGTTGGCGCTGGGCGTGGCTAGGATGTACGCTCCTTTCCTTGGTGCTGTGTGCGCTGCTATAGCTATGGGTGTAGGCGTTGGTCGCGCTCTTAGGGAGTGGGGTCTTAGGCTCGGTAGGGCTAGGTGGATACCCGTTGGAATAGCCCTTCCCTACGCTTTCTACGCCCTAGCCGTGCTCCTAGCCATGGCTATCGGCATCGAGGTCACTAACCCTATCTACAGCGTTCCCCAGCTACAGAGCCTCTTAGAGGCGGTAGGTAGTCCGAGCCTAGTCCTAGCCATCGCCTTGGTGAACACGGTGATAGCGGGCTCCACGATCAACGCTTTCGCTGCGCTAGGAGAGGAAGTGGGTTGGAGGGGGTTCTTACTAACGACCCTCGGGAAGAAGTTGGGGCTCTACCCAGCCGCGATAATCGTTGGGGTCGCGTGGAGCCTCTGGCACGCACCGCCGATACTCATCGCCGGGTTCAACTACCCACACCACCCCAACGCAGTGGGGTTAGCGACCTTCACGGGGCTATGCGTAGCGCTAAGCACGGCATGCTCGATCCTAAGAGCTAAGAGCGAGAGCGTGCTACCACCAGCATTCCTCCACGGAAACCTCAACGCCCTCGGTGGCATAGCCTTACTAACGTTCGTAGGGGACGAGCTAATCACCTTCCCCGCGGGCTTCCTAGGGATAGCGAGCGTAGCGATAGCAACAACGATCCTAGCGATAGCAACGAAGTGCAGAGAACTAGAGTAGCGCTCGAGAGCCTCGTGGGAAGCGCTTATAAACATCGTTCGCGTAGCTACTAACAGCGTGGGCGTAGCCATGGCAGGGTCTCGGGTTACGAAGATCGCTGCTCTAGCGATAATCGCTGCGTTCACGATCTTAGCGAGTACCTCGATACCACTCGAACCCCATAGTCTTCTCGGGGTGTACAGCGCCCTAGCTAAAGCACATGGGTACACCCCTACCCAAGGTGAGGACGCTCGCGCTCGACAAGTCCTTCAGCGCATCGTGGAGCGAGACTCTAAGCTACTTAGCTACAGGGAGTTCTACTCGTTTTACGTAGCTGGAAGGGTTGTGGAAATCGATGCGCGTAGAGTTCCCCAGCTCATCGGCGTTAACCCGAGGTACCTCCACATCCTAGCCTACGAAGGGGGTAGATGGGTTGAGGTACCGATTAAGGTGTTTAGCAAGTGCTTCGAAGTTGGGGCTAAGCAAGTCTACTGCTTAACCCCCTCTAAGATAAGCGTCGACACCAAGATCTTGGTGAAAGTGCCTCCCGAACTCCCTCGGCTACCCGTTAAAGCAGTCGCTAACTCGATTCTAGGGGTGCTCGGGTTCGTCGAGAAGGCTTACGCGATATCGCTGAGGGTAGTCGTTGGGGGTAGGGTATACGTAGTTAGCTACCTCGCGGTAGTCTCGAGGATCCCCAATAAGTGGGTTCTCGAAAACGAGTATAGGGATCTCAACGTCGAGAACGATTTCGATGCTTGGGGGCTCGCTAAAACGGTTGCTAGGTTAAGGCACCTCGCTTCAATGCACTTACTCCCCGCATCGCTACTAAGCCGAGTGCTTAGGGTATACGCTGAAACTCCTTTAGAGCCCCTATCGATCGAGGTAAAGCCCTTGAGCGTAGCTAAGGCGAAGCAACTCGCTTTAGAGAGCGAGAGCGGTAGGATCTTCGTGATAGAGACTGCGTCCCCACTAAAATCGTGGGGCGCTAAGGGAGTGCCACCGCTAGAAATCGAAGCCGTCTACAGGATCCTTCCCGAAGGCTCCCTCTCGAAGTACGTAATTGGGAACCCCGTTACCCAATCGATTACCCTATCCATAGCGATCACGAGGATCGAAGGCTACAACCCAGCAACCGTATCCGTAGAGATGCTCTGCGGTAGCGAAGTCGTAGATAGCCGTAGCTACGTTGTGTACGAGGACTACGCTAGGCTCAAACCAACGTTTTACTGGCCTCCGTGCAACACGGTTAGGTTCAAGATAGAGCTTTGGGGGAGCGGCGAGTGGAGCGCTTCGATAGTCGGGCTATCGATTGTCCACATCGTAGACGCTAAAGCGATAGAGGGGTCGAAGCTTAGGAAAGAGCTTAGGCTATACGTACTGGGATCCCCATTCGATAGAGGGCCGACTACCTTCATAACGCTGCCGAGAGGTATCGATAGGGGTAGCTACGCTGGGTTCCTAGCAATACCATTCAACCTAGCTTTAGTGAATGGAGAGTACTTCGATGGGTCTAAGGTCGAAACCCTATCGATGCGCATAACTAACGCGGGTAGCGTAGGCGCGTACGTAACGCTGTGCTTTGCGGGGGAGTGCAGCGATAGAATCTTCGTTAACCCCCACTCAACGAGAGTAGTATCGATGCGCATCTGGGCAACCTCAATCAATTCCTATACATGGTACCTCCAACCGGTACCCGTATTCATAGACGTCGAGAAAGCGCATAGCGGTGGAGTAGCGATTATAGAGATACAACCGCTAAACTACCTAGATCTATTCGCTAGACCAGTACTACCGATTTATCCTGAACTCAGCGGCCAGTACTACACGGTTACGACGCTACTTAGCGATGAGTATTCCGATGCTTGGGACAATTTCCAGGAGTTTAGGGGAGGCATAGACTTCGTCGCCATGGGCTACGTTGGAAAGCACGGCGGGTTTGTAAGCGTATTCGAATGGTTTAGTACGAATAGAGAATGTAGTCGCGTAGGTTGCCAATTGTATCTAGAGGTAGCGATACTATTTGCTGGCGCGACAACTGAGGACGCTACGCCTTACGAAGTGACTAAGCTTGCAGTGACGTTGTTAGGTAAGTGGGTTGGGAGCGGGATGCCAACCGCGCTACGCTTTAACGAGGGCTCTAATTTACCTAAGGCTTTCGAGATTCCGCCACCTCTCTCGATGGGTACGGCGTTCATTGCGTCGCTAACTATACCAGAGGTTGAGTGGGTTATAGGGGCTTTCGAGCTAGCTTCCTGGCTATGGAATCAGGCGATTAAGTATGCGAAGAACGTTGTCGATATCGACGTCTCTAGCGATAGGGTTACTTACGTATGGAGCCATGGCCCCTTAGCGCCTCCGGTAACGACTATGTTCTTCGAGGTTGCTGACTACGGACCCTTTATTCCGAGTAACGTGAATGAAATAGGGGTCTCTACGCATGTAGTTGGTGCTCAACTCTACGGACCTTACGAGCCCTTGGATACCCACTTAAACGGATCGATAAGAGTGGTGGTGTTGAGTGGGTAGATGGTTGGAGGGGTTTAGGCTCGCGGTATTCGTGTTTCTAATCTACGTCGCTACGTACTTAGCGCTATTCAATTGGTACCCGTTTTTCGCGTTTAAGCCCCTATCTCGAGAGCTAATCATTTCGTCTCGAGAAGCCGTTGAGGCGCTCGTAAGCTCCATTGCTGCCTGGGGCTTTGTATACCCATCGATGCTCTACGCGTTAACCGCGTCGATGGTTAGGGGCGCTACGCTGCGTAGAGTCGCTAAATCGCTTGCCCTAGGCGCTATCCCCACGGTTGCTTACGGCGGGCTCGCGCTAGCGCTCGCGCTACCCTTCCTCGTCTCCTCGGGTAGGGAGCTAATCGAGTTAGCCGAGGGCGTGTACCGAGTTGCGACGATGCTTCACCTAGAGGTAGTTAGCTACCTAGTTAGCTACTTCGTGGTACCCGCCTTCGCGCCCATAGCCATCGTCTACTCGTTCGGTGGGCTAAGAGCCGTTAAGGAAATGGCTATAGAGGCTACCCAGGGATTCGTCCTAGCGATCCTCGTAGCCATATTGGTGCACGACTTCATCGAGCCCCTAACCGATGTAGCGGTAACGATGGCTCTCCTAGCCCTCGGGGGACCGCAAGCAGCACTACCTTACTACAGAGGCTACGACCCTACGGCCCTAAGGTACTTAAGCGAAGCGATAAAGAGCGGAGGCACGCTAGCCCCAATCCCGTGGGGAGGGTTTGTAGGAGCCATAGTGTTCTCGATCATCGTCGCTAAGTGCGTACAGAAGCTACTCCTCGAGAGGAAGCCTTGAGCTACCAACACGGTGCTCATGAAACCCAAAGGTAGTTGGGCGAGCGACTCGGTGGGGAGCGCGAGCGCTACGTAGGTAGGGGCATCGCTAAAAACGTCGTTTGGGCTACGAGTGTTCGCTAGCTAAACCGCTTCCTCGCCTCGATTCGGTGCACTCTACGTATGCGCTCGAGAACGAGGCTCGAACGAATACGCTGGGCTCGCCTGCTGCGCATCCGCGGTTCTCTACGGTGGAGAGCACGGTGCTCGTAGCAACTAGCTTAGCCTCGCCCTCGATTACGAGCCTTAGGCTAGAGAACCCTAGCTGGGTGCTCACCAAGGGCTTGGACACGGGCTTTAGCTCTATCGAAGCGCTCGAGAAGCTCTCTACGAGCTTTAAGCTAGATGCTCTTAGCTTGGCTCGCAGCGTAGAGAAGGCAGCGTCTATGGATACCCGCTTCGCATCCGCGCTAAGGTTGATCGTGGAGTACCTAGCGATCACCCTTAAGCTCAGTAGCTTCGGCGGGAGGCGCACGACCAGCATGCACTTGCTTTGAGGAGGCCACCAGGGTGCTGAAGCCCTTAGCTTCAGCGAGGAGTTCTTCGCTTCGTAGCTAAGGCTACAGGTTTTAGGCGGGCCGCGAGCGTAGAGCTCTACCTCTACGCTACTCCCCCTACCCACCCCCACGTAGGCGGTTGCGTAGCTCACGTCGAGGACCACGCTCCTCGCGCTACCCAGCTCCAGCCTCTCAACAAGGCTCCAGCTCTTAGGGGTTTGAACCTCGGTGAGTAGCTCTATAGCCGCTAGCACCGCTACGATCGCGAGGATCGTAGCGGCGCACAACTTGATCTGGGTGCTGAGCTCCATGGCGCTCACGACTCGAGGCTCTGCCTAAGCCTCTCGATAGCCTCTCGAAGCATCCTCAACTCGCTCTCTAGCCTCTCAACAGCGCCCTCCTCAACCCCCTTCGACTCCAGCCACTTAGCCAAGAGCTTGCCCCACACCACGGCGGCTACGACCACGACGATGAAGGAGAACACCATTCCCGTAACGCCGCAGTACCTCACCGAGAACGCGGTGAAGATGGCTATGACGCTCCACACCAACCCCGAGATAGCTAGGAACAACCCGCTAACCCTCGTCATCGCCACCACCCCCATAGACTAGCCTCGCTATGGACTCGGGGGATAGCTCCACCCTCCCCCTCCACTTCAACCTGTAGAACCTCCTCGCAACCGCCTTCCCAGGCTCCACAACAACCCTGCTCTCCACAATCCCAGCGCTCTCCAACTTCTTTAGATGAACCTTCGCTAAAGCCCTCGAAACCCCGAGCTCCGAAGCGATTTCCGATAGATACATCTCCCCGCGGAGGTACAGCAAAGCCACTATCCTCAACCTCAGGGCGTGTCCAAGCCCATCCAGGAGGCGCGCGAGACCCTCTACATCCATGCATGGCTCAACCCCGTAACCTACCCCTCCCGCGTAACTAGATAGTTACGCAGAACCTATTAAATTCTTCGCTAACCACGAGCTAGCGACTAGCCGCGGAAGCAACGATCGTTACCTACCTCAACGCGTAGCAAAGCCGCGACTATCGTCGCAAGGGTATGGAGACGCGTATCTACTCACAGCGCCAAGGCGGCGCTCGCGCGAGTAGCAGTATATAACCCTTGCGCTTCATTCCCGTGGTAGTGAACGGTGTTGGGGTCTCTATGTACGGGAGCCTTTCTATATCCGTACGGTGGGTAAGGTGCTGGGTGCGGTGTTGAGGGGGTTGCTACTTGCTGCGGTGATATCGGTACTTGTGCTGAGTACGGTGGTTAGCTTCGTTAACGTCCTTGGGTACGAGCTCGTGGGCTTGGATACGAGCGTTAGCGACGTTACGGTTAAGTACTTTAGGAGCTTCTTCGGCTTGCAGCAGGTTAAGATCGTTGTAGCGGATCCCCTCGGTAGGACCTACCCAACGACTTTAAGCGTCTACGGGTGGGCGCCTAACGGTAGCGTTATCGAGTTGGGTAGGGTCTTAGCTAAGAACGGCGTTGCTTACTTAAGCACGCGAAAAATAGTTGAGTTTCTCGAAGAGTGGCGCAAGTACCTCGAGAGCCGCGGTAACGACCCTAAGCTAGTTAAGGTCGGGCTCATCGTCTTAGGCGCTATCCACAGCCCGAAGGGCGTGTACGGAATCGTGAAGGGGATCCCGCTAAGCATAGCGAAAGTGCTTAGCGGTGCGTCTACTGAGATAAGGATCGTCGCTAGGCTAACGCCGAAGAACCTCCTCGCCTCGATGGATAGGGTTAAGGAGTTAGCGAGGCTAGCTACGACCCACGCGATTAAGGGCGTTGCAACGAGGGTGCCGCTCGCTAGCTCCTCGACCTGGCCCCCGAAGCAGATGATCGATTACTGCGACTCTATCTGCTTCGGTAAGTACTGCGTTGATTACTGCTTCATATGGGTTCTCGACAAGGTCTACGCAGTAGCGATCGATAGGGGTGCGCCCCTAGTCGCGGTATACCTCCGTAGCCCCATAGGCGATAACTACGTGAATAGAGTGAACGACGTGCTGCTGAGAGAGTACTTCGAGGCAGACGAGTCTAAGGGCATCGAAATAGCCTTCGGGATACTCGCTTCAGTTAAGAAGGGTGGCGGCGAGATAAGCTACTCGATACCCGGCTTCACGATAGAGCTAGGCGGGGATAAACACGTTTGGCTAGATTACTACGCGAGGTTCTTCGAAGGGAGGGACTTTAACGGTGATGCTGTTCTCGCTATAGGTATGAAGGGGGACTTCGCCTTCGCTAAGTACGAGCTACAGTACTGCTACTCCATTCGCCTTAGGGGGTATGCCTGGCGCGCTACTCAATGGCCTTCATGGACTCCCTATGGTTGTCTCCCTGAGGGCGAAGCTAATATGACTCTCGCTAGGCCAGTGATAGTCAACAACGAGATCGTTCCGTGGAGAGAAGTAGATACGAATCCATACGATGGCTCTGGAGTAGCTGAGAAAGTTCTTGATTACATCGAGGATAACTGGATGTGGTCGAAAAACCACGTAGGACGCGGAGGCGTCTACATAGATGCCTTTACCGTTAGCAACGAGATCAATACCCACCCCCTATTCAGCACATCGATAGCAGTGCTCCCAGCCCTCCTAAGCGACGTTCCTGAAGCGCTTCCGTTTGCAGCAATCGTTAGCGCATCGGTAGGGCTAACTAAGAAGGAAATGAGTAAGATGCTGGTCTTGTGCTACATATCTGTGAAAGAGGAGTACGCATCGAGTACCTATATATGGGCGAACTACTTCTATTCGCCAACGCGATTCGAGTACAAGGGCAGTAAGTACTACGTGGGCTCGCTATACGTTGACGCCCTCGTGTTCTCCCCTGGGTAGCGAAGTGCCGTAGGCGCGTGCAACCCTCTTTTTCGCGTTCTCGGTTTGGCGAGTCAATTGTTGGTGGGTTGGTTAAGCTGATTACTGAGCTAGTTCCGCTTTGTAGTCGCTATGCTGAGGCTTCGGGGGTTCGTTAGGGAGGTTGTGGGTATTGCGTGGCCTCTAGTCGTTGGGCAGGTTGTTGAGGGTATCTACTCGGTTGTAGACGTGTTCTTCGTCTCTAGGCTTGGTACGGTTGCTGTTGCTGCTCTCGGGCTGGGCGCCTACATGTCCTGGCTGCTATTCGTTGTCGTAGCCCTGTTCTCGACTGGGTGCATGGTTCTAGCTTCTCAGTGCTACGGTGCTAGGGATAGGGAGTGCGTTAAGAGGGTTCTAGGCGTTGGGCTAGCGCTAGGCGTAATCGCCTCGCTAGCTATCTCGATCCCGGGGTACCTAGCTGCCAACGCCTTGGCTAGGGTTGTCGGGGGCTCGAGTCGTGAGCTCGTTGAGGAAGCGGCTAAGTACTTTCGGGTTAGGGTCCTCGGGCTACCCGCTTCAGTATCCGCAATGGTTTTAGACTCGGGGCTTAGGGCCGTAGGGGCTACGAGGTTATCGATGTACGCGCTGGTTAGTAGCGTTGCTCTGAACATAGCCCTAGACCCCATCCTGATCTTCGGGCTCCTAGGGGCCCCGAGGATGGGTGTCGAGGGAGCGGCTCTAGCCCTAGTCATCTCCGTCGCCTACATGATCCCCGTAGACGTAGCGTTCCTAGCTAGGCTCGGGCTAGCGCCTAAGCCATGCCTAGACCTAGACCTAGCCAAGAGGGTCGTTGCCCTAGGCGGGCCCGCGGCTATAGAGAGGCTCGTGTTCGCCATCGGGAACAACGCTTACGTTGCGCTCATCTCTAGGTGCGGAAGCCAAGCGCTAGCGGCTCACCAAATCGGTCTTAGGATCGAGGGCTTCGTCTACCTCCCGGGATTCGCTTTCTCCGTAGCGGCAGCCGCGTTGGTAGGGCAGAGGGTTGGGGCTAAGAACATCGAGGAGGGTAAGGGGGTTGGGCTCGAAGCTGCTAAGGTAGGCACCCTCGTAATGACCGCTACGGGGATTGGGCTAGCGCTCGCAGCCCCGATCGTGGTCAAGCCCTTCGCGACTAGCCCCGAGGTAGCTAGGCTAGCAACGATATACCTCGTGCTAGCCGGGTTGAGCGAGCCCGGGCTAGCCCTAGCGATGATACTCAGCAACGCTATTAGGGGAGCGGGCAACACCCTCGTGCCGATGATTGTGAACGCCGCTGGGCTATACCTATTCAGGCTGCTTCCAGCGAGCATCCTAACGAAGAGCATGGGGGTCGTAGGAGCCTGGATAGCCATGTTCGTAGACGTGTACGCGCGAGGCACTACCTTCCTAGCGCTGTACCTAAGGAAGTTCTCGAAGCTAGCTAAACGCGTTACCCCCGGGGAAAGATCTCGAGCTTCGTAGCCAACCCCACGAAGGAAACCCCGTACCTAACCCCAGACTCCCTCAACTCCCTAGCGATAACCCCCTCCACGAAATCCCTCCTAGGTATTCCATGCATCGAAGCAACTAACTTCAAGAGCCTCCAGCTCCTACCCATCCCCCTAGCGAAAGCCTTAACCTCGTCGCTAGGAGCATCATGGGAAAACTCGTACACTACGCAAACGCTCTTAACAACCCTCGAGCACTCCTCGAAGAACGCGCGCGGCTTAAGCAAGTGGTGTAGAGTCCCCGTACTAACGGCAGCGTCAACGCTTCGAGACCTAACGGGCATTCTATGCGCATCACCAACAACGACATCGACTAAGTGCCTAACCCCACTACGGTAAAGTGCATCCCTACAAGTTTTAGCCATAGCTACCGACAAGTCTATCCCTATACACCCGTAAACCGATTCGCAAGAACGAATCAACTCAATTAGTAGAGAGCACGTACCGCACCCAACGTCTAGAACAACACCCTTACCAACAACCCTACACAACTCCCTAGCCACGAACCTATGGAACGGCTTCAACATCCTCACAGCTAGAGACCTATACAACACGACTCCTGGCATAGGAATAGCCCCCAACTTTCTCTGCAAGCGCCTAAACAACGAATTCAACAACCCTAGCAACGCTCCACACCAAGGCATAGAGCGCGTAGAGACCTATAGCGCTAACCCTTACGCTTCTCGAGAAGCCTTGATAGGGACAAGCTTCCTCACGTACTTAAGGTACTCTTTCAATTCCATTCTTCGGATTCCTGGGCCCCGCAGCCT
>CAZRDH010000094.1:0-10826 GCA_964598805.1 uncultured Desulfurococcaceae archaeon | reverse complement strand
GAGCTAAGCGGGCCCCTGCTAGCGGCCGAGCTGTATAGCCACCTCGTCGAGAGGTGGGTGCTAGCATCGCTACCGCTCTACGTATCCCTAGCCCCCTTCGTCTCGACCCCGTGGCTTAGGTGCCTACTCCTGCTAGCGGGAGGCGCGTGCGCGTGGATGTGCTTCGCGATCGCTAGCGCGGTTCTGGGTAGGAGCAGGGCGGATTTAGCGATTAGGAGCTTGGGCGCTATCTACACCGCATCGACTATTGCTTGGGTGGGGATATGGCTAGCCTAAGCGAGGTGCTCAAGGCCCTCGAGCTCGAGCTGGGTACGTCCATCCTAAACGTTTCCACGATAGAGGGAGGGGTCGTAGTATCGATAGAGCCGAGGGCGCTACCCCGAGCGGCCCTAGTAATGGCTTCGAAGGGCGCTAGGCACCGGATGATGGTTGCTAGCGACGATAGGGAGTGGCTAGGCTGCTTCTCCCTCTACTACATCTTCGGCCTAGACGACGCTGGGCAGAACGTGGTTATCCACCTACCCCTAGACCCTGACCACCCCGTAGCCCCCAGCGTGGTCGACATCGTTAAGGCCGTTGACTGGTACGAGCTCGAGGCTAGGGACTTAATGGGGATCGAGTTCGAGGGTAGGTACCCCGTTCCGAGGCTAATCATGCCCGAGACGTGGCCCGAGGGAGTCTACCCGCTTAGGAAGGACGTTAGCGTCGAGGAGCTGAGGAAGTACTCAGAGCCCTGGATAAGCGAGAGGATTAGGGTGGAGGAAGTCGAGGAGATCGTTAGGATACCCATAGGGCCTTACCACCCCGCGCTCCACGAGCCCGAGTACTTCGAGCTATTCGTTAGGGGCGAGAAAGTCGTTGGGGCTAGGTACGTGGGGTTCATGGTCCACAGAGGCATCGAGAAGCTGGGGGAGCGCATGAAGTACGATCAGGTGCCGTTCATAGCCGAAAGGATATGCGGTATATGCGGCTTCGTCCACTCGACGAGCTACTGCCAAGCCGTTGAAGCCGCGCTGGGGATCGAGGTTCCGGAGCGAGCCGAGTTCATTAGGAGCATCATGCGGGAGGTCGAGAGGATACACAGCCACCTCCTCTGGTTCGGGGTTGCGCTCCACCTCCTTGGCTACGACACGGGGTTCATGCACGTGTGGAGGATTAGGGAGAGGATCATGAGGGTCGCGGAGATGCTTAGCGGTAGCAGGAAGACTTACGGGCTGAACGTGGTTGGGGGCGTGAGGAGGGATTTCGATAGGGATAGGCTGGAGAAGGCGGTGAGGGAGGCCGAGGAGGTGGGGAGGGAGTTCGCCGAGCTCGTCAAGATATCGATAGACGTTCCCCAGGTTAGGGCTAGGCTGAGGGGTACGGGAGTACTATCGCCGGGGGAGGCAAGGGCTTTCGCAGTCGTTGGGCCTACGGCTAGGGGTTCGGGGATAGCGATCGACGTTAGGAAGGACTTTCCCTACGCCGCGTACAAAGTGGTTAAGCCTCGGGTGCCGGTCTATAGCGAGGGGGATAACCTCGCTAGGACCCTCGTTAGGGTGGACGAGGTTTTCGAGAGCGTAGAGCTGCTTAAGCAGCTAGCCGATAGGATTCCAAGCGGGTCGATAAGGGGCGAACTACCCCCGAGCTTCGAACCCTATAGGATTGGTATAGGGGCTGTGGAAGCTCCTAGGGGCGAGGTCGTGCACATGGTGATTACCGGCAGCTTGACGCCGTATAGGTGGAGGGTTAGGGCGCCAACCTACCAGAACCTGATAGCCGTCCCAACGATGCTTAGAGGAGTCGAGCTAGCGGATGCGGCTCTAACCATAGCCAGCATAGACCCGTGCTTCTCCTGCACCGATCGAGCTATCGTGATAAACCTCAGGAGGGGAACTGTCGAGACCGTGCCTCTCAGAAAAATCGTTTCGCGAGGTGGGAAGAAATGAGCTTCCTAAAGGTTCTCGCCGTAGCCCTTAGGAGGGGTAGGGCAACGATTAGGTACCCCCTCGAACCCCCTCTACTAACCCCCTTCTTTAGGGGTAAGGTAAGCGTAGACCCATCTAAATGCGTTGGGTGCGGTGCTTGCGCAAGGATATGCCCTTCCAAAGCCATCGAGTTGGTTCAGGAGGGTAAGCACTTCGTCCTTAGGTACTTCGTTGGGAGATGCATATTCTGCGCTATGTGCGCCGATACCTGCCCCCAGCGAGCTATCGAGGTTGGGCACGAATTCGAGCTAGCGACCCCTAGGCTAGAGGATCTATACGAGGAGATCGTGCACGAACCCGCTACCTGCACTTCGTGCGGCGAGCCGTTCCTACCGAGGAAGCTCGTGGAGAAGGCTATTGCAGGTAGCGGCATGGATATCGCTAGGGATAGGCTAGAGATGTGCCCGGAGTGCAGGAGGATGAGCGCGGCGCAAGTAATAGCTAGCTCGAGGGTTAGGTTTGGAAGCGATTTACTCGAGTCGAAACCTGTTTCGAGGTAGGAAGGGCTTGAAGAGCGTCGACTTGGGTAAGGCGCTTCAAAGGCTTAGGAAGAGCGTATGGGTATTCCACCTAAATACCGGTAGCTGCAACGGTTGCGACATAGAGATCCTCGACGCTTTAACGCCTTACTTCGACGTCGAGCGCTTCGGGATAAAGCTAGTCGCTAGCCCTAGACACGCAGACGTAGCCCTCCTAACCGGGCCCATAACCCTTCGAGCCCTCCCCAAGGTCGTTAGGGCCCTCGAAGCCATGCCTAGGCCGAGGCTAGTCCTAGCCATAGGCGCGTGCGCCGTGGGTGGGGGAATATGGTTCGATTCCTACACCTTGCTAGGCGGATTCCCGCGCCTACTCAGGATACTCAAGAGCGCGGGGATAGAGATAGACGGCGTCGTCTACGTACCCGGATGCCCCGCGAGACCCGAAGCCATTATCTACGGCGTATGCGTCCTACTAGGAGTGGCTAAGCCTAAGGTAGCTAGAAAGAGAGTTGAAGCACCGATACAGCTAGAGGTGACCAAACCTGGCGAAGTACGTAGCGTACCTATGCAGAGAGAAAGAGCTTCGCACCCCAGTGCATAGACACTTCCTAGCGCCCCTAGCCGTATGCGAGGAGATTAAGGAGCTTAGCGAAGAAGACGTCGAGAAGTCTCTAAGCCCGCTAGAGCTAAGTAAGCTAAGGAGCTTTGGCGAAGTTCGCATCGATGAGCTTAGCGATGAGCTGAAGAAGCTACTCGGCATCGAGCTCGGGGACTCGATGTACGTAAAGATAGCTAGAGTCGAATAGAGCGAGAACCCTTAAACCACCCCCAAGAACATCGCCTAAGAACTCGATTTTAGGTAAAGCCTCTAAGAGAAGTGGTAGGTAAGTAAGCTAAAGGGAATTCATGCAGATAGAGCTTCTGTTCGTTGACTATTTGATTGAAGTTATTAATGCGAATTCAAATAGCCTGAGGAAATGTGTTGCATCATTATGGTCATGTAGGTAATGCTTATATATCTATGAACATTATGTACATAGATGGAGTAGCATATCGCGATTAAGGTGCTTAACCATGGCTTTCAAGCCCTGGAAGCGATACGCGCTTCCCCTACTCATCGCGGTAGTACTCTCTTTACAGCTACTAATCTTGTACGCTAATTTCCTCGCTATAGCGAGTGCGAGATACGCATTGAAATACGAAGTCGAAACGTACTTTCTACTAGCTAACGGTAGCTCTACTAAGCCACCTATTGAGGCGAGTGGGCTCATGACTGTGAGCGTTGTTAGCGCTTCCCCTACGCGAACTAACGTGTTAGTGCACTTAGATCTGGATTTCGTTAATAGTACCGAGAGGTATTGTAAGCTCGTTTTTTCTAGTGGAATGCCTTCGATTAGGTGCTCTGCGATAAACTACCTTCCTGCTAGCTTGCTTCGAAAGGCTGTTAATAGGAAGAGCGTTCATGTAGAGCTGACTCTCGTGGTGATTATCGATAATGAGCGTAATTATTGCTACGTGAATGGGACTAACGTAGGTTTTTGTCCGTTTTACGTAGCTCCCTACATATTGCTTAATGAGAGTAGCTTGAAGTGGTTAAGGAGGTTAGTGTTCTTGGGCATACCCATATCGTGCATAGATATCGCGCACTATAGTCAAGTAGTGCCTGGGAAGCTCGTAACTGTAACTACGCCTCTTAAAAACATTGTTGAGGGTGTTGGAAGGGAGATTACGCTTCCAACCTTGGAGATATGCAATAAATTCGCGGATATTTACATTAGGTCTCACTACGTTGTAGCGGCTTTGTTCATCTTGCCTACGAGAATTGTGTTGGGTCGCTACGTAGAGTTGTTACCTAAGCCTCTAAGGAATGGAATTACCTACATTGAATTCTCGCCAACTAGGGATACGCTACTATACTTAGCTAGCGTTAAGTACCCTATACCGCCTTACCTCGAGACAGTTACGCTACCGGGAGGTATCGTGAAGACAGTTATACCAAGCGTTTCGAATCCTGTTACTGTAGGCTCTTCGATTGCTTCGAGTAGCTCGACACTCTATAGAGCGAGCTCGCCGATTAGTGGCTACGAGACGCTAACGAATAGCGTAAGTCGTAGCGCGAAAACGTTTAGCGAGTTTAGTACCTACGTTATCGCGATTGTAATCGCTGTGGGGATAGGTATTGGCGTGGGCCTCGCTATTAAGAAGAAGGTTGTTAGGTGATTATCGTTGGGTAGCTTTGCGAAGCTGGATTTCTCATCGCTATTCCTCGCTTTAATAGCTATCGCTAGCATCGTAGCGCCCTTCGTAATCGCTTTAAAGTTCATACCCTCCGTGAATAGCTACTTTTGGCAGCAACAATACATTCCATCGCTTAAATTCGTTCAGCTCGTAGTCGCTAAGTGCTTGAAGCCTAGCTTTGTTTCGCAAGCTTCGTACCTTAAGCAAGTTAGCTTAGTCCTATCCATACTGCTATCGCTCGCTACGTGTACATACATATGCAAGCCCATTGATAAGGGGTACATCGCTATAGAGATGATGTGTATGGGGCGTAGCAAGGCGCTTACCGCTAGGTACTTAGCGATGCTCGGGTTCACGGCGTTTACATCGATCTTGGCATCGGTAGTCACATCAATTGCCTTCGCTATAATCGCGGGGGTTAGCGCGTGGTTCTCCTTTAAGTTGATAGCGATTTCCCTAACCGCTTACTGCCTACTAGCGACTTCCATTGCTACGCTAGCGGCGCTCTCGGTTAAGAGATGCGCTGAAGCATCGCTAGCAACGATCATTGCTATAGTGGGTGTATACATAGCGTCGAGCCTTACCAACTTCATCTCCGTACCGCCCATAGCCATAGCGACGAACATCGCTTCGCTTAAGTCCGTAGTCTTCCTAAGCGCTTTATGCTTCTTAAACGCGTTGATAGGGCTTAAGGTGATGAGGTTTGAGGTTTAGCACCTTCATAGCCACGCTAATCTCTATAGCTATAGCCGTAGCGATCCTAGAATCGTACTCGCTAGCTACGGGAAGCGCTGGGAGCTCAGGGTACTCGATGTGCATCGGAGTAAAGGGGATCAACATCGCGATGGTTCCAGCGGGCTACCAGCAGCTCGTATTCGTATCCGACGTGTTTAACGGGTTTGGCGTTTACAAGGTGGTTATCAAGGTCGTTAAGAGCGTTAACATCTCGATAGCGTACTTAGATCGAAGCGGCTTGTGTAGGAGGATAACGATCAACGCTAGTAAGGGAGTATACACGTACTTCCTAAGCGTTAGGGGCCCCATAGAGATCGTTGGGGAATTCGTTTGGAAGCGCGGTGCTCATGAGCCTTCGTGTAGAGCTGTCGTAGAGGTGAAGAGGGTATGGATACCCTGATAGTTGTTGAGAACCTAGTTAAGAAGTACGGTAAGTTCGTATTGGAAGTGCCTAGAGCTGAGTTCGGCATCGGGCTAAACATGGTTTTAGGGCCTAACGGAAGCGGGAAGACCACGCTCTTAAAGATAATCGCTGGAGTTTCGAAGCCTAAGAAAGGTGTCGTGCGGTACCTTATCGATGGCAAGGAGCTTTCGTGGAGTGAAGCTAGGGAGAAAATGTTCTTAGTCGGGGACTTCATGTCCTTGCCGAACCACAGGGTTAGGGAAATCCTTAGGGAGTTCGCTTCGTCGCCTAGGGACGTTAGTAGAGTTGTCGAGGTTCTAGAGCTCGAAGAGCACTTGAGCAAGAGGTACAACGAGCTTTCGATGGGCTTTAAGAAGAGGGTTCAGCTAGCTCTAGCAATGCTTAGGGATCCTAAGATACTGCTACTCGACGAGCCTTTCGCAAACGTAGACGCGTTCATGGTTCCTAAGCTAGCTAGGATCTTAACGGACTTAGCGAAGGATAGGGTAATCATCGTGACTAGCCACATAGAGCTAGACCTCGACATCTCGAGGATACTAATGCTCGATCAGGGGAGGGTCGTGTACTACGGGAGTGCTAGGGAGTTAACGAGGTTTGTATACTCGATAGAGATCGTTAGGGATGGTAGACGAGAGCTAGTATCGCTAAGCGATTTAGCTAAAGCCCTAGGAGCTTCGAGCGCAAAGATCGTTAGGAAGCCCTTAATCGAGGTAGTTAAGGAAGCCTCTAAGCACGGTTAGAGCCTAGGGCCTTAACAACCAAGCTCTAGACCCAGAGCTGGGTAGCTAGGCAAAAGATTCGCGGAGCGATTCGTGGATTGGTGATGAGGGCTAGGATTGCTGAAGCGGTGATGATCCTTTCAAGCGCTGATCTAGTGCTCTACCCCGCGGTGTGGGGGTTATCGCTACGTAGCTTCGATGCCTATGGGTAGCCTATTGATTGCGTAGGCTATGTCTAGAGCCCTAACTTCGGATAGGTTTGGCCCTGGCTCCCTCCCGAGGAATTGCTTAAACCCTTTCTCGCGGATGGTAGCCTCGATCTCTCTACACGTGTCTACGAGCTTCTTCCCTACGTACTTGCGGAGTTGCTTAATCGCTTCGGCTATCGTAGCTACCTGCCCTTCCTCGACTATCTGCGGGTTTCGCGATAAGTCTATGGATATCCCTAGCTCGCTCACCTCAATGGATAGACCCCTAGCCCTCACCCTCCCAAGCGCTGGAACGCTAGTTAGAACCCTGTGCCTAGGGGGCTCGTACACCCTGTTGATCAACTCGATTCCCTGGGTAAGCTCCTTCGCTCTACTGGTTGCGTCTACGGGTCTATACCTATCCATGAGTATAGCCGTGGTACACGCCTTGAGGAGCTGGCTCGAGCCTGCGGAAGCTACTAGGATCGATACTCCGGTGCCTATCATCGACTTGGCTAGGGTTGCTAGAGGCGCTAAGCTCCTCGACCTCCATAGGCTGCTAGCTAGGGGGTCCTCGTATAGGGCGTTGGTAGCTACCTCGTCTTCGTCTAGGATAAGCAGCTTAGCCCCAACCTCAACGGCTTCCTGAATCGATGCTACGACGCTAGTCGCTCCGCTAGCGCTCCTAGTGGTGAAGCACTTGGGGTTCCCAACGGTTGAAGCGTCTAGTATGAAGGGCGATGCGTCTACGCACGTAACGAACCTACCCTCCTCGGTAGCTACGTAAGCTGCGTCGCGGATAGAGACTACGAGCTCCCTACCATCCCCCGGAACGTGGTTGTACACACCCTCAGCAATAGCCCTAATCAACGTGGTCTTACCGTGGAACGCAGGGCCCATCACAACGGTAAAGCCCTTGGGTATACCCATCCCGCTAACAACCCTACCCGTAGGCAACTCTATCTCAACCCTTAGGCTAGGAGGGGACTCGAACGGGATAGCGCCCTCCTTAGGCTCGTCGGAAAAACCGTGCTTCCTAGGCAGCACGCTACCATCGCCAACGAAGGCTACGAGCCCCATGTCCAAGAGCCTAGACCTAATGAACTCCTGCTCAACCCAAGCCCTAACGTGCCTCTCCAAGCTAGCTAAATCGCTTCTCCAATCAATAGCCCTAGCGAAAGCCCTAGGCAAATCCCTTAGCAAGATCCTCTCAGCCTCATCACCAAGAACCCTCCTACGCCTAGACGGCAACCCAACCCAAACCCTAGCAACAACCTCGCTACCAACAACCTCAGCACCACTCCTCCTAATCATCACAGGCGAAGGCCTTGGAATCCCAACGAACCCACTCCAACCCTCGCCAACCCTCCTAGAAACCCTCCTCAACTCCCTAAACAACCTCCTATAAACCCAATCAGCAAACGCAACAGAATTCTCTAAAAACTCGCGAGGCACCGAAACCCTAGCCGATAACCTCACAACACTCGGCGGAGCATAAGGATCCCCCTGAACCCTAACAACCTCAACCACAACACCATCAACAACCTGCTTAACCCCAACAAGCCTCCTATCAGCCTTGTACCTACACCCATCAATCTCCCTAAGAACCCTTTCAATCAAATTGATCTCGCCTGTCTAAAAATTGTTATTTGCTTAAATAAGGTTGCTTTACTAAGGTGCAGAAGGCGGGTATACATCAATGTCGAAATACATAAGTCTTGTTGGTATATTTTGGTTGTTGATATATACCTTATCTTTGGACTTGAACATGGTAGCAAAGATGTAGTAATCGTTGTATATCGACTTTACGTGTAGCACTATTATATCCTTTCTCGTTATTTCTTCACCCCACGATAACCCTACATTTATTGGGAAATCGCTTATCGCATTTGATGACATGCCTTTAGCCTTTAAGAACATTAATACTAAGTCCACTATGTCTATGCCCATATCTATTTCGCTTTTCGATAGACCAGCGTAATTATAGTCTAATTCTCCTTTACTAGATATTACGCCCATTTGCTCAGCATGGGATATAGCTAAGTTCCATAATACTTCAAGGCCTTTACCATCTCCAAGGACGTCATCAACCTCAAAGTCGTACTCTCCTTTCCATACTCCGTTCTCTTTCTTTGTATTTATGTCCATGATAGTCATGTTAGCAGTAACGTCTGTTGGCTTGTAGTCGCTAGCACTACACTCGTTCTTGAGCAACCCACAATAGCAATAAGCTTCGTACTTCCTAAACTCAGCTAGCGTAGCGGAACCCCTGAAGCCAATAGCGACGATAGCATCATCATGAAATACTGATTTATCATTGCTTGGCCACCATCTACCGTTCGGGAATCCTTGTGCGAAACTAAAATCAAAGTCCTTGTGATATGATTGCCATTCAATCATGTATACCTTACCAGATCCACTCATCTTAACAGATGCATACACTCTAAACCATTTTACGGTGTCTTCGCTAAAGTTAAAGAGTAGGTATACATATCCTACTGCTTGAGGAGTTGTATAGTATTTTCTCGCCCACCTAGCCATTACTACGGGTATCAATGCGTTTTCTATGTGTGCATAAGTCTTTTCTAGAACCCACTTGCTGCAGTAGCACGTGCATGTGAGGAAGCCGCAGAATAGTACTACGCAGTTCTTCCCTATTTCGCTTGGTGTCGATGCTAGGTTGCGTAACTCGATGTTCTTTAGGTAGCTACTCTTTCTGCAGGTGCTCGCGATTTTCATTGCTTTACTCTTCTCGATTACCTCTACCGGCTTGGCTTTGGAGGTATCTATCCGTATCGTTATCGAGGCGATTCTATAGCCTTTAGCTACGTAGTCTAGCCTAATGGGTATGGACTTAACGAAGGTATAGACGTTAAAGCCCTTCTTCGAGGGGGTTAACACGTCTATGAACGCTATGATGCCAACCCTAAACCCTTCAACGCTACCCAGAACTCGCTTCCAGGCGGGGGCGAGGCGGTTCTCGAGGATTTGGGTAAAGCTTAGGGGTAGCGCTATAGCGCTTCCCCTACTAGCTAGGCTACCTATGTACATTAACTCGGCTCTAGGTTTAGGAGCGTAGAAATTGATTATTACGCCTGCAATCTGCTTACCGCTAGCATCGATAACCACTATCTTTGGCTGCGGTAACCCCGCGAAGAACCTCCATAGGGGTGGGTTCGGCGGTAAGTACTTAACTTCAACTCCTTCGCTAGGAAAGGCATTCACGATGTATACCGCGCTAGCGTTGATAGTAACCACTAGCGAAGACGCTACGACCAGGACAGCAATGATTAGAGACACAAACACCTTGCGAATACTGCTCACCACCTGCAACACCTCGACAACCGCTGTACTTAAACACCTTAATAAGCGTGACTACTAATGCTGTAGCTAGGAAAACCGCTACGTCCCGCATAAACGCGGCTGCGAAGCGCGGTAAGCAAACGATATCCCTACCCCAAGCGATGCATAGGGATTCTATTCGCATTAACGCGAAGCTCCTCAATGAGCAACCTCTAGTCGTTGCCTAGCCCAAATACCTTAGAACGGATTTAGCTCGGTAGCTCGCTTAACAGAGTTGTCTAGGTGTTTCTAGCGCGTTTTCCTCTCTATCCACGTGCTAGAGGTTATAGCTGTACCTAGCTATAGGCTGTACGGTGAGTACATGGGTATAGTGGTTAAGGTACTTCGCAAACGCCAGATCACGCTACCTAAGGAGATTTGCGATGCTCTAGGCATAGAGGAAGGAGACCTCCTCCTACTTGAGGTAGAGAACGGTAGGATCGTAGCTAGAAAGCTGGATCCCATAGATGTTCTAGAGGGTTTCCTAGCTCCAGAAAAGCCAGTTAAAGGTCTCGTCGAGGCTATCGATGATGATAGGAAGCGCTCTGAGAGATAGCGTATTCCTAGATACGAACGTAGTTGCATCCTATATCTTTAGAGAGCGCGAGAGGTTCGAAGCTGCTCGTAGATCCGTAAAGAGCTTCACCATCCGAGGGATATCGATTATAACGATACACGAGCTCTACAACCTAGCGCTTAGGCTCGGCGTAGCCAATAGGTTCGCCGAGGCTAAG
>CAZRDH010000093.1:0-15903 GCA_964598805.1 uncultured Desulfurococcaceae archaeon | reverse complement strand
CCGCTTAGCTCGATGATTGTTCCCGAAGCTAGCTCGGGCTCCGCTTCGTGAATATCGTAGGGTAGCCTACCGCTCGAGCTAAAGCACGCGACCACCATCATCGCCGTGGCTACTCCTAGCAGCGCCCACCCCCTAGCCCCGGGGATGAACCACCTAGAGGCTAGGGCGAGGGCTACGGATAGGGCTAGCCCAACCTCGTTAACGACGTTTAGGAAGACCCTTCGGAAGCTGCCTATGGCCGCGAAGGGGTTGGAAGACGCGCAGCCCGTAGCCATCGACAGGCTGTGTAGGGAGAACAGCATCACCATGACCGCCACGACGGGCCCTACCCCAACCGCTCCGAAAGCCGTGAAGGCGGCTAGCGAAGCCGCTAGCGCTACGGCTATGGAGAGCGATATCAAGACCGTTAAGCCCGCTAGCTCCGCACCCCTAGGCAGCTTGGCTTCCTTGGACGCGAGCTTCAGTATGTCTAGCCACGTCTGGGTTACGGGAGGCCCAATCCGGCTGTGGATAGCGGCCCTAACCTTCCTCTCAACGCCGTCGAGGAGGGGAGGCAGTAGGAGCGAGGCTACGGCTAGGGCCGCTGCTAGGGATGCGGAAACAACCTCAGCGTCCAAGCCGTAACCACCACCGCGAGCATGGATACGACGAAGAGGAGGCTCATGTAGCTAGACGAGAAGGAGACTATGTCCTCGAGCGAAGCCTGTATCGATGCTAGCGCCCTAGTGAAGGAGCGGTATAGCGCTACGGCCCTACCCTCGATCCCTCCAAACGCCCTGTAGATCCTTAGGGTGCCGAGCGCTACCCTCTTGGTAACCTCCCTCTCGACGCTCTCGAAGCTCTGCCCAGCGACGTAGACCATCATCAGCTTGTCTAGGCCTGGAGCTATCCTCCTAAGCACCCTCAGCAGGTAGTCCTCCACCCTAGATACGAGTGTTGCCCTAGCCGAGCTCATGGTATGGCTCCACCCATCCACTGCCTCTCCCTAGCTATTACGCGTATGTGGCTGTACACGAAGTACAGCAGCGCTACGAAGAACACTTGGACGAAGGCGAAGGGAACTACGTACACCATCGCCTCGGGGGCTAGCCCCGCGATCGCTACGTAGATGGGTAGCGCTAGCCCTATGCTCGTAGCGGCTAGCCCGAGCTCGCTAGCTAGGAGCCTACCGTCTTTAACAGCCTCGATCTCGCCCTCCCTCTCGAGCGAGCCCCAGTAGATCGTTAAGTACTTCAAGCCGTAGGCTACCGCTAGAGCCGTGCCCACCGCGGTGATGACTATTAGGGGTATGCCGATCGCGGCGCTCCTATACACGGCGTCTACCAAGCACATGAATAGGTATAGCTTCGCTAGGAACCCTATCGTGGGCGGGACCCCCATTAGCGAGAGCACGGAGATTAGCGAGGAGAGCGACGGAGTCGTTAGGTACCTAGAGAGGAAGCCGAGCCTATACACCTCCCTCGTATGAGCCGAGATCTCCACGATGCCCGAGTCCATGAATAGGCTAGCCTTGAATAGGGCGTGGCTAGAGGCTAGGAGGTACGTAGCTACGAACGCGCTGTGGAGCCCTAGGTAGCTACCCAGCGCGGCGGCCATGACCATGAGGCTCGTGTTCTCGATAGTGCTGTAAGCTAGGAGCCTCTTGATATCCCCCTGAACGACGGCTTGGAGCCCTCCGTAGACGACGGTTACGCACGCTAGCCCCATTATCGCTAGGAGGGCTAGCTTGGGTAGGCAGGGAGCTACCCTAAGGATTCCGTAGATACCCATCTTCACCATGATGCCGCTGAGCAGAGCCGAAGCCGGTGCTGGTGCGAGGGCGTGGGCGTCGGGGAGCCAGAAGTGTAGCGGCGCAACCGCGGCCTTAGCCATGAACCCCAGCGCTATTATTATCCCTAGCGCTGCCGATACCGTGCCCAAGGCGCTGGGGAGCGAGGTCATGGGGAGCGTTAGCGCCTTAGTGAACCCCAGCTTCATCGAGGCTAGGGCTAGGAGCGCTATGAGCGATATGTCCGCGGGTATCATCGAGACTATTAGGTACCTAAGCCCGGCGACGAGGGTCCTCCTACTCATCTCGAAGACTATGGCGAAGAACCCCGCGATCTCGGCCATTATCCAGAACATTATGAACGCTATGAGGTTCGGCGAGGCGAACACGGCGTATATGCTGATGGCGAAGAGGTCTATTAGCGATCGGAGGTTCCTCCCCGGGAACTTCTTCTCCTCGTACCCCTCGACGTAGGCGGTTACGGCTATGGCTACGACCGCGGCTAGGAGGGAGAAGAACCCCGAGAGCCAGTCCATGGGGAACGACGTCGCTAAGCTCTCGACGGCTATCGCTAGGAGGAGCCCGTACCCAACCATCTTGAGCGGTATGGATCCTCGCCACTTCCTGAAGTCGGCGGCTAGCACTATCGCGAACGCTGCGGAGACCGCCGAGTAAACAAGGATTTGAGCATTGACGGAGTAATCCACGGGTGGATCCCCAGCCGCTGTAAGCTGAAGCGAATAAATAAGTGTATAAAATCTGTAGCGATAGCACTTATACAGGGGTTACCGAGCAAAAAGCAGTACTTAACTTACTTAGGCATTAGGCTAGCCGCTACCCTAGCCGCGGCAATCGCGTACATCTCTACGCCTCTACGCGTAGCGGCTACGCCTACGAACTTGAGTAGTGGGCTCGTTAGGAGCCCAGCCATGAACGCTATCCCGAGGGCGATTAGCGCAGTTGCTAGGATCCCGATCGCTACGTAGGCTCCAGCCCCGATACCCATAGCCTCGCCGCTAGCAGTGCTCTCGCTGCGCTTAGACATGATTAGCGAGTACATGATCCTGAAGTACCCTACGGCCGAGATCCCCGAGATTACGACTATGGATACGGCGTAAGGTACGTACCCAGCCTCGACGAGGGCTAGGAACATTAAGTACTTGCTGAAGAACCCTCCGAAAGGAGGCATGCCTAGTAGGCTTAGGAGTCCTGCGCCCACGAGCGCGGCTATGAGTGGGTCCCTCCTGCCGTACCCAGCCATATCGCTTAGCCTCCTAGACCCCACGACCGTGGCTACGGCTCCTAGGGCTAGGAATAGGAGTGCTTCCCCAAAGGCGTGGGTAGCCATGTGGAAGACTATGGCTGCGGTAGCTAGCGCCGCTACGCTAGGCACGGTTAGGGCCGCCATCGTCGAGAACATTATGCCTATGTGGCTAATCGTGCTGTAAGCTAGGAGCTTCTTAACGTCGTTCTGAACAGCCATTAGGAACGCGCCTAGGTACCCAGTCACGATCCCTAGGAAGGCTAGTACCTCTAGGACAACCTCGCGGTAGGGCACTCCCCAGAGCTTTACGGCTATCGCGGTAGCTCCAGCGGGTAGCAGGGTTATGACTAGCCTAAGCACTCCGTAGGTACCTACCTTATCCACGATCCCAGCGAACATAGCTGACGCGGGGCTCGGGGCTTCGCTATAGGCTCCGGGGATCCAGAAGTTGTTGGGGAATATCCCCGCCTCGAAGGTTAGGGCCCAGAGCATTAGGGCTACCGCAACCGCTATCCCGATAGCGGCGTTGCCGAAGCATAGCCCCGAGCTACAGGAGCCGGAGAGCTTGGTGAAGGGGCTTAGGCTTAGCCCGAGGCTCTTAGCCGCTATATCCGCCATGTTCAGGGTTCCGAAGGAGCCGTAGATGTAGACCGCCCCTAGGAGGAAGAGGGTTGTTGCTAGCGCGCCTATGAAAGCGTAGCTAGCTGCTGCCTCGATAGCCCACCTCCTCTTCCTGAAGAAGGCCACCATGGCGTAGCTCGATATGCACGCGACTTCGAGCATGACGAAGAAGTTGAATACGTCTCCCGTGTACACGCACCCTAGGCTACCCGCCATCAACAGCATCGATAGGGCTGCTAGCCACTCGAAGCCCTTCCCCATCCTCGGGAAGTACCAGAAGCTGAAGATGGCTGCCGCTAGGAACACAAGCGAGATTATGGGGCCGACGAAAGCGTTTAGCCCATCGACTTCGAAGCTTATGCCTAGGGGCGGGGGCCAGCCCCCGAAGGGGTAGACCAAGGGGGTCGATCTAGAGGCGTACTCTAGAGCTGCTCCGCACGTAGCTACGAGCGTTAGTATGGCGAAGCTCGTTACGTAGGAAGCGTAGAACTTGGGGCTCCTAACCCTAGACGCTATTAGAGGCGTTGCGAAGCTGGCTACGAGTAGCGCTACGGGTGTTGCGGCTAGGAGCTGAATCCACGACCCGTACATTACTCGAACACCCTCTGGGCGTACCTATCGAAATCCTCTGCAACCTCTCGATACGCTTCGGAGTCGACGAGGGTCTTGGCGAAGAGCCAGTGAACGTATAGCACCCCCTTCTCCTCATCGAGGTCCACTACCACGGTACCCGGGGTGTTGGTTATGGCTATCGAGACCATGGTTACGCCGAACCCGGTTCTAGACCTTATCGGGACCCGAACTATCGCGGGGTTGATGTCTATGCGGGGCCCTAGGCACCTCCTAATCATCTCCGCATGCGCCTTAACCTCGTGAACGAGGAAGTACTTAAGCGTGTAGAGCGCTAACCACCCGAGCCTCTTGGGATCGAGGCTCTTCCTCCAATCGCTAACTACCAGCACCCCGAATAGCGAGCCAACGGCTATCGCCGCTACCACCCCCGTAACCACGTCGTATAGCCTAGCTGCCCCGGTGTACACTATGTACACGGCGAACGCCATGATCGCGGGGGCTACGCACTTAACCCATCTCCCTCTTGACTTCATACCTCTTCAACCTCCCGATCAAGTCCATGTTCACGGTCCCGAAGTGCCTATACACGTGGAGCGCGACCGTGGCTAGAAACACGGTTACGGCTAGGTTGATCACGATCGCCGTCAGCACGAGGGCTTGGGGAATGGGGTCCACGGCCTTCTCTAGGAACTGCCTAATGGCTTCGCTCGATGGGCTTAACTCCGTTAGCACCGGGGGCTGGAGCACGAGGCCGGGCCTCCACAACCTGTACCCCACCAGTATGATGAAGGTGTTGACAGAGTCCCCCAGTATCGTTAGCGCGATGATCTTCTTCACTAGGTTGGGCTTGGCTAGGGCTGCGTAGAGCGATACGCCTATGTTTACGTACATCGACAGCACGACTATCATGTAGGCTACGCGAATGAACTCAGTACCCATGCTCTTCACCCGAAACCTCTTCCCTAGCTAGCTTCTCGCTCGTGGACAGCACGAGGAAGACTATGGTGAAGCCCGCGGCCACCGCAAGCATCTCGAGCACGTTGAACACCATTAGCGAGCCTCCCGACGGAACGTCTAGGGCTCTAGGCGGGTAGCCTAGCGGTGCTCCAGGCTTGGGCTGGTTCTGAAGGACGTAGCCCCAGCATCCTAGGGCTAGCGACGCTATGGCTACGGCTAGGGCCGCTAGCCCTATCCCAACGAGCCCAACGCTCCTCAGCGCCACCATCCTACCGTAGCTAACGCCCTTCTCCTCGAGGAACTTCTTGGAGAAGACCACGAGGAGCACCACCGGGATCACCGCAACGATGCTACCAGCCTGAAAGCCTCCTCCCGGAGTTAGCTGGCCGTGGAGCGCTGTCGAGATCCCCACGGCCCCGATGGCTATGACCATTACGGCGGTAGCGACCTTGACTATCGTCGAGAGCCCCCTACCCTCGAGCTCTTCGCGGCGCTTCGAAACCTCTCGGTATAGGGCTAGGGCCCCGATTATCGCTCCGTAGAAGACCGCGGTTTCGAACACGGTGTCGAGCCCTCTATAGTCCCACACTACGGCGGTAACCGCCTCGGGAGCGTCAGCAGTGAAGTTCCTCGAGGCGTAGAAGGGGTTGTACGTAGTGTTCAACACGTTGATCGCTAGCTTACGCAGGTGGGGCGGGGGTAAGGGGCCTAGCCCGCCCATGGCGGTGGCCACGGCTAGCAACACGATGAATACGACGAGGGTTACGGCGAACGCTATGTCCCGGAGCATGGCTCTACGCCTCGTACCTACCCACCTTCTTTATCAAGAGGATGAGTATCAGGGGGTAGATCCCTACGGCTACGGCGGCGTAGACAAGCACGATGTCGGGGGCCATCAGCATGAAGTACATGAGCGTGTAGGCAACGCTCTGGAGGGCTGAGAAGATAACGGCTTTCAGTAGGTCTCGGGATTGAACCGCTAGGACCGTGGCTACCACCGAGACTAGGGCTGACGCCGCTAGCAACCCGAAGACTAGCTCGAGCATCATTTCTCCCCACCCTCGCTACCACCCCTATCCTCAGCGAGCTTGTCCGCCACGATGGGCTTGAGGGGCGCGGCCCTAGCCCTATACACCGCCCTAGCGATCGCGTGAGTACCTGCGCCTGCGAGCACGTACTCCACGATGGCCGTAACCACGGCCCCTCCAGCCATGAACCACCTGTAGGGGCCTAGGAAGTCGCAGCCAGCGGCAATGAGCGCCGCGCCTATGAGGGGGACGAAGGCTCCCCCAACGCTCCCAACGGTTAGGGCGTGGAGCCTAGCGAAGAAGTTGGGTAGCCTGAGCATCATTATGGAGGCGGCTAGGTCGCAGAATATGCCTATGGCTACGAGTACCTGCCCTACGCAAACGAGCACCCAGTTAACTAAGTTACTCACCGATCTCACCCGCCTCGAAGTACTTAGCTACGTAGATGTCTAGGGCGTAGACCCAGAGCACGAGCACTATAGCGCAGGGAATCATTATCGGGGCCCTAAAGAGTATGCCGAGCAGCACTAGGAACGCGGCTAGGTCGTAGCTAAGCGCGTCGACGGCTAGAACCATGTCGGGGACCGTGGGGCCCTTAATCATCCTCGCTATGTAGAGGGCGAAGGCTGCGAAGTATAGGGGCATGGAGAAAACTATGAAGTTCGTTACCCAGGTCTGTAGATCCAAGGCTTCGGCCCCTATGAACCGTGAAAAAGCGTAGATATAAGCATTAGGCTAGGTACTCACTCAACGCTTACCCTAACCCGCGTAACCAAGTCGGCTACGCCGCCTAGAACCGTGGGGACTATGAAGGATAGCGATATGAGCGTAGGGGACGGGAAGAGGAAGAAGCTCGTGAGCGCTAGGATCACTCCCGCTACCGCGCCTAGCGCCGTAGCTAGCGGCAGCCTGGATACCCGAACCCTCCTACCGTCCTCGTCAACGAGCTTACCGCACTTAGGGCACTTACGCGCTAGCTCGGTGTATCCGCAGCTAGGGCAGGAATGGACGGTGAATGGATAGAGGGCACCGCACTTAGGGCAGGCTACTAGCGTTGAATCGAGCTCGAGGCCGCAGTAGCTACACTTAGCCTCTTCTCCACGAGCTATCCTAATCAACGGCTTTAAGTAGGCGCTTAGAGCAGCCCTATCCCCCTCAACCGCAACCGCGTACTCCCCCATCCTCACCACGAGGATCGTAGCCCCCTCCCTGTGTAGGAAGGCGAAGCTAGGCTCGCTACCCCCGCTAACAATCGATGGGCTCCAAGCGGCTAGGCTCTCAGCCCTAGACACCTCGCCCGAGTACTCGTAGAGGAGCCCCTCATGGGATATCACGGCTACCTCCACGCCGTGGCTCTGCTTCAAGACATCGAATATCTTGCGGAGCTCCTTAGGTAGCTCGCTCAAGACCTTCGCCCCCGCTCCGTACTAGAGCAAGGCATCGATCCACTAAATCAAGCTTTTGCCTCGCGTTGAAATGAGCTAGGGCTTCCCGAAGCGCTCGATCCACAGCCCTAGGCACAGCAATGCGATTCCCACGACCATCGCTACGCACGCTGCAAACTCGTTAACTCGAGGAATAACCGGCGCGTATATCCTGAGCACGTACCTCGCTTCGCGTAGACCCTGCCCAGGGCATAGGAATACCGCTACTAGAGACCCATTGCCTACCCTACCGAGGCTGAATACGCACTTAGCGATCCCCACGCCTTTGCACAGCGAGTAGCTCTCTACAACGCGCTTAGCAAGCGCCTCTATCGAAGCGTTGCGACTCGCAATCGCCTCCTCGAGCTCGCTCACTAAGCTCTTGCTCACCGAGACCAAGGCTATCGTGCACGTACTCGGAATAGCCCTTACCTCTACGCGTACTACAGCTCGAGAGAACGCTGTAGTAGGCACGTAGATAGGCGATACCCAGATCCCTATCCTCGATGAGGGGGCGGAGGACCCTACGACGCCGCTGGAAGTGTAGGCGCATACCCACGCGTTGGAGAGCCCTAGCACTATCGCTGAGAGGATTAGCACTAGGGTCCCGGCTCGAGCGATTAGGTTCATACGGGCTCCCACCTCCTGCTAACCACGTAGATCGTGGCTAGGCAGAGCGCCGCGCAGATGCAGAAGTCTATTACTGACGCGCACGTTAGCAAGTCCTCGATTCTAGCGCTCGCTAGCTCGTAGAGGTTTAGCGAGCCCGCGATGGGGTTTAGGCACGATATGGCGATGGCCGTAGCGAGGCTAATCCTCTGCTTAGCCGCGGCCACGGTGAATACCGTTAGTCCTCCAACCATCGACACGGCCATCGAGACCCCTAGCCCCGTAGCTACGGGTACCCACCTAGACTTCGTCAAGGTCGTGGCTAGGTAGGTAACCGAGTAGACGATTGATGGCACTGCCGCTACCCCGGCTACGCCGAGGGCTACCCACTTGGGGTTGGGGTCGGGGGCGTAGAAGTAGGTGCTTAGCGCCGTGGGGACGATGAGTACGGCTAGGGGCGCCGCCACGAAGCCCGCGCACGCTAGGGCTAGCACCGCCCTCCTCGATACGGGCATCGAGAGCAGGGTGAGTACCTCCCCGCGGCTAATCATAGAGGCGAAGCTCCAGCCGTAGATTATGCAGGTTAGTAGCGCTATGAAAGCGGGAGCCGAAGCCGCTAGCATCGCTAGGTTCAGTACGCGAACGGCCGTACCGCCCTTGAACCCTGCGATGAGCGTCATTGAGGTAGCTAGCGATGGTATGGATAGGAGGAGCGCTACCGCTACAACGACTTCGAATAGCGGGAACCTGTAGGGCCTAAGAACTACGGAGGCTACGGAGAGGAGCTTACCCACGGCCTTCACCCGATAGCCTCCTGAGGAACTCCTCGATTTCGGGAGCCCTCGTCTCCACATCGAATACCTCTACGCCGAGAGCCCTAGCCGCATCGACTAGCTTAGCCATTACCTCGCCCTTCCTACCGGGCTCGACCTCGAGGACGAGGGTATCGCTACCCGCAACCCTAGCCCTCGACACTCCCTCGACGCCCCGAGCCCACTCCGCTAAAGCGCTTGGGTTCGAGCACCTAACCCTCACTATCGATACGCGCAGCAGCTTCGAGATATCGCTTGGAGCCCCTCGGAACACGACCTTCCCGCGGTGGATGACGGCTATGGAGCTAGCTAGCGATAGGACGTCTGATAGCGTGTGCGACGTTATGAATATGCTCAGCCCGCGTTCGCGAGAGAGGCTCGCTAGTAGCTCGGCTAAGCTAGCTCGAGTAGGCGGGTCTAGGTTCGTGAAGGGCTCGTCGAGAACGAGTAGCTGGGGGTTGTGAACGATCGCTTGGGCTATGGCTAGCCTCTGCTTCATCCCCGCCGAGAGGGCCTTTATCTTCCTATCCCTAGCGTCCCAAAGCCCAACGGTTTCGAGAGCCCTCCTAGCTTCCGACCTATCGATGCCGTAGATATCGCACACCCTGTAGAGCCAGTCGATGCACTTAAGCCCCTCGGGGAAAGCCGGTTTATCGTGAACCACGCCAACGAGCCTCCTAACCCCGGGGTTGAGCCACGGATCCTCGCCGAACAGCCTAACCTCCCCCGAATCCCTCTTCAGTACCCCTATCGAGACTCTCACCGTCGTAGTCTTCCCCGCCCCGTTGGGCCCGACTAAGCCTAGGGTCTCGCTCCTCTCCATCGATAGCGTTAGCGAGTCTAGGGCTACGACCCTACCGAAGCGCTTAACCACGTTCACGAGCTCTAGGATCGCTATAGACGTCACCCAAGAGCTCGCGTGCGTGGATGGGGTCTAAATACCTATCGGTTAGGGAGGGGAACGCCTCTTGAATAGCTAGCGCTACCTCTTCTGCACTACGTCTACGGTGACGTAGCCGAATCCTATAGCCCTAGACTTCCCCACGCCCATGACCTTGGCCAGCCCTAGGAGCTTATCGAACATCTCGAAAACCCTCTTCCCTAGGTACGGAACCTCTATTAGTGCCCACCCAACGAACCCCCGAGGCCTCCTCCTAGCGTCGTAGACTACGGTCATGGGCTTGCTCGAGTAGTCCACGACCTTTATCGCTACCTCGGCTAGCCGCCCCACGAAGTAAGCGCTCCACTCAGCCGTGTACTTCCTCGAAACGGGGTCGTCGGGGAAGAGCGCGTTCCACAGCTTGGCTAGGTAGCTAAAGAGGTGGCCCATCGATGGGTAGAGGACGTAGTTCCTAACCCTCGACACCTTCTTGAGGAAGGTGTCGAGGGGTGGCGCCATGAGCTTGCTCGATAGGAGGGCGGGGCTAACGAAGCGAATCCTAGCTAGGTAGCCGCGGGGTAGCCCTAGCCTAATCCCCTCCCTACCAACGACCTCTACCTCCTCTAGCCAAACCCTAAACCTCGTACCCCCGAAAACAACTTCCTCATCGAATTGCTGGGTAACCAGCGGCACCTCGTCCATGCTCGGAACGGCTACTCGGATCTCGAAGCTCAGCACCGACCCCCTAGGCACGGCGGTCTTCCTAGTCCCTACGAGCGGCTTTCCCTCGAGCATTAGCGGGGATATGGATAGGGGCTTGGGCTTCGAGGGCATTTCGTAGAGGTTCTTCACGTAGCCGAGCTCGGGAATTGAGTGGATGAAGCCCTTAACGACCTTGCCGCTGAACTCGGGGCATACCCAGTCGCTTAGCGGCGTAGCCCTACACCTAAGGATCGCGACGTAGCTGTAGCTAACCGAGCTCGAGCTCCCCAAAGCGCGAGCACCCAGCTAAGGGCCGTTCACAGAAGGCGCGGCTAAAACCAAAAAGCGTGTTGGTTGCTAAGGAGTGTGGGTGCGGGTCTCGGGCTAGGACTTCCACACCTCGCCCTTGCTGTAGTCGATGGACTTCTCTATCCTAGCCACGAGGAGAGTACCCACGAGGTCCCCAGTAACGTTAACCATGGTCCTGCCCATGTCGAGGATCACGTCTATGCCAGCGATCATCGAGTACGCCATGGCTACCTGGGGGTTGGTTAGCGGGAGCCCAACGGCTTCGAGAACCATGGCCAGCATTATTAGCCCGGCTCCGGGTACGCCGGCAGTGCCTATCGATGCTAGGACGGCGGTGAGTATTATCATGAGCTGCTTGTCTATGGTTAGCGGGACTCCTAGCATGTGCGCTACGAATGCCGTGGCTATCGCTTGGTACATAGCCGTACCGTCCATGTTTATGGTGGCTCCCAGCGGCAGGGTGAAGGCGTAGATACCCCTGCTAATACCGAAGTTCCTCTCGGCGGCGTTCATGGTTACGGGCAGGGTCGCGGAGCTACTCCTAGTCACGAAGGCGGTTAGCATAGGCTCCTTAGCTCCGCGGAGGAACCTAAAGATGCTCGTCCTAGCGCCGATCGCTAGAATCGATCCGTACACGCCGAAGATGTGGGTGAAGAGCCCTACGTATAGGGCTACGACCACTATCGCTAGAGGCCCCAGCACCTTCGGTCCGTAGGTAGCGGTTACGTAGCCTATCAACGCGAACACTCCGTAGGGCATGTACTCGAGGATACCCCTAACGATCTTGTAGATGCACTCAGCCAACCCGTCGAAGACCTTGTACACCGTGCTCCCTATCTCCCTAAGCCTCTCGACCTTGCTCTCCATTAGGAACGCTATGGCTATGCCCAGGATTATGGCGAAGAATATTATTTGCAGCACCTTACCCTCGACGAGGGCTGCGAACGGGTTCGTCGGGATTATGTTTAGCAGTATCTGTATCGGCGATGGAGGTGCCTTGACCGCGATGGCCTTGTGGCCGGCCCCAGCTAAGGTCATGGGTATCAACGGGATGAAGATCCTGGCCATGACTAGGCCTATGGCTACGGCGCACGCCGACGTGAGGATGTAGTACACCATGATCTCTACGCCGACCCTACCCAGCCTAGAGGGCTTGATGCTAGCCGCGCCTACTACCAGCGAGAACAAGACGATGGGCGCAACGATCATCTTTAGCAACCTTATCAGCACGTCGCCGAGCGGCTTGATGGCGGCCATGATGTCGGGCCTGCCGATAGCGCTCATCACAACGCCGACGATAGCGCCCAGCACGAAGCCGATCAACACCTTGTATATCACGGGGAACTCCAGGTACTTCCTCAGCGCACCCATATCGCCCACGTTCTGGTCAGCACATTTTATACAGATATAAGCGCTTACTAACCGTAGTTAGAATTACTTCGCGATTAGTAACGCTCCGTAGATAAAGCCCTTTATAAGCATGGCGAAGGCGATGGGGTCCCTCGATGTAGCCGGGTCGTCAATCACCTACTCATCTATGCGGGCCCCGGTCATCCCCTAGACGAAGTCTCTACGCTAGGCTTATCAGCTACTCGGGGTCAGTCCAGCTCCGCTCGATCACGAATCACTTTATCGGGCCTTCATCACCCCCGAGCACGGCCCTAGGCTCGATACCTAGCTTCCTAAGCTTCTCAGCGCATTTAGGGCAGAAAGCGGGTTCCTTCAAGTCGACTTCTAGGAGCGAGTTGCTGAAGCTCATTACGCACTTCCTAACGCGGCAGTGCTCTAAGCCGTATACGTGGCCTAGCTCGTGCATAACCTCCTTCACCAACCTCTTCGCGAAGAGCTTCTCGCCTCCGAGCCTCAGCCTAGGGGTGTAGACGGTTGCTACTAGTAGCGGTGGGAGGGCTAGCCCGAAGACGAAGTTGAGTCCGGGGACGTAAGCGTCGTACCCGACTACGGCTAGGACCACGGCGTTGCCGCTCACGGCGCTCCTAACGTAGGTAGCTACGCAGCTAGCCTCCAACTGATTCCTGTAGACGTGTAGGCAGTGCCTAGGGAAGTCGAGGGTCTTCGCGTCTAGGAGCTCGAGCCCCATCCTCTCGACCCCTTCAGCAACGTACTGGAGGACGCCGGGGTCCTCGAGGATTAACGCTACGAGAACGCTCTTGGGAGCGCCGCGTAGCGCTCGCGGGTAGATCAAGTAGCTTCGCCACCGAGTCTACTCGCGCGCAGCTAGCGGTAGTTAGCCCTATCGCCGCTAGAGCACTTCGTACGCTTCTCCCCTATGCAGGTAGAGCCTCGCCTTGGGTAGGTACCTGCGTAGCGCGTGTAGGTACTGCTCGTCGTCATCGTGAACCTCCTCTATGGAGAACCCCTCGTAGGCTATCCCCAGGACCTTCTCTAGCTTCACTACGTGAGACGGCCTCCTATCGCCTTCGTCCCTAAGCTCGATCCTCCAAATGGCTTCAGCGGGTATTCCGCAGAGGTGGGTTAGCTGCTTAATCGTGTGGCTGAGTAGCTTCCTCGGCCTCCCGCTCACGATGGCTATCAACCCCTTCCTAGCCCTATCGAGGAGGAGGTCTATGCCTACCCTACGGGGCTTATCGAGCTCTAGGAGCTGAGGCGAGAAGAAGGTTTCCCAAAACTGGTTTCGAGACCTAGCCCTCTCCCTAGCTACCCTAAGCCTCTCGCTAACGTCTAGCAGCACGCCATCGACGTCGAATACGTAGACCCTAGCGCTACCCAAGGCTCTTCTCTAGGTAGCTACTAGCCAACGCCTTAATCCGCTCGAGTAGCTCGAGGCTCCTAGCGATTTCCTCGGCTACGCTAACCGCTACGAGCGCTAGGTCCGGCGGTACCTCGCCTTCCTCAACGGCTTTATCGAGCTGCTCCCTATCGATGACCCTAGGCCCCTCCGAAGTGTAGGCAACGTCTATGAGTAGGTCTAGGTACGAAATTTCGCCGCTGGGACTCAGCTCGGGCGGAGTGTTCACGTTTACGTAGATCCCCTTGAGCTCGCCCCTACTGGAGTAGTATGCGTGGGCTAGGAACCACCTCCTCGTCGGGACGATGCTTATCATGACGTCCCCAACCTCCTTCGGAACGCCTAGACCATCGTAAATGCCTTCGCTCTTAGCAACCCTCTTGAGCGCGAGGTACCTACCGATAACCTCGTCCACTCCGTGCCCAAGGACTTCGGCTGGGCCGATCTTAATGACCTCGCCACCGGGCTTTCTATGGATTAGCGATGCGCTTCCCCTATAGCTAATCCACTCTATGCAGAGCCTCTCGACGCCCCTATCCATCGCCTCGGGAGGTACTTCAGCGCTGAGAACGTCCAGTAGGTCTACGTAGCTAGAGTCCCACCTAGCCTTAAGCTCGTGGTGCCTAGGAGTCGTTGGGAGAACCCTCCTCCTAACCTCGTCGAGGAACCTCTTGGATTCGGAGCACAGGGTTATGAAGGCTATGCTCTCGCCTATAACTACGTCCCTACACTCCCTCTCGATAGCTTCCAGCGCCTCGAGCCCCTCCCTAAGGTCGTTAGATAGCTTCTCTAGCGGCGCCGATCTAGCGGCGCTCCTCCACCTAACGCTAATACCCTTCCTAGCAACGTCTTGAGCGAGCATCGTTAGCTCGGCCTTCCTCTCCCACCCCTTGATGTGCTCGCTAAAGCTAATCCTACCGCCATCGCCCTTAACCAGCGTCACCGTGTCCATGACCACGGCTAGCCCCTTCCTAAACACGTAGCTCTCGCCGCTACGCCTAGGCACCCTAGCTACGTGAACCCAGAGCTCTTGACCTTGCTCGCACCTATCGATCGATAGGATACCCCTACCTATCGGCGTCTCGACGATGCACTTACCGTTCTCCACCCCGATAACCCTACCCTTCGCGCTCGTCGAGGGGCCGTAGAGGAGGAAGGTGTTTATGGAGAAGGGTATGGTAGACGCCAGCAACTCGAAGGCTTCTCCAACGGCATCGGGCTTACCGACTATTACCAGCGTATCCGGATCCTCGTCGCTAACCTTGATCGTGGCGTCGGGAGGTACGTCGCTTCGCTGATCCATTCCCAGCCTCTCGGCTAGCTGCTTCGATAGGTCTACGAGTTCGTGGCCTTCGTCTAGCAGGAGCCTAGCTACGGCCGTAGCGTATATGCCCCTAACCCTATAGCGATGTGGCAAGGCTAGTCCTTCACCGTCTCCAGAATGGTTATGGCTGACCAGAGTAGGGTTCTAGCATGCGTAGGCATGTTGGGATCCTGGCTAACCTCGTCTAGCACGCCTACAGCGTTAGCAGCTCTAACGGCTGGGGATAGGCTTCGATCCGTCAACACCCTAATCGCTTGAGTCGCAGCCCTCCTAATGTTCCTAGGTATCGACGAGTCGTTGACGATCCTATAGAGTATCATGAGGGCCTGCCTAATCTTAGCCTCGTTATCGAAGTACTGCCCAGCCCCCGGCTTAAACTTGGGTATCTTAGGCGGCTGCCCGCTCATGGGGAACCACCAAGGAGATTCCTTTCTACACCCCTAGCCTAGAGCTAGAGAGCTATAGGCTTTAACACCTACCTCTAGTGCGAGCGTTGCTCGCGCTAGTAAAGTCATTGAAGCACCTCTAGCGATGGGTAGCACCGCGACTCAGCCTAGCGCATAGCCATGAAGCCGCGACCACAACGTTTAGATTCAACGCTTTGCAAAGCCCTAGAGACCTTGGTTAACGCCGAGAATCCTGCGATCCCTCCTATGAGACCCAATCGCTAGGCTAAGGGAATGGAAACGCAGGGCGCTTCCCATAACCCTCGATTCTGTGGATGGGCGTTATGTTAATTGTTTAAGTGAATCTGTATTTAGTCTCGTTCTTTGTTTCATTAATTTCGTTTCTCTAACACATAGCAAGCTTTATATTGTTGGCTGCATGGATGTGTTTATGGAGTGCTGAACTTGGGTATTGGTTC
>CAZRDH010000092.1:0-11380 GCA_964598805.1 uncultured Desulfurococcaceae archaeon | reverse complement strand
AGAAGGTGGTTAAGCATGGTTAAGAGGGCGAATCGAAGTGAATTCTCCATTCGATTGGCTGGGGCTGGAGGGCATGGAATAGTGTTTGCGGGTCGATGGCTAGGACTAGCCCACGTGCTTGCGGGGTACGAGGTTTCGCTAAGACCGTACTATTCCCCTGCCCAAAGGGGTGGGTGGTCTAAGTGCGACATGGTTATATCCGTGGGGGAGGAGATCCCGCCGATTCTAGACGAGTTAGACATTTTAGTATCGACCTTGCAGAGCCTATACATAGACGAGATTAGGAACGTGAGAAGCGGAGGGATTGTCGTAGTAGACGCCGATTCCGTGAAGCGCCGCGAGTTGCGAAAGGACGTTGTCGAGATACCCTACCCAGCCTTTCGAACGTCCATAGAGGTAGCGGGTAGGGATAGATATGGTAATGCTGCTTTAGTGGGATTCGTGGCGGGGCTGCTGGGGTTGATAGAGCTCGATAATCTCATCGAGGCGCTTAAGCGCTTGGGGGCAAGGGATTTCGAGGCGAATGCTCGTGTTGTCGAGAAGGGGTTCAGGGATGGGGTTGAAGCTAGAAAGAATATTATTCTCGTGTAAACCACGTCGCTGGGCGAGGCGAACGCCTTGATAGGCCCCATACACATCAAGGCGTCGCGTGGTGACGTAGCTGAGAGGGTCGTGGTTGCAGGGGATCCAGCTAGGGTCGAGCAGATAGCGGGGCTTCTCGAGGATGTTAGGCTCGTGAATAGGAATAGAGGGCTGCTCGTGTACACGGGCAAGTTCCAAGGGATTCCGATAACAGTAGCTCTACACGGGATAGGAGCGCCATCGTCCTCGATAGTCTTCGAAGAGCTAGCGATGCTAGGAGCGAAGGTGATGGTTAGAATCGGTACGTGCGGTGCCATGTATCGCGGAGCGAGGATAGGAGATGTAGTTGTGCCTATAGGCGCCTCTTACTATCCTGGGGGCTTCTATCAGCAGTACCTAAAGGAACCCGTGTGTCTATGTGCAGTCCCTAGTTACGATGTAGTGAACGTGTTGGTGGAAGAGCTTGCGAAGAGCGGCATTAACCTCAAGATAGGTCCTGTGGTGAGTAGCGATGCCTTCTACGCTGAGGATCCGGAGTTCGCGAAGAAGTGGATGGAGAGGGGAGTCATTGCTGTAGAGATGGAGTGCGCTGCGCTATTCACTCTAGGGATGATGAGGGGGTTCAAGACGGGTGCTGTGCTACTAGTTAGCGACTCGCTAATCGAGGACCTAGGCTTCGCATCGGCAGAAGAGCTAAGGGAGCACGTTGATAGGGTCGCTAAGGCCGTGCTAAGGGCTCTAGTGAGGATCTCGACGTAATGCCTCTTACCGAGTCTATGGGGGACATCTGTGTTAAGCAAAGGGTTTTAGTTAAGTGCCCATCCATTAACTGCGCGATTCTGTTGGCAACGAACTTCGTTAGGTACTGCGCTTCGCGTACCAATACTGGAATAGCTGTGCTCGTGGATAGCGATGCCGTTAAGAGGGTCGTGGTCGAGTTACTTAGCGAATTAGTTGATGAGGGCATCGTCGAAGTGATTGAGTTTAGTAATGCTAGCTCCTTAAGAGATCGCTATGCTTACTGTGTAATCACCTTCGAGTTACGTAAAATTCCCGAGAATACGTGGTTAGCAACGTACGTGCGCAGTGGAAGGCGTGCTCTAGGCGACGCAGTGATGTGTACTGTCGTTTCAATAGATGCGGGTAAGTACGCGATGCTCTGTAGGGATTTAAACATTGCGTGCTTTAAGTTCGTTGGAGAGCGGATTGCCGAGGAATCTTGCGGTCTAGAGGTAGAGGCTTTGAAGGTGCTTAGCTCTTACCAGCGCGAGTTTGGCTCGCTAACCGTTCGTGACGCAGTGAACGCGTTGTCGCTAGAGCTCGGAATTAGCAGGGATGAGGCTAGAAGGGTTCTAGGGCGCTTAAAGCTCATGAAGGTTATAGACCTTAAGAAGGGGTTCGTCGAACTTAAGTACATCGTATAGCTCCGGCTTAATCCATGGTAGTAGAGACATCAACACGGCTTGCTTAACGAGATCGGCCCTATCGACTAAGCCGTTGGTGAGGATCTTTATCACGCCTCCGTGACTACCAATATCGCGAGTCCCGAACACCTCGTCGACAACGACATCCAGCTCCTTACTCGAAGTAATTACCTTCGTCACCATTCTTGGGGGCACGAGGAAGCCCATGCTCGTGCCGATACCGTACCTATTGCCGCTAATCGTGAACGCTACGTGGATATCGATCCAGAGCCCCGCTAGGTTCACGAGCCCGGCCTCGACGCCCACGTAGAAATCAGCGCGCTTAACGACCTTTGCGGCGTTTAGAGCCCTATTAAGCGCCCCCACGTATATGGAATCTAAGCCTATTGGTTGCTCGCCAACGCGGTTGCTAACCTTAACGCCCTTTACCTCAATTACTGAATTAGGGAAAACATCTTTGAACGCCCTTTCAACACCAGCTAGCTTCGTAGGGTTCGTCGTGCCAACAACGATGATCATGGGGATTCCCACCCCCTTTTCCTCGGGGCTACCATCGCTGTCGAACGACCTTCTAAGCGCTTTCTCCGCTAGCGTAAAAAGGTTGGTGATTAGCGCCGTAAATGCGTTAGCACTAGTCTTCTCGGTGCCGTCTGAATACCCTTGCGATTCCGTAAACGCCGTTAGGTACATGATGAGCGCGCAAACGGGCTTTAGGTGCGGTGACTACATGGTTACGGCGGCGCACGGAATAAAGTATGATAAGGTGTGCATAGCTTACGAGGGCGGGGTTGTCGAGGTTAATAATGTTGAGATTGACGATAGGTGGGATATAGCTCTAATTAGGCTTCCAGAAATACCTTTGAAAAGCCTTCAACTCAGCGTGCCTAACGGAATGCTTGTAGGGGAGTTGGCCATCGTCGTCGGCATGGATAGAGGAACGCTGAATCCATATGCATCGCTAGGAATGATCTCGTGTGAGGGAGTTAACGTTAAGCTCGGCGACCGCGTAATAGAGGGCGCGCTCTACGTAAGCTCTTACGCTCCTCGAGGTGCGAGCGGAGCTCCCGTGCTAGATTCGCGAGGTCGGGTGATAGGGGTTGTGATAGGACTGGATTACAGTGGTGGTGGGCTATACGCTACTCCATCACGAGTGATAGTTAACGACCTTAGGCTTGTGAAGAGCGGGACAAGACTTCGTGAAAGGCCTAGAATAGGCGTAAAGGTGCTTAGGGTGGGTGCAGGACTCCTAGTAATTCACGTAGATAACGGATCTCCGGCTCACAAAGCGGGGTTGAGGGAGGGCGACGTAATAACTGCTTGCGGATTCGGAGATGTTATTAAGCGCGTTGATACTCTATGGGATCTCTGGAAGTGCATAGACGAAGCACTCCTTAATCACTGCAACGAGGTTAAGCTCGCTATTGTTAGGAAGGGCGAGGAAAAGGTGGTGCTAGTTAGAGTATCCCCAACTACTTAACTTCCCTTATTAGTGGGCCCCTAGTATGTCTCGTCCTCTCGATTTCCGTAAACGTCTTGCTCTCCTTTATCTTGAACTCGATCTCCATATCGCGAGTAACCTCAACTTCCTTCTCCTCGTATACGTACTCGTCCTCGCCAAGTTGCTTATACACGTAGACCGTGTACTTGCCCGTCGGCAAGTCTAGCTCAGCAACGCCATCCTTGTCGGTTATCGAGCTCCCAGCAGTCTTACCACTTGCTTCGGCAACGACTGCGGCTTTCTCGAGGGGTTCGTCCTTGTAAAGCACTTTAACCCTAAGCTTAGCGTACCTAAGCTCCTCAATGCACTTGGGCAAGCCCTTGGATTCGAAGAACTTGTTGGTTTTATCAGCAAGCTCCTTAACGAGCTTCTTTACGTCCTCGCTTATGGAGGTATCTATTATGACCGATCTAAACGTTTTGGAGAAGGAATCGCAGAATTCCCTGTATTGGTTTTCGTCGAAGCGCACGGTGAGCGGTATCAACTTGTCCCTAACTATATCGAATTGCTTGTATAGGTTCTGCGGGAGCTTTATGAAGTACACGTTGTATACCTTAGTAAGGAACTCGTGTATCTCATCCGGTAACCCTTTCTTTATCTCTTGTGTAGGAGACTTCCTGTAGGTCTTCCAGTCCTCAGTCACGCGACCACCCTATACCCCTCTATGCAGAGCTTAAAAACGGCTAGGAGCTCTATAATTGCTGGTTATTAGAGCCTTCGTGTGATGAGTTCACGACGGGCTGAGCAGGTGATGTAATTCCCCTTTCTGAAATCCATCGCTGTAGCTCCTCCGTTGAACGTTGGAGAGCCTCTATGGTCTTGGTGAGGGAGGAGAGAGCCTTTGCTAGAATCGATGTGTTTTTAGAGAGCTCGGCTACGAGGTTCCCTAAGCGCGAGCTCACGTCAGCGAGAGTCTCAATGGATTTCTGCAAGGCTATCTTAGCGTATATCAGCTTGGCTACGCGTCGTAGCGAGCTCCATTTCTTTGCCCAGCGAGGTAGTATCCCGGAGCTTCTCATTTCGTTTAATGCCTTAAGGACCTCGTGTACGTCCATTTTCAGCGCTTCGGCTACTTCGTTAGGCGAGGAGCACTTAGCTACTGCTTCTAGAATCCTCAAGTGACTCTCCTTAATGTTCGTGGGCGTAAGCATCAACATCTCTATGTATTCGCCTAGCGCGTCCTCCACGGCTTCCCTAACTATGGTTTCGAGCTCCTCATCTTCAGTGACGAGGAATTCTGATAGCTGTACAACCTCTATGCCGAGGGTCTTAGCTAGCTCCCTAGCCGAATCGTCTGCGAATCCCTTGCAGATAACTAGCGGCTTCATTCCGAGTAGTACGGCATTGACGTACGCTTGCCTAAGCCCCGTAATATCGATTTTACCTGCCTTAACCTCGACCGCGTAGAGCGTTCCCTCTGGAGACCTCGCGACGAAGTCTACCTCGCCGATCTCCAGGCCCTCAACAACTATCCTCTTGTGGTGCTCGAGGATCTCGAAGCCTAACTGGCGTAGAATTTCCTCAGCAATTCTCTCGCTACTTCGCCATCGCGCCACGCTCGAAAGCTGCATGCTTCTCAACACAGCTTGACTGCTCTCCACTCCTTTTATCTAATCATCTCTATAATCCCGATTAGCAACTAAGGCTTTTTCTGGAGATGATGAGTGGGACCCTCGTGTGAGCGATGAACGGGGTCAGAGATTCTGATCCGCAATCCTTTCGCGTTAAATGCAGTAGGTGTTCAATGGAGTTCGAGTTGACGGTACTCGCAAAGTCCTCCACTTGCCCTAGGTGCGGAGGCGTGCTAAACGTTATTGGTGCAAGGGTTTGGGAGCCTAAGGGTAGGGGAATCGCTAGGTACTCTCGAATGATTCCCGTAGTTAATGCGAGGATCGGTGAGGCTATCGGGGGAACCCCCGTTGAAGAGATCGAGATGCGCGGCAAGCGCTTAGTGCTTAAGCACGAGCACCTCAACTTGAGTGGTAGCTTTAAGGATCGTGGTACTGCACTAGCCCTCTCCTTAGCCTTCCTAGGGGGTGCTAAGGAGGTTGCGGAGGATTCATCAGGTAACACAGCCATAGCGGTAGCGCTACTGGGTAAGAGGATGGGGTTGAGGACTACGCTATTCGTTCCCCGGGATGCACCTAGAGGGAAGCTAAAGTTAATGCAGTTGCTGGGAGCGAAGATCGTGCCCTGCGAATCGAGGGCTAAGGCTACGGACGAGGTTAAGAAGTACGTTTCGAATAACCCGAGCGTGTACTACGTGGATCACTTGAGGAACCCCTTGTTCGTAGAAGGGCCTCGAACTATAGCTTACGAAGTGTTCGAGCAGGTAGGTAGCGTTGGGACGGTGATAGCCCCGGTGGGCTCAGGAGGGCTACTGCTGGGCTTAGTGAATGGGTGGATCGATTTGCTCGAGCTAGGGCTCGTAAAGAAGCTACCGAAGTTCGTGGCCGTGCAAGGCGTAGAAGTTGCACCACTGTATGAAAGGATGTACGGGTCTAAACCTAGCGGTGGAAGCTCTAAGCTAGCCGACGGTATTAGGGTTGCTAACCCGCCTAGGCTAAACGGGATGATCGAAACGCTGAGGAAGGTGCGAGGCGAGGTCGTTTTGGTGAGCGATCGCGATATAGTGGAGGCCCTTAGGGAGCTTATCGATATGGGTATCATTGTCGAGCCTACGAGCGCTACGGTACTCGCCGCACTCAATAAGATGCTGAGGAGCGGTAAGGATCTTGAAGAACCCATACTGCTCGTGCTAACGGGCTCTGGGCTCAAGATGGTTGACGAGCTACGTGAAGTGCTTCAAGCTAGCTTTTAAAACCGATTAATTATATGTAATTACGTGGAATCCATGTTCAAGTGTCTAGATAAGGGCTTCGTGGTCTGGTTCACAGGACTGCCTGCAAGCGGCAAAACCACTATAGCTAATGGCGTGGCGAAGGAGCTTAGGGAAAAAGGGTTTAGAGTAGAAGTTCTTGACGGTGATTGGGTTAGGAAAACGATAAACCCCGATGCGGGGTTTACGTTCGAGGATAGGAGAAGGCATTTGCTAAGAGTAGCGTGGATAGCTAGGTTGCTAGCTAGGAACGGCGTAATCGTGCTATGTAGCTTCGTTTCGCCGTATAAATCGGTTAGGAAGGAGGTTAGGGAGATTATCGAGGAGGAAGTGCCCTTCATAGAGGTTTACGTGAAGTGTAGCCTCGAGGAGTGCATTAGGAGGGATCCCAAGGGATTGTATAGAAAGGCGTTAGCGGGGGAGATAAAGCACTTTACGGGGATAAGCGATCCATACGAAGAACCTGAAAACCCTGATTTAATCCTCGATACTGAGCACGATGATGTTGCTACAAACGTTGCGAAGGTACTTAACTACCTCTACTCGAAGGGATTAATTAAATAGGCTTTAGCGAGCGTAGAATGTAGTTGGTGAGGGGCCGTGAGCGATAGGGTACCCATATACGTTAAGAAGGATCTCTACGAGAAGCTAGAGAGAATGGCTCGTGAAGGAGGGTTTAAGGATGTTAACGAATTCGTGGAGTTCATACTCCAGGAAGTAGTTGAAACGCCGAATGTTGAGATGAGCAAGGAGGATGAGGAGAAAGTTAAGGAGAGGTTGAGGGCTCTTGGATATCTATGATGAGCGCGATGAGAAGGATCGTAGTAAGAGGACTAAGTACACTACGGTGTCGATACCTGTAACGCTTTACAACAGGATAAAGCAGTTGATTGAGGGGACGGGATTCACATCAGTTTCGCAATTCGTAACCTACGTGCTGCGTGAGGTCGTAGCGGATATGGAGCGCGAGAAGCTGGAGAGCGAGAACATTAGCGAGGAAGAAAAGCGTAGAATAATTGAGCGGTTGAAGAGGTTGGGGTACTTATAGAGGTGATGAATCGTGGTCTCGAAGCCTCATGGAGGTAAGCTTGTGGATAGGATCGTGGGAGAGCCTAGGAGAAGTAGGTTGCTAGAGGAAGCATCTGAAATGGTTAGGATAGAGGTTAGCGACGGGATCGCTGCGGACGTCGCTAACATAGCTCACGGAGTGTATAGCCCGTTGGAGGGGTTCCTAGTTCAAGAGGATTACATTAGAGTTCTCGACGATATGAGGCTCTCTAACGATGTTCCGTGGACCATCCCCATAATCCTGGACGTGGATCCCAACGAGATTGCAGGCGTTAAGGAGGGGGATGAGGTAGCGCTAACATATCGAGGCGAAACGATAGCGATCTTGAAGATCGAGGAGATATACGGGTGGGACAAAAAGGAGTTCTGCACTAAGGTCTTCAAAACTTGCGATCCGAGGCACCCAGGAGTTTTGAAGACCATGCAAAGGAAAGAGCTATTGCTTGGGGGCCCGATAGAGCTCGTAAAGGATCCCCCAGAGCCCTTTGAAAACGTCCGTTTGTGGCCTAAGGAAACCCGAGTACTGTTTAGGGCGAGGGGATGGAAGACCATAGTGGGGTTTCAAACTAGGAACGTTCCTCATAGAGGTCACGAATACGTACAGAAAGCGGCTCTAACGTTCGCTGATGGCCTCTTCATAAACCCCTTAGTCGGGTGGAAAAAGCCAGGGGACTTCAAGGACGAGGTCATAGTCAAGGCCTACAAGGTCTTGATAGAGAATTACTTCCCTAAAGATAGCGTGGTATTCGCCGTGCTCAGGATGGAGATGAGGTACGCTGGGCCTCGCGAAGCAGTTCACCACGCAATCGTTAGGAAGAACTTTGGGTGCACGCACTTCATAGTCGGTAGGGACCATGCTGGCGTAGGTAATTTCTACGGTCCTTACGAAGCGTGGGAAATATTCAGGGAGTTCCCTGACTTAGGGATACAACCGATGTTCATTAGAGAGGCTTTCTACTGCGAGAAGTGTGGGGGGATAGTTAACGAGAAGATATGTCCTCACGATGAGGAGCATAGGAAGAGGATTAGCGGTACGAAGCTTCGCGAAATGATTAAGAGGAAGGAGCGGATCCCGGAGTGGATGATGAGGCCAGAGGTAGCGGAGGTCATCATGAGCTTCGAAAATCCGTTCGTGGAGTGATCGCATGGTTAGCAATGCTTGTCGCGATTTAGTTGTCGAACTACTAAAACTAGGGAGCTTATGCGTAGTACATCACTGGGATTGCGATGGAATTGCTTCTGCCGCGTTACTAGGGCTCTTTGCGAAGGAGAGGGGGTTAGACATAGAGTTCCGCGTACCGCCTATAGAGGTCTACGATGAGTCCATCTATAACGAGATCGCTACCCGTAAATCCTTGCTAGTGCTTGACTACGCGGTGTACCCGAAGTTCAAGGCTTTGGTGATAGATCATCATCGCGTTGAGTACGAAGGCAATGCAATTGTGTGTAACCCTGTGGCAGCGGGGAGTACCGAGGATCAATACCCCTCTACAACGATCGTGATAAAGAGGCATGTACTTCCAGAAGCTCCTAACGATATCGTTGCCTTAGGGATCGTCGGTGATCTGGGTAAATCCCTAGAGACCTCGCCGTGGAAGGAATTCGTTTTCGAAGCCGCTAAATCAGCGAACCTAGACTTCAACGAGATTGTTAAGGCGGCGGAGCTCCTCAACATGTGCTACACCACGCTGAGCCGCAAGCTCGTGAGCTACGCAAGGGATGTGCTATTGCGAGAAGGGGTAAGGGGCGTAATTCGCGATGGTAAGCTCGACGAGGTTGCGAAGGGGGTTCTAAGGGAACTCGATAGGGTGTTGAAGTCAGTAGAGCCGTGCCTTGAGGATCGGCATCTCGTGGTCTATAGGATTGCGATGAGCTACTCTCTCGTATCTAAGGTGGGGCGCGAGTTAGCGCATAGGCACCCTGATAAGGTTGTTGTAGTTGTTGGGAGCGTGGGTAGGAAAATAGGTCGCATCTACATTAGGAGCGCTAGCAAGGTCCTAAGCCCATTAATACCGAAGCTTCGTAGCTTAGGCGTTGGTAAGAGCGTTGGGGGTAAAGATCGCGTAGTTAGCATCCTATGCAACGCCGTTGATTGCGAAAACGAGCTGCCTATAGTGCTCAAGGTTGTTAGGGAAATCGTGGGGTGAAAACGTGAAGCTCTTCGTGCTTGGACTCGATTGCGCACCCCCAAAGATTCTATACGATGGCTATGGCGTCGAGATGCCGAATATCGAGAGCTTTCTAAGCGGGTGCGCTAGGTACGAGCTAAGGAGCTGCTTCCCGCCAATAACGATACCTGCATGGCTATGCATGTTCACGGGCCTCACTCCGGGAGAGCTAGGCATATACGGGTTTAGGCATAGGAAGCCTGGCGACATTAAGGAGAGCTACATAGTGGACTCGAGAAGGGTTAGAGCTCGAACCCTATGGGAAGAGGTTGGGGCGGAAGGTAAGAGGGTTTGCGTTGTTGGCGTGCCCCCTACATACCCGCCGAAACCCATTAACGGCTACCTAGTCACGGACTTCACTACACCGAGTAGCGACAAACCGTATACGTGGCCACCGTGGTTAAAGAGGGAGATTGAGAGTGTTGTCGGTAAGTACATCTTCGACATCCTGTATAGGAGCTGGGAGAAGGAGAAGGTCTTTAAGGAGTTAATGGATATGCTGAGGCAGCACCTAAAGCTCGTTAAGTGGCTACTCAAGGAGAAGAAATGGGATCTATTCATATACGTTGAGATAGCCGTCGATAGGGCGCATCACGCCTTCTGGAGGTACTTCGATGAAGGGCACCCCAAGTACGAGTATCACGAAGTATTTAGCAAGGTGATTCCTGCAGTCTATCGCGAAATCGATGCTTGGTTTAGCGAGGTAATCGATTTTCTACCTCGGGACACAGCTATCGTCATAGCGTCGGATCACGGCGTCAAGGCTATGAAGGGAGCGTTCGCGATAAATGAGTGGCTAATTGAGCAGGGATACCTAAAGCTCAAGGAAAAGCCGCGCAAGCCTGGCACCGATCTATCCAGAGACATCATAGATTGGAACTCAACGATTGCGTGGGGTTGGGGAGGGTATTACTCGCGAATATTCATAAACCTTCGCGGTCGCGAGCCTCACGGCGTTGTTAAGCAGGAAGAGTATGAGGACGTTGTTAAGCAGCTAAAGAACGAGCTGAGCAAGGTGAAAGGCCCTCGGGGTGAGCAGTGGAGAAACATTGTCGTTACGCCTAGAGAGGTGTATCCACGAGTTGAAGGCGATGCCCCGGACCTCATGGCAATATTCGACGATTTGAGCTGGAGAGCTGCTGGAACCATAGGGTGGGGAACGGCATACCTCGAGGAAAACGATAGGGGCCCTGATGATGCTGTACACGACTGGCTAGGGGTATTCGCTGTTTACGACCCGAGCGGCACCATCCCTAAGGGGCATAGAGGGGTTATAGGCATAACGGAAGTATACAGAGTTCTGAGGAGCCTAACTAGGCTGTGATGATGGGGCATGCTACTTGAAGTCGGTGATGCGTTCCTCCGAGGCTGAGCCGCAAATACTTTAAGCTAAGGCAATGTTACAGAGTTTACTTCAGCAAGACACGCGTTAACGGGACCCACTCTAGTGGATAATAATATCTCGACGCGACTCCATCTTCTATAAACCATATCTGCTGCATTGCATCCGTCCTCGGTAGATACGTTGCCTACACCTAGCTCTTCTAGCAAGGGCTTGAGCTTAGGGCTTGATACGAGGCCGTAGTCTATTCGCGGGTAGTCCATGTCGAAGAAGCTTAGAAGCGTGTTCACAGCCCTCACGATGTCTTCTTTAGGCGTTTCCCTAAGGGAGGTGTGTAGCGATAGCGCTAAGGGCCTAGCCTTCATTATGAGCCCGCATTCCTCTGAGAAGTTGCACTCTGGACACTTCCCAATAGCGGGCAATATGCATATATCCGAGTCATGACACGAGTTGACAAAC
>CAZRDH010000091.1:0-10160 GCA_964598805.1 uncultured Desulfurococcaceae archaeon | reverse complement strand
TCCATGAAGCACTCGTGTTACTGCCTACGCACGTATAGGTGTATGTACCAATCCCTGCACGATATTCCCTCCAGCAATACGCATACACGTGTTAGGGAAGTAAGTACCATAGCGTGCTAGGTACTACCTGCGAATTAAGGGGTGGAGGTAGTGGCTTGAACCCTATTATCTTAACTCTCGCTCCGTACTTACAGTAGTAATACAAGTTTATGGGGTTGCAACCCGTTGAGGTGCAGTACCCTAGGTTGAAACTCGGAGCTGTATCAGCGTCTAGGCTCTCGTAGTTAACGGTACTTATGTATAGTATGTACTTGCCGTTGCTGGACTTAGCAACGAAAAGCATGTTGCTGTTCATCGGCGTTATGTAGGGGTTTCCCCAACCACCGATATACCCGCTCCATATCGTCACGTTCTTGAGATCGAGCATTAGCTTTAGTGGATAGTTACTCTTCATTCCGGTGCCCGGATTGCTCTTAGTGGGTATCGCTAGGAGCTGGCTTTGTTGCGTCGTTACGTTGCCTATGTAGAAGATCGTTGATAGGCTCTGAGTCAAGTTCTCGTTGCTTAGCTTCGATAGTATCGAGCCGGATAGTAGTGTGTACGCGTAGCTAGGCGTTGTGTTGCCGGCGGTGTACGTGGATAGCAACTTCTGTAGGGTTGACGCCGAGACTATGGGGGCCCTTATGATCGCCCCGCTCTCCGTGCATATGACTAGCGTGGCTATGCCCCTCGATAGGAGGTCGGATAAGCTCGTTACGTTAGCCTCTAGGTAGATCCTCGCTCCCGGAGCGATCTTTACGGGTAGCTTAGGCTCTACAGCGATTTTCGCTAGGTGGGGCGGGCTCCATACGTAGACGGAGTCTATAACCATCTGCGTTCGCGGAACGAGCTCTATCCTAAGCAAGAGGCTACCGCTCGAGTTTATCAGCACGGCGTAGACGTTCATTAGGTTCTGCATTGCGTACCCAGCTGCTGCTTGGGTGAAGAGGGTTCTCGCTTCGAGTGAAGGAGGCTTAGGGGCTATGACCTTGGGCAAACCGAGTAGTAGGGGTAGCAACAGTATTATTATCGAGCTGAGGACTAGGGCTGCTGCAAGGGCTTCGGAAACACCTTTCCTAGCCCTACCCAACATTGATGCTCACCACCTTGTACACGTAGATATCGCTACCTATCCACGTAGCTAGCGCTAGGTAGACTACCTGCACCGAGGTGCTGGGCACCTCTAGGAGCAGTATCTGCGTACCTCCCGCGTAGTGAAGGACGAAGGCGTTGATGGTGTTCACGCCGTATAGGGCGGAGAACGGCATCCAACCCCTACCAGACGGGTTTATCAGTATCCTAGACGCGGGCTCGGTCCTAGCCACGAGCGGTACGCAGTCGTTCGGCTCGTCGCAGAAAATCCCGTCGGTATCCCCCGCGGGGTTCAGCCGCTCGATCACTATGCCTCCGGTAACGCTCTGGTTAAGGACGTAGCCCGTAGCTACGTAGGGTATGATGAGTATGGTTGCCGACGAGTTGTCGAGCCTCTTCAGCGCTATGAACGCGTAGGTGTAGCCCGAGGTAGCGTTCCTCCACGTGGCTACGGGCTCCACCACGGTGTTGAGGGCTTCGCTAGAGACTACCTGCTCGATCGAGGCGGCAGACCTATACGCGCTAGTCGTAGTCGTGAAGTAGACTACGAAGGCCGTCCCGAGGATTATCGCGGCTAGGACTAGGATCGCTAGCGAAATAACGCTTCCCTGACCCCTCAACTGGAGGCACCTCGGCTTGAGACCGGTCTATAGCTAGGTTCGAGCCTAGAGCTTAACTAGCTTAACGCACGAGCTTCTAAGTGGGATGAGGAGTCCCGCGCTCCCGAATCGATGAGGATAGTCGCGGCCGCCACCGACCCTACGAAGGTCTTAACAAATCCATCCTCGCGTCGATCCCGATAGCCCTAGCCACCTCGAGGCACCTACGCCTAAGGTCTTCGAGCCCGAACCTCTCGACGACTTCTGCAAGTGCATCGCTTCGCCTCCTCAAGACTAGCTTGCTGGCTAAGGAGGCTAGCTCCCTAGCCAAACCCTCGAGAAGGGGCTCGATGCCGCTCCTCGAAGCGCGTAGCGGTGGAACTACGTAGCGCTCGATGTTGCGACCGCGCTTGAGCACCGCTATGAAGAACGGTATTGCGAGGCTGGTAACGCGGTTAGCGTGTATGGGCAGCAAGAACCTCTCCCTAACCCCCTCAAGCATCTTAACCACGGTGCTAGCAACCCCTCTAGCGATCTCGAGGGCGTTAACCAGGCTCTCGGTAGCTACCTCGAGCGAAGACTCGATCGCTTTCCTAGCGCTAGCGCAGACCCTCCTCAACGGCTTTTCGCGCTTCGAGCACGCATAGTCAACGGCCTGGAGGGCCCTAGTGGCAAGGGTTTTCAGCGATGCGAGTAGCCTAGATAGCCGTTCCTCGACGAGGCTTAGGCTAGCTAGCGCCGAGCTAGCCTCCTCGAGTAGGTCCCTAAGCGCGACCACCCTACCCTCGATGCCTTCGCTAGCCTCGATAACCTCATAGCGATCCCGGAGATCGCTAGGCTCCTCCCTCGCGTACCCTAAGAGCTCGATCGCGTCGGCAAGCTCCCTAGCCTCGACTAAGCCTAGAGCCGAGAACCTAGAGGTAGCACCCTCCCTAGAGAGGGCCTTGCCCACCGAGGTTGCTAGGCTCGCTACGTACCTAGCGAGGCTAGTAAAGGCGCTAGAGATGATCAGCGGGTCGCCCGCCTTAAGCAGGTCGCTAAGCGCCTTCGCCACAGCGCCCTCGATAGCGCTAAGCCTGCTAAGCACTTCCTCCACGAGGCTCAGCCTAACGAGGGTTACCGGCTCCTCGAAGCCCTTGCCTAGGTATGCGCGTAGAGGCGATACCGCTAGACACCCATCGACGAACCCCCTAGGCCTAGCGACGCCCTCACCGCTAGGCGAGGCTATGGCTACGGGAACCAGCTTTACGATCACCGCAACCCTGTGAAGAGCAACGAGCTTCCCTCCGCCCCTAAGCAACCCCCTGCCAAGCGATGAAAGCGCGTAGCAGCAGGCTACGACAACTTCATCGAGCTCACTACCGTCAATGCCCACCACGTGCGGTAGGAGCACGGCCCCTAGCCACTAGCTACCCACTTAAACGAGCTTAACCCCTCGCACCCCTCAGCTCGTGGAATCCTCATCACTAATCAGCCGCGTCTACACTCATCACCAGAGCTATAACCCCCTACGAACCTATATAGGCTTGGTGATGAGTAGAGGGTCTCTTGAGCGCGAGAAGCGATGAAGAGAGCCGGAAGTGCTGATTCTTCAACGCTTAGATGAAGCGCGTAGGGAAAAAGCCTTGACTAAGGGTTAAGGGGTTGAGAAAGCGCTTTAGCTAGTTATCGGCGTCTCGCTACTCTTCGTGTAGTACACCTTGAGCGTTAGCGTGAAGGGTGTAGAGGGTAGCGGCAGCCCGTCCTTCATCACCACTATCATGTCTATCCTGTAAGTGCCTATGGCGTCAGCCGAGATCCCGCCCGAGGGTAGGGGCTGGCCCGTAGCTAGCTGGCTAAAGGTTAGGGTCGCTATGGGGTAGCCCGTGGTGTTGTAGATGATTATCTTCGAGTTCGTTAAGTCTATGTACGTAGTGTTGAAGATGGAGCTACTCGGGTCGGCGGCTATGTACAGCGTTTGAGGCGCGTTAGTCACGTTTATCTCCAGTAGGTCTATGTACTGGTTCTCGCCGTAGACTAGGTCCACCGACACCTGCGCTTGAGTGCCGTTAGGCGAGATGGTGACGCTAATGGTCTTGCCCACTACGTCCGTGGACCCAGCGTTGCTACCAGCAACGAAGTACACCGGGTTGGCAGCTGGGTAGAACTGCATGACTGCCGAGATAGCGGCTATGTGGCCTGCTAGCGATACTGAGAACGCTGCCGCGATGGCTACGGCCGCTACGGCGAAGAGCAGCCCCCTCCTCACGTACATCACCTAGTACGCAGACCTTCGCTTAGAACAAGGCTTGGGAGAGGAATATAAGGCTCGCTACTCTCTTTCACGACGTTCTCTAGGCTAAGCGCTAGTACAGTCGCGCCTACATCCCCGCGTGGGTGCACCCAAGTTTTTGTACCTCCGCTAAGCACGTCGTGCTGGGGCCGGTCTACGTTATGGCTCTCCGCGGGCTTAGCTTCGTAGAGCTAGTTACGCTAATCGGGTTCGTAGTCTGCCTAGCTTCCTTTACCACTTTCGGGTTATCCAACCTATGTTCCATTGATAGTGCTGTTAGCGGTACCGTGCTAGGCTTCTCAACGAGTGGAGACTTAGCTTCGTGGCCGCCCGCCAACTTGCTGAACCTACTGGCCTTAACGTCCTTTAGCCTAGCCCTAACCTCCTTCGCAACGTTCCTAGCCTACCTAAGGGCTAGGAAGCCGTGGCTCCTAGCGTCCTCGGGCTCGGTAATGCTGGCAGTGCTCGTGTTCATGATGCCCCTCTTCAAGGTCTCGACCTTCGTTATGCACTCGGTCGCAAAGCTGTGCATGGAGAGGCTCAGCCTAGGGGTCGACTACGGGACCATCGTGTACTCGGGGCCCGTGAGCTGCAGCCATTCGGAAGCCAGCTCCCTCTCCCTCATCTCCGCCTTCATCAGCTCGATAGCTACGTGCTGCGGGGTGCTTACTGAGTGGTTCGAGTCGATCGCTCGACGATACTCCTCGTCGCCGCCGTAGCCATACTCGTAGCCCTATTCAGTGGGAAGCTACCCGTATTCGCCTCCATAGTCTTCGGAACCTCTATGCTCCCAACGCTTAGGCCCCTAGACATGGTCATAGCGGTAAAGCCGTGGATAAAGAGCGTTAGGGTAGGGGAGATAGCGATAGTCGAAGTGGATGGGGTTAGGCTCGTCCACAGGGTTATCGAGGTTAAGGATGGGTACGTCGTTACCAAGGGAGATAACAACAGGTTCGCCGACCCACCGACGAGGATAGTGCTAGGCGTTGTCGTAGTGATCGTGCCTAGGGAAGCCATCTTCCTATCCATAGCCTTAGCGACGCTGACTGCCTACAGGCCTAGGAAGTGGCTAGCGATAGCATCCGCTCCACTCGTAGGGATAGTCCTAGCGTCTATAGCGGTAATGATCATGACCTCCTCCATACTGCAATCGATAGAGTCCATAGTTAGCCTCCCCCACCTAGAGATGAGGTTCTTCAGAACGTCGATAGCGGTAACGCGCGTAGGGCTATACATAGGCAACGCAACGATTACCTCAGCTAGGTGCTGGGTCGACAACGTAGCGGCTAAAACGAGGGTTTCCAAGGTTGGGAACGAGTGGGTAGTAACCATCGAGATCCCGATAGAGAACGCGTCTAGGCTAGCCCAGCTAAGGAGCTACGTAGCGTTTAGCTGCGTAGCCACCATAGAGCTCCGGGGAAAGGAGTATACGTACCGAATGTATAAAACGGAGAGCGTCCCCAAGGTAGCCGACTTCGTCGTGAAGGCGACGAGCAGGGGGATCGCGATAAGGGCTAGCGCAACACCCTTCGGACTACCCATAGAGGCCAACATAACGATATCGGGGTGCTCAAAAACGCTGAGAGTATCTAAGGAGCTCTACACCTCGAAGTACGTGTACGTACCGTGGAGGTGTAGCGAGCTAACCTTAGTAAGGGTGGAGACCGTTGTTGGCGGTAAGCACGTACTCAAAACGTACGTAGTTCAGCTAGAAAGGGGTTAACACCGAGCTACGCACTCGCGACTCGGGGTCGCTGTGAAGAGGATGGTAGTCGAAGTCGATCCCGAGAAGTGCGGGTTCTGCGGCTTCTGCACGAGCATCAACGTGTGTCGATCGCCTAGCCTATGCATAGGGTGCCTATCGTGCTACTGGGCGTGTCCCTACGAAGCTCGCGTTCTTCGCGTTGTCGACGAGGATCTGGGTACGGTAAGGATCTTCGTGGACGGCGTTGAGTACGAGGTTCCTAGGGGCGTGAGCGTAGCTAGAGCCCTAGAGATGATCGGGTTCGAGTTCGGGCGCCCGGGATCGAGGAAGCCCTCCATACCGTGCGGAACCGGTGGTTGCTGGGCGTGCGCTCTCGTAATCGACGGGTCTCTAGAGCGCACGTGCATAACCCCGGTTAGGGACGGCATGAGGATCGAAACCGATGTCGAGGGATTCGAGCCCCTTAGGATCGTGCACGGCCCCGAGCCCCACCTAGTCGGGGGTAAGGCGACTCCGTGGTGGGAGGTAGACTACGAGAGCTACGTCGAGGCGGCTATATGGGTTGCGGGATGCAATCTTAGGTGTCCTCAGTGCCAGAACTACCACGTTACTTACGACAACGTCTCGAAGCCCCTAACCCCTAGGGAAGCAGCTAGGAGGATCGCTGCGTGTCAGCGGAGGTACGAAACGAAGGGGGTTGCCGTAAGCGGCGGAGAGCCAACGCTCAACAGGAGGTGGCTAGTAGAGTTCTTTCGCGAGGTAACCAAGCTAGTGCCCCCAAAGGTTAGGAGGCACCTAGATAGCAACGGCACGCTCCTCACCCCCGACTACATCGACGAGCTAGTCGAGGCCGGGTGCAACAACATCGGGATCGAGCCGAAGTGCGCTCGCGTCGAGACCTACATGAGGATCACGGGGCTTCGGGACCGAGACCTAGCGCGGAGGTACTTAGAAACCGCGTGGAGAGCCATAGAGTACGTCTACGAGCGCTACTCCGATAAGGTTTACCTAGGCGTAGGCCTCGTATACAACAAAGCCCTCGTAACCCTAGACGAGGTAGCCGAAGCCGGGAGGAGGATAGCGTCGATAGACCCGAGGATACAGGTGACAGTCCTAGACTACTTCCCAGCGTTTAGGCGGCGAGACTTGGTTAGACCAAGCGTAGAAGAGATGCTCGTAGTGAAACGCGTACTCGAGGATCAGGGGCTGAAGTGCGTAATCGTGCAAACGAGTCGAGGACACGTAGGTCCGGGGGATAGGAACGCGGCTCTCGCTCGCTAGAGCCTACTGCTAGCCCGGTACTACCTCTATCCAGTACCGCGACAACTCTTTGAAGAAGGGCGTATCGAGTCGCTCCCGAAACTCTCTGGGGGTCAAGGCGATGATGTCGAAGCCTAGGTCTGGAGGCAGTAGGGACCTCACGAAGGCTACGCGATTTGGATAGGGCATTCCCTCGAAGAGCGGAGACACTACGACTACGTCGACGTCGCTATCCAGCATGTGGTCTCCTCGAGCGTAGCTACCGAAGAGGTATACGCGAGCGTTGAGCCTCGAAGCGAGGTCCCTAAGTATCCTCAGCACGCGTTCACGGATCTCTAATAGCCTTCGAGACCTCATCTATGACCGCCCTAGCTATAGAGACTGCCTCTTCAGCCATCTCCTTCGTAATCTCCTCTGAGGGCCTTTCGAGCCCTGCGTTCGGGTACCTAGCCTGGGTATAGAACGCTGATAGCTTTGCTAGCGAGGTTTCGCTGAGCTCGATGTCTAGAGCCTCCCTAATCATTCGATAGAGCTTGACTAGGTCGTGGCCCCTAGGGTACTCGCCCACAACATGCATTGCGAGAGCCTTTAGAGCTTTCTCAGCTGCTTGCTGAGCGGCAAAGCAAGCCCAGCTATAGTGCTTGAGCTCGATGCTAGCCTCAGCGTGCTGAAGATCGGCTCTAGCCTCGGCTAACCAGTTCAAAACCTCGTTGCGTACAGGCATGGATCCCCGCGGTACTCCGGTAAAGGGAGTGTATATCGGTATTGCTGAGACGGCACCGGCTTTCAGCACGTAGAAGATTCTTCATCGGCGATCCTCGCTTGGGGCGGGGTTTCATCACCTCTTAGCTAGGTAGAGCTCTAGGCTCTATACCGCTACTTCGCCTCGCCCTAATCCGCGTTCCGCGCTTCGCTAGCTTCCACTCAATCGCTGAGCTTATGGCTGTTCCCCGCGATAGCTCTTCTCGGAGCGCGCTCTCGATCGGTAAGCGCAGCGGTATTCAGTGCTCGTTGGGGGTGCGGCTATGAGGTGCTTAATGGAGTTGCAGGGTTATTCGTCTTGTGGAAACGTTGTTGGGTCTCAGCGCGGTTTTGCTAGGCCTTGCGAAGCCGGTCTTCGAATCATTGCTGGCGAGATCCATAGGCTCATCTACGACATGGTGCTCTCTAGGCCCGAGGACTACCTATCGATTTACCAGAGTTGCTGTAACCATAGGTGCCTCTTTTGCCATAGCTGGTACTTTTCTCAGAGAGCCGTTGGCAAGTGGATGAGCCCTAAGGACGTCGTTAACGAGGTTCTGAAGTACCGCGAGTACGTTACGGTGTGGGAGCCACGCGATAGAGCGACTTCGTGGCACGCACACGATCTATGCGCTCACTGCGGTTCGTGCGTAGAGCTCGGCGAGAGACCGTGGTTCTGCCCGAACAAGCTTAAACCCGATCAAATCGTGCTCTCTCCGCAGGGATACGGCCCAGCGAGGAACATAGTGTCGTTTACGGGTGGAGACCTATTCTGTAGACCCGAGTTCTACGCTAAGACCTTCGAGCTCATTAAGCGCGAGGCTCCGGATATGTGGATACACATCGAGACGAACGGCTGGGGCTTAACGCCGAAGAACCTAGAGATACTCAGGTCGGCTGGCTTAGACAGCGTGTGGCTCGATATGAAGGCGTATAGACGCGATACCTATCGAGAGCTCTGCGGAACGGATAACGATAGGGTTCTCCAGCTACCCGCAGAGATAAGGGATGCAGGGCTAGTCCTAGAAATCGTGTTGCTATACATTCCGAGCTACGTAGAAGAGGACCAGCTCCAGAGCTTCGTCGAGCTAATAGCGAGCGTAGACCCATACACCCCCGTAACCCTCATAGCGTTCTTCCCCGAGTACCGCATGCTCGGAGTTAGGCCCCCAACCCTCGACGAGATGATTCGCGGATTCAAAGCGCTTAGATCAAAGCTTCATAGAGTGCGCGTAGGGAACGTATCGGTGTTTTGCCGAGACGAAGAGTGCGTTAAGAAGCTCGTAAACGAGATAGGGAGGGAGAACGTCGCTCTCTAACGCAGCCTCTAAAACGAACGCGCGATTCCGAGCCTTAAGGGAGCGCTAACGAAAGTACGAGGCGGTCGGGTGCAGCTGAGTACGAATAACGTAGTTAACGCCTTCGAGGTAGAGAGCGCGGGTGTCGACGATGGTTGATAGCGTTGCTATTCGCCTTCCCCGAGCAGTTGTTGAGAGGCTTGAGAGGGAGGCTAGGAAGCTGGGTCTTAGCCTCGAAGAGTACGTGTTTGAACTCATTCTCCGGGATCTCGATCCGGAGGAGAGGGCTAGGGAGTACATTGAGGTCGCTAAGGATCTGCTCGAGCAAGCGAGGGTAGAGCTAGAGAGGGGCGATCTTCGTCAAGCCGCTGAAAAGGTTTGGGGAGCAGCTGCTTTGAGCATCAAGGCGTATGCGTCATGGAGGGAAGGAAGGCGTTTAACGAGTCATAGAGAGCTATGGGACTACTCGAAGAAGTTGATTGAGGAGCTCGGCGAGTGGGTTTACGACGCTTGGATGGCCGCTAACGGTATGCATACATGCTTTTACGAAGACTGGTGTACGGATAGACACGTAGAGGAAGCGATTAAGAGAGTGGAGAGGTTAGTGAGGGAAGTAGGGGAAAGGATTGCCGAGTAACCTAACTTAGCGAACAATACGCTATGCTAGCACACAACGCTGATTACGCAGCGCATAGGCACTAATGCCATCAGCTAGAGCCTCATGGCGAGCCTGAGAATTAATATCTGATCCACATAATGAGTCGGAAGGGGTGATGTGTTTAGCTATGGAGATCAGGGTGGGTAAGAAGAGGACTATAGCTATCCCGAAGAACATTGCCGAAGCCCTCGGAATAGATGAAGGATCTAAGCCAGTCCTAGAGGTTAAGGAATGGGTGCATTGTGCTAAAGCCCGTTCCCGACGCCATATACCTGTCCCTACACAGCGCGAAGATAGTTAAGACGGGTCTCAGAGAGATTGAGGCTAACAGCATTGAAGAGCAGAAAAAGTACATCGAGGAAAAGCCTAGAATCTTAATCGACACTTCATTCCTATCTCCCAGCTCTAGGCATGGATGCAGGGAAGGAGCCCCAACGCGATGACTTATCGCGCGGAAGGCGCTCAAAACCACTATCCCTAGAGAGTCCTGAACGCG
>CAZRDH010000090.1:0-11281 GCA_964598805.1 uncultured Desulfurococcaceae archaeon | reverse complement strand
GGGCGTTGATGAGCTCAGGTGGGCTGATGCTCGTGATGATTGGGTTGGAGTGCTGAGCCACGATCTCTACCGATAACGATTATCGTTAGCTCTCTCGGGTGGTTGTACACGCTACGCGTTTCGAGTAGGTATACCCTAGAGCCTTCTGGTAGTAGGGGCGAGCCGTTCTCGATAGCTATGGTTAGCGAGGTTCCTAGCGTTGTCGAGGCTAGGTGGGCGTAGGCATTTCCGTGCCTCCACCTAGAGAACGGTATTAGCCTCGCTAGGACCCTCGTGAACTCGCTCGCGTCCCTAGGATCGATGAGTACTAGAGCTGGGGTAGCCCCCTTAACGTCTACCCTAGCAACGCCCTCGGTAACCCTGCACTCCTCGATAGCCTTCAGCACCTCCTCGGTCACGTCGTGCAGCTTCATGGGGCCAAAGGTCTTAACCACTACCCTTCTCGAACACGCCTTCAGCAACCACAACCACCCTCTTCTCCCCCCTCACCCTAGAGACGTCGATGAACACGACCCTCCTAAAGACCCCTAGCTGAAGCTCCCCGCCGACTACGGCGATCGATAGGGGCTTCGAGAATAGGGCTACGCACGGTTGGTACCGCTCTAAGCACCCGAGTCCCTTCATGAAGTCCTCTAGGTCTGCTAGGAGGCTAGGCTCGTACTCTATCCCCAAAACGAAGCACCCGCCGTCTAGGCTATACACCGTTAGAACCCCCTTGACGAGCCCTAGATCCCTAACGAGCTTCCTAACGGCTTCGGTAACGTCCTTAGCCTCGTAGCCGCAGCTATCGATACTCACCCTAGCTACCTTAACGTCGATCAAGGGCGCTTCCCGAGAGGGGTTGGGAGCTACCCAAGAAATTACTTGCTTCACTACTCGTAAGCTATAGCCGCAACCCTACCGAAGCGCCCAAGATCAACCGCTTCACCGACCTCGCTAGCCGCTGGGATAACCCTTAGCCCAGCAGCCCTACCCTTGGCCCTCGCGATCGCGTAGGCGTCTAGAACTAGCTTCCTAAGGGCATCCTTATCGGCTGGGAGAACGAGCATGTCTAGCCCCGCTAGGCACGTAGCTACGAGCGGTAGGAAGTCCCTAGCCCTAACCAGCCCCTTCGCCCCGAGCTCCCGAAGCCTAGAGTCCTCGGCGTAGGGAAGCATAACCTCGTTGAAGCCCATGGCGGGGCCGAGGCTAGCTAGCCTAGATACGAGCTCGTTTAGCTTGCTAACCGCGTAGCTCGAGCCCGCGCGAAGCGGTTCGAACCCCATTAACTCGATTAGCTCGGCAACGCTCTCCTCCATCCACGGCGATAGGGAGTAGTCGATCCCAACCCTCTTAACGATCCCGCTCTCCTCGATCGCCTTGGCTACGGATAGGAGCTTCCTAGACACGAGCTCCACGCTCATGGACCCCCTCACGAGCTCCCGAGCTAGGTCTACGTATAGGTAGGCTACGCCCAGCCCCTCGAGCCTAGAGCTCGTGGAGAGGGGGAAGTAGGGCGTCTCCACGGGTTCGACACCAAGCGATACCCCTACCCTAGTACACGCCTCGGGGCTGAGCCCCGCTACCTCGTGGAGAACGCGTGATACCCACGTAGACCACTTACCGGGGTCCATCCACAGCCCTAGGATCGGGACGTATAGGCCTCGAGCGCACGCCTCGGCGATCTCCATAGGCGTAGCCCTGCCAACGTACACGCCGCCGATAGAAGCTAGGTACCTACGAACGTCGAGCACATCGGTTAGGACGCTAGCAACCCTATCCAGGCTGGCATCGGTAGGCATCTCCGGCAAGCTGATTCGAAGGGTCCAAACCTCGATGCCCATACCCTCGACGATCTCCCTAGCCCTCTCCAAAACCTCGATACCCCTCTCGACAACAGCCTTAATCCCCTCCCTACCCCAATCGCTTACCCCGCTAGCGAAGTACGTAAGCGCCCTAACCTTCACGCTTCCAACCAAAGCACTAATTCGAGCCTTCACCAGCTATATGCCGTTGGTAAGTAGTGGGAGAACGCGCTTAACCTCCCTCAGCCCCTACTTCGACCCCCTCGTCGGGGGGGCATCCGGGGCCTCACTGGTCATCCGTAGCTACCCTAGGTAAGGAAGCTTATATTTAGCTCTCGCCCTCGAAGGGATCGCAATGCTCGTGTGCTTCGGTGATGAGAGCGGTGCTCCAGTTCGCTGCAACTCGATGCACATGTCGATACTGTGCTTCGAGAGGGTTCCGGGCTTAGCCTCGATAAAGCACGGGAGCGACCTTGCTCGAGAGCTACGCAGAGTCCTCGGCTTGACGAGGATTCGAGAGCTTAAGTATAGGGTGGTTAGGAAGAGGCTTTGCGAAGGGGTGCCCCTACCGACTATCCTAAGGCTCTTCCAGGAGCGGGTAGCCGCGTGGATCTGCGTATCGATTCACGTTTCGAACCCTTCGAGCGCTAGGGTCGAGCTACTGAGGGAATCCGTGCGCGCCTTAAGCACCGTAGCTCGAGGTAACGAGGTTTCGATGCTCGTTCTAGACGTTCAGAGCGTTAGGGATCCCCGAAGGGTGTTTGCCGAGCTCCGCGCGCTGGGAAGGGAGGTGGGTATCTACATTCACAGGGTTGAGATGAAGTCTAGCGCTTCGGTAGACGGGATTCAGCTAGCCGACGTGCTCGTAGGGCTCTGTAGGGATGGGCTAGCGCCTAGCGCTCGTAGGTACGGGCGTTGAGAACCCTATGGGGTTCGGATCCTCCAGCTCCCTAACGATACCTCTATCGATATCGGTGGGTGTAGCCCGCTCTTCGCGTAGTCCTTGAACAGCTTCGCGATGGCCCCGAGCTGCGCTACGGCGTAGTACGCGTAGCTAGCCTTCCTAAGCTCGTACCCGGGCTCCATCCTAGCCTCGGAGATAGGCGCTAGCCTAAGCAGCTTGGCGCAGGGCTTTGAGCTCAGCAACCTCTCGAAGGCCCTTCTATCCGCTGTCGCTATCGAGTGCTTGGATACGTATAGAGAGGCTTCGCAGGGTACGCTCGAAGCCTCTAAGTCCCTCGGGAGCCCAAAGCTCTTCACCTCCTCGAGGGCTAGCTGCCCTAGCGTAGCCTCTAGAAGCTCTTCCCTACCCCTAGCCTCGACGAGCTTCCTGTAGATCTCTAGGTCTACGCAAGCTGGTAGTAGCAGGTCTCGAACGCTCGACGGCTTATCGTATAGCTGAGCGTGAAGCCCGCCGAAAACTACGTTCGTATCGACGTCGACTTCGCTACACGAAGCCCGGAACTTCGGTAGCGAATCAACGAATAGCTCGTTGTTTTCGTCGACGAGTAGGAGGATTCCGGAGACCTCTGCAACCGTAGTCGCTAAGCTAGTTACCGGATCCCTAGAGCCCGTTAGCGAGTCGAAGGACTTACCGCTCTCTTCGAGTAGGCACTTACCTACCTCGCTAACCGCTTTAACTACTTCGCTCGGATCGCAGTAGCTACTAGCCGTAGCGATGCAGCTACCCCTCTTCGTACCCACCTTGATCTTCAGCGAGGGGCACTCCCCTCCGTACCCATCGACTAGGGGGCTCGGTATCGCCGCGTTCATCTCTAGCTGCGTCGATAGCGCTAACCTCCTTAGCCTAGGCACCTTCCTCTCCCCTAGGAGCCCCTCGAAGGCCTTGCCGAGCTTCTCGACGATGCTCGGCTCTACGCGCTCCCTAGCGCGAGCCCCCTTAGCTAGGTACGCGATCTCTATGGGTCTAGGCGTATAGGGGTAGAAAGAGCCGTTCCACGGACCCCAACCGAACGATACGTAGAGAATCGGTTGACCAAGCGCTTCAGCTACGGAAATCGCTACCTCTAGCCTAGACCCACTCGATACAGCTATACACGCCTCCCCACCGAGCTCGCTCATCACCTTCTTGACGTAGCTAGACGCGCTATCCATGGAGAAGCCCCGGGGGTTCACCAAGGGGTCGGGGAACTCCGTGTACGCCCTAGCCCTCAGCCCGACGCTCTCGATAGCCTCTACGAGTGCGCGCACCTTATCGATCCACGCGCTCGTAGAGACGATGGCGACGCCCTCGAGCTCCTCCAGGATCTCGATGCCCCTAGCTACGGCGCTTATAGAAGCCTCGATTGGGTAGCTAACGAACGCTAGGAGCCACACGGAGCACCCCCAACTAGCTTTTCGAGGCTGAGTGTAAGAATCGCGAGCGGGTGCACCCTACCGCTGGTGATGAGTGCTTCGGCTACCTGAGCGGTGATGATTATCACCCTCGCTGAAGGTAGATATAACCAGTGGCAGCACCTTCATCGCTGGGTGCCTAGGTAGTGGAGGGAGACGTAGTTGAGTACCTAGAGAGGCTCGTATTGGTGGAGTTCCGGGGTTCGGAAAGGGATAGGGTTAGGGAGGAGGTTTCCAAGGTCCTAGAGCTGTTTAGGACCCTCGACGAGATTAAGGAACTCGATGAGTACGAGCCCCTGTTCTACGTACACGACGTTTCGGGTCCCGTTAGGGAGGATGAGCCTAGCGATGAGCTCTCGCTTAGCTACAGCGATTTGGAGTTGAATAGGGAGTTGGAGAGGGGGTTCTTCAAGGCCCCTAGAACTGTTGTGGAGGAGTAGAGCCATGTCCCTAGCCCTCGAACCGGCTTACAGGTTGGTAGAGGAGTTTAAGGCGGATCCCTACAGGGTGCTCAAGTACTTAGAGGAGCTATACGATAGGATAGAGAGGGTCGAGCCCCGGGTTAGGGCGTTCATAACGGTTAGGGGTAGGGAGGAGGTTCTGAGGGAGGTCGAGGAGAGGATTAAGAGGGGGGATACCGAGGGCCCGCTCTTCGGCATAGCGGTGGCGGTAAAGGACAACATCTGCACGAAGGGGATTAGGACTACGTGCGCTTCGAGAATGCTCGAGAACTTCGTTCCTCCCTACGACGCTACCGTGATCGAGAGGCTCAAGAGGGCGGGGGCGGTGATCGTGGGGAAGACGAATATGGACGAGTTCGCCATGGGCAGCACCACTGAGACCAGCGCTTTCTACCCAACTAGGAACCCGTGGAACCTAGAGAGGGTCCCCGGAGGATCCTCGGGGGGTAGCGCTGCAGCCATAGCCTCCGCGATGTCTACCCTAGCCCTCGGCTCGGATACGGGTGGCTCGATTAGGAACCCCGCCGCTTTCACCGCTACCTACGGGCTGAAGCCTACCTACGGGCTCGTTAGCCGCTTCGGGTTGATAGCCTACGCTAGCAGCCTCGACCAGATAGGGCCCATGGCTAGGTGCGTCGAGGACCTAGCCATGCTCCTAAGCGTTATCTCGGGGCACGACCCTAGGGACTCTACATCGCTAGACCTACCACCGAGGGACTACCTAAGGCTTCTCCACGAGGAGTGGTCTAGGGAGCCACGGCTCCGGATAGGGATCGCTAGGAACCTTATCGAGGGTAGCGAGGACGGCGTTAAGAAGTGCGTGGAGAGGGCCCTCGACGTGCTCTGCTCGTACCACGATTGCGAGGATATCGAGATTCCCTACCCTAGGCACGCCGTAGCCGCTTACTACATAGTGGCTATGGCGGAGGCTAGCTCGAACCTAGCTAGGTACGATGGGGTTAGGTACGGGCTTAGGGTCGAGGTCGAGGGTAGGAGCTGGGTCGAGGTGTTTAAGGAGGTTAGGACGAAGGGCTTTGGCTACGAGGTTAGGAAGAGGATAGCGCTGGGAGCCTACGTCCTTAGCGCTGGGTATAGGGATGCCTACTACGTTAAGGCCCTTAGGTTCCGGAGGCTACTCAAGGAGAGGCTCTACGCGTTGTTCAAGAGGCTCCACGCCATAGCCACCCCCACCATGCCCATCCTACCGCCTAGGCTAGGCGAGCTGGTTTCGGACCCCATAAGGATGTACCTATCCGACGTATGCACCGTGATAGCGAACCTCGTGGGGATCCCAGCGATTAGCGTGCCAGCCGGGTTTAGCGATGGGCTACCCGTTGGGCTTCAGCTCATGGCCCCAGCCCTAGAGGAGGTTAGGCTCCTATACCTAGCCAAGTTCCTTCAGGAAGGCCTTGGGTTTAGGAACCTCGTTGCCGAGGTGGTGTAGGATGAGCGTTAGGATAGGGCTCGAAATACACGTGCAGCTAAACACCCTCAAAACCAAGCTGTTCTGCTCGACCCCAAGCGATTACCACGATAAGCCGCCGAACACAGTAGTTTGCCCCGTTTGCCTAGGCATGCCCGGCACCCTACCCGTAGTGAATAGGAAGGCTATCGAGGCAGCGCTAATGGTAGCTCTAGCGCTAAACTGCGAGATAGCGCCTAGGATACTCTTCGTTAGGAAGCACTACTTCTACCCAGACCTACCCAAGAACTACCAGATTTCGCAATTCGATGGGCCCGGGATGTTTCCCTACGCTAGGAGGGGGTGGCTAAGGATATCCGTTGGGGGTAGAACCAAGGTCGTTAGGATTAGGAGGATCAACATCGAGGAGGACCCCGGGAAGCTAACCTACCCAACGGGATCCATGCTCACCTCGCCCTACAGCCTCGTAGACTACAATAGGAGCGGCATGCCGCTCCTAGAGATAGTCACCGAGCCGGACATGGAGAGCCCGCAGGAGGCTAGGGCCTTCGTGGAGAAGCTGCTGGCGATCCTGGACTACCTAGGGGTTTGCGACCATAGGAAGGAGGGGGCGTTTAGGGTCGACGCTAACGTGTCTATCGAGGGAGGGGCTAGGGTAGAGATCAAGAACATTGGCAGCGCTAAGGACGTGGAGAGGGCTCTGGAGTTCGAGATCGCTAGGCAGAGGAGCGTTTTGGCTAGCGGTGGGGAGGTGAGGAGGGAGACGAGGCACTGGGACCCCGTTAGGAAGGTTACGGTGCCCATAAGGGTTAAGGAGGTTGAAGAGGATTACCGCTACTTCCCCGACCCCGACCTACCGCCCATAGACGTTCCCCGCTCGTGGCTAGAGGAGATAGCTAGGAGGATGCCGGAGCTACCAGATCAAAGGATAGAGAGGTTCGTTAAGCAGTACGGCATAGACGAGTACAGGGCTACGGTGCTCGTGCTGAACAAGAGCCTCGCGGACCTCTTCGAGGAGTGCGCGAAGAGCTACCGCGACTACAAGAAGCTCGCTGACTGGCTCATAACCGACTTCCTGAGGTGGGTAAAGGAGCTCGGTATAGACCTCTCGAGCAGGAAGGTCGAGCCCCGAGCGATAGTCTCGCTGCTAAGGGTTCTAGACGAGGGCAGGATATCGGTTAGGATGGCTAAGGAGCTGCTACCCAAGGTGATAGCCGAGAACCTCGATGTTGAGGAGTACGTTAGGCGCACGGGCATGGAGAAGATAAGCGACGTAGAGCAGCTCAAGCGCGTAGTCGAGGAGGTGTTTAAGGAGAACCCCAAGGCTGTTAGGGACGCGCTTAGGAATAGGAAGGCCGTTAACTTCCTCGTGGGGGCGGTCATGAGGAAGACTAGGGGTAGGGCTGACCCGCAGCTAACGCTCAGGCTAATCATGGAGAAGCTGGAGGAGGTCGCTAAGAGCGGTGGTCAAGAGGGTTAGGCGAGTTGAAGGTGCTTGTTATAGGGTATAGGCAGTTCGGTAGGTACCTCTTCAACACCTGCGAAGCCGTCGTCGACGCGCTGAAAGGCTCTAAGATCGGTGGGGCGGAGGTCGAGGGGCTTACGATACCCGTCTCCCTCAAGTTCGTTAGGGAGGAGCTGCCTAGGATCCTAGAGGGGAGGAGCCCCGACGTAGTGATAGGGCTGGGCATGGCCCCGGGGTTTAGGAGGGTCGTGGTCGAGCTCGTGGCTACGAACCTAGCAACCTTCGAGATCCCGGACGCCGATTCCTACGTGGCTAACCACGAGGAGATTAAGGAGGGTGGGCCCCCAGTAATCGAGGTCCCCGTCCCCTGGAAGCGCGTTTTAGAGAAGTGCGTTAGGGGTAAGGGGCTTCCGCTCAAGCTAGGGGTCTCGATAGGTACCTACCTATGCAACGCCCTCGCGTACACGATAGCTACCTACGCGTGGAGCAAAGGCATTCCCGCGGCCTTCATGCACGTGCCTATGCACAGCGACTACGCGTTTAGGAACCTCTTCGAGGGCCCCACCATGCCCCTCAGCACCATCGTCGACTGCGTTAAGTGCGTTGCTGAAGCATGTTTAGAAGCCGCTGGGGGGAGCCGTTAGCGGTGGCGGGGTTGTTGGGCGACGAAGCGGTTTCGGTGGTGCTAAGCGAAAAGGATGTTGAGCGCGATGCGGAGAGGGATGTTGAGCTCCTCGCAGAGCTATCGGTGGAGATGGCGAGTAGGGGGTGCTACGGGTACGACGATCCCGAGGCGCTGGACTCGATCCTAACGAAGGCGGTGGCTGGGAAGGGAGCTACGATCCTATGCGAAGACGGTGTTTACAGGGTTGTGGCTAGGGGCGGCAAGCTGGTTTTCCTCCGCGTTCGCGGGTAGCCCCTAATCAACCCTTTACAGCCCTACAGCTTCTGGGGAGCGGCTTGATTCCGAGGGTTGCGGAGCTTCTGTATAGGTGGAGGATCGAGGAGGCTAGGAAGAGGCTGGAGGAGAAGGGGGAGAACGAGATCTACGTAACCGAGCTCGTTCTCTGCCCCCTCAAACCGAGGTTCCAGAGGATGTATAGGGAGCTAGCCCTAGCCCACAGCTTCTCTCCGCTAGCCCTCCTAGGGGAGTTCGCGCACATAGGCATCGAGAGGGTTCTGCGAGAGATCCTCGGGGAGGACGTGGTTAAGGTGGAGGTCGAGTACGAGCGGGGGGTGGAGGTGGATGGGCGTAGCTACGTGATTAAGGGTAGGGTCGATGCGATCGTGGGGGACACGGTGCTCGAGATAAAGACGAGTAGGTCCGATGCCAGCATACCTTACCAGCACCACGTTCAGCAGCTAAGGATCTACCTATGGCTAACGGGGTTTAGCAAGGGGCTCCTACTCTACGTAACGCCGGAGAGGCTCGTCGAGTACCCCGTTACGGACCCCGCAAGCGATGGTGAGATACTCGACGCCGTTAGGAGCATCGAGGTTGGGGAGCCCGCCCCTAGGTACCCATGGGAGTGCCAGTACTGCCCCTACGCGCAGCTATGCCCTAGGAGGGTTAGGGCTAGGGCGTGAAGGCGCTGATAGCGGGTAGGTAAAGGCATTGAATAGCCATGCCCGCCGCGACGAGCTCGATTAGGAACAGCATCGAGTCCCTAGAGATCCTGCTTCGGAGTAGTAGCGCTCTCCAGAGCTCTATCCCTATGGCGGAGGCAGCGCTTAGCGCTAGAACGTTGCTGAAGACCCCTACGGTTAGGTCTAGGCACGTCGAGACCAACCCGCGCGGGTCTAGAGCCGCGTTCTGCGCCATGTACACGCCCCTTAGGAGGGAGTCCACGGCTATGTCGAGCGACGAGGAGAAGACCGTTACCGCCGCTAGAACCACCGACCCACCAACGCTCTGGAGCTGCAGATATACGTACTTAGCGAACCCCGGTGGCCCTGGCGGAATGCTACGAACGGTTTCGAGCGCTTGGTAATACACCTCCCGGAGCATGGGTACGGACAGCACAGCGCTGGGTTCTAAGAAGCCCGCGGCTATGCACACGTAAGCGAGCACGGTGTTTAGCGCTAGCACTACGTAGAGGCTCCTCAGCACGGCTCCTAAACCCCCTTAGCCTAGCGTCTTTGCGCCGGGGAGGATAATAGCCTTGGGCGTAGATAGGTGTTGAGGAGGGGGCCTTGATAGGGCTAACGCTTAGCGACGCTCTCGAGCACCTCTTTCGCTTCGGTAGGCTAGAGCCCGAGATAGCGAAAGCCCTATCCCCAAGCCATAGGGCTAGGCTTCGAGAGCTAATCGAGGCTCTAGAGAGCTGCGGAGCGGCTACGGTTAGGAACGAGGAGGTGCTGCTCCTCAACCCCCTCAAGGCTCTCGAGGTGGCTAGGCTCTTCGGGGTGGATATCTCTAGGCTACTCCCCTTCGTTGATTGGAGCGAGTTCGAGGACTTCGTCGCGGAGGTTCTTAGGGAGGAGGGCTTCGAGGCGTTTCGAGACGTTAAGCGGACGTCCATATCGAGGTTCCAGATAGACGTTCTGGGCATAGACCCCTCGAAGGGCGTGGGGCTAGTGATCGAGTGCAAGAGGTGGCGAAGGGTTTTGAGCTCCATGGCTAGGCTAGCCGAAGCGGCTAGGAGCCACGTTGAGAGGGTCCGCAAGCTCGTGAAGGTCTGTGAATGGGTTTGCGTTTCGATTCCGCTGCTTCGCCGGGCTAAGGTGTTAATACCCGTTATAGTTACGCTAGCTCAGCCACCGATACCCGTGGTCGAGGGGGTTCCCGTGGTTAGCGTGGCTACGCTAAGGGATTTCCTTAGGAACGCCGTGGATTACGTTGAGGAGCTCGGGGTCGAGAGGATCGAGAATAGGTGCTTTGTTGGGAAGCGGTAGTACGCTCGGTAGTACCTAGGGGAACCGCTTATATCTAGGGTAATGGCTAGGCATTTCTCGATAGCCTTGAAGCAGCTAAGGCCTCTCTACACCTACGTACTCGAAACCCTTTCCCGCGACGAGCACTGCCTTAGCACCGTTCACAGAACCCCCATAGCTAGGCTAGGGCTACGCAAGTGCGAGGCTTGCGCCTATCTATGGGATTGCTTAGCGCAGATACTTAGGAAGGGGCTAGCCAAGAGGGTTGGTAGGGGTAGGTTCACGAGGGTCTCGGCTTCGCAAAGCTAAGCCCTTTTTACGTATGCATAGGCGAGGTAGGCTCTCGAACCCTCTCCGAAGCCTCTTCACTACCCTCCTCAAACATGATCCTGGATATCGCGTCCACGACAGCGTCGGGGTACATGGAGAACAGGGCCTTGATTACGTCCAGCCTAGCGTCGGGATCCGATAGTATGTCGCTAAGCACCTTGTGCACGGCTAGGTTGAGTAGGAACTCTATGTAGCTAGAATCAGTTTCGAACGTTAGCCCCGCGAACTTATCCACTAAAACCCTAATCGCCTGCAGCTTCCTCCAGAGCTCGTCGCTAATCTCTACGCTCTTCATGCTCTCCCTAGCCGTAGTACCGAGCGAGAAAATATTTGTTTGAGTGGAATCGCATACGCGCTTAGGCTAGGGGAAGGAACCCGAAGCGACTATGTGCCTAAGCACGTCCCTTATGCTAACGATCCCAATGGGCTTACCCTCGTCGTCTACGACGGGGATGTGCCTAATCCACTTCTCGAGCATTTTGTGCGCTACCGCGGTAATCGAATCCCCTTCCTTGGCCACCACCAAGTCCTTGGACATGGCCTCGGATACGGGGGCGTCTAGGGGCTTACCCTCCGCAACCACCTTAAC
>CAZRDH010000089.1:0-11285 GCA_964598805.1 uncultured Desulfurococcaceae archaeon | reverse complement strand
ACGATGTCGAGTATGTCTTGTGATAGGTCTCTTCTTGCGTAGAACTCTGCTACTCTACCCTCGTTCCAGCTCCTTATCGGTCTGTAGTACCCTACGACCCTACTCCATAGATCCATGGGGTTGCCGCACTTTGGGCACTTGCTGAACCTTCCTACTGCTCTATAGCCGCAGGTTGGGCATACGGCTATGGTTGGGGTTACGCTCATGTACACTACGTCCGTGGTTCTAAGGGTTGTTGTTACGAACTTCGCTATCGCTTCGGGTGGTAGCTCCCTATCGATAAACACGTGCTTTATGACTCCTCCCGTGAATAGCTTTTGGCACTCACCCTCTAGCCAAAGCTGCTTCCTTAGGTGTAGGGTGGTGTAGGGTGGGGTTAGCTGGTTAGTGTAGTAAGGCTGCTTCCTACCACCTACGTCGCCAACCGGTATGTAGATCCTCAAATCCTCGCCGCTGAAAGAAGTGTTCTCTACCCACTCCCAGTCTAGCCAAGCTAGCCTAACGCTCAGCGATTCGCCGGGAACTTCCTCAACGTTGTAGAGCACTCCGTCTGCATCCTCGAATTCGCGTAGCCTCGACTGGATGTAGTTGAGTAGATCCCTATAGAGCTTAGCTACGTACCCAAGGTTCTCATCGGGTTCGTCTATCCAGAGCCGGGGCTTGCCAAGCATGATAGCCGCGTACTCAGCTAACCCAATGACGCCCACGGTATTGTAGTAGTACCTAAACGGGTTCTCCGGATCTATGTACTCCCGAGTCATTGGGTACATACCGGCCTTAAACAGCTTGAGGTACCTAGCCCTAAACCACATTAGCGTCTCCCTAGCTACCTCCAGCAACTCATCGAGCTTATCCCACGCGTACTTCTCCTCCCCACTCACCCTAGCTAACATCGCTAACCTCGGGCAGTTAATCACGACTACGTTCACCGACCCAACGCTCGGAGGCATGTCCCAAAGACCCTTAGCCTTGTGCAGGATCTCCCTAACCCTACCCATATCGCTAAGCAACCGGCAGCAGAAGCTAAAGATATCCTCAGCGCTATGCCTATACCCATTCAGGAAATACATCTGACCAACCTTGGCTACGGCGCTCCAGTACACCCTCCACAGCTCGGGGTCTTCGCTAAGCATCTTCTCGAAGCTCTGGTTCATGATCGTCGTGGGTATCGGGAAGGTAAAGGGCTGCCCCGAAGCATCTCCCTCCGCAAACACCTCCATAACCGCCTTGATCACCTCCTTAGCCTCCTCAACGTAGTCCCCGAGCTTAGCGACCTTACCCAGCCTAAACCCGGTGCCAGCGCTTGGATCGGGCATCTCTAGGTAGTACCTATTGCTTATCGCGAACACGACGTTGGTGAAGGGGCTCTGACCGGCCTTCAACGGGTAGTTGAGGTTGAAGATGAATCGCTGAACGTTTTGCTTAACTTCGCGGTAGCTAAGCTGCTCCCTGTATATGAACGGGGCTAGCACTAAGTCAACTCCGTAGAGCCCTATGGCGCCCGTCCTCTCCTGGCTAAAGATGTAGGCCGCGTTCATGAGCTGATCCACGGCTGAATCCAGGTGCTTCGGGGGCCTGGACGTTATCGTGGGGGTTCTAAGACCCTTCTGGATGATGAGCCTAGAGTCTATCCCACCGCAGTAGGGCTTCAGAATCGAGCCGTCCCTAAGCTTGTAGATGTGTATCCAGCCCTCCTTGTGCAACACGACCGCTTTCCTAGGCAATAGCCTCTCAGCTTCGCTAACCAAGAGATTGCCTAGTATGTAGCTAACGAGGCCGCTCACGGTCTTAGGCACGTTGGCGTTCTCCCTCACCAACCACTCTAGCTCGCTGATATAGCTTTCCACTAGTTTCTCGACAGAAATAGCTCTCCTCGCCATTCTCTCCAACCCAGTATAGGCTAGCGCCTCGCTACTAGACGCACGACCGCCGAGCCTCATGGCGTCTTACCCTAGTCACCCAGTAATCCCAGTATTCCCTGAGGATGCATATGAACTTGGCTTGAGAGGCCCCAGAAAGTGTTGACTTGTTTTCACGATACCCAGTAACACCCTTAGCTACAGAGCTTATCTACCTATGCACGGGGTGATGAGGGGCCGCAGCCACGGATCTAGGTGAAGAGTTCCAGGCCTTCACTGACCGCCGTCCAAGAAGAAACTCGTTTAAAAATCGCTACTTTATTCTCTTACCCCTCAGCTCCTCTAGCCAATCGCTAGTGATAGCCTCTAGGAACTCCTTGATGAGCTTAGCGGCGTTAATAGCGTCGTCTAGATCCAGTAGCTCGACTGCTGAGTGCAGGTATCTCGTGGGTATAGAGACTGTTGCCGAGGGAACGCCCTCCCTAACCAAGTTTATCGCTGAAGCGTCGGTAGTTCCTCCGGGGGCTACCTCGATTTGGTAGGGTATGGACTTAGCCTTAGCTACCTCGATTAGCTTGTCCACGAGCCTCGGGTCGGATATGAGGCCCGTACCCTTCCTACCATCGATTACCTTTATCGCTGGGCCCTTCCCTAGCTTCGTTACGTGCTCAGCTTCGTCCACTCCGGGAATGTCCTGAGCTATCGTGACGTCTATGGCTATAGCTGCGTGGGGGTCTATGGAGAAGGCAGCTGTTCTAGCGCCCTTAAGCCCAACTTCTTCCTGAACCGTTGCTACCGCGTAGACGTTAACGTCCGTCTCCCCGAGCTCCCTGAACGCCGCTATCATCACCGCTACCCCAACCCTATCGTCTAGAGCCTTGCCCGTAACCCTCTTCTCGCCTAGCGCCACGAGCTCTCGATCGAATACCGCGAAGTCCCCGACCGAGATCCCCATCTTCTCGACTTCCTCCCTAGACGAAGCCCCTACGTCTATGAACATCTCCCTCATCTCGGGGAGCTGCCTAGCCTCCTCGGGCTTAGCGGCGTGAGGAGGCTTCATCCCTATGACTCCCCTAACCACCCTTCCATCCCTTGTTAGGATCCTTACGCGCTGCCCAACGATGTTCCTCTCGACGACTCCGCCAACGGGTAGGAACCTCAAGAAGCCCTTGTCGTCTACGTGGCTAATCACGAGCGCGATCTCGTCCATGTGCGCCGCGAGCATGAACCTTCCGCTACCCCTACCCTTCTTAACGGCTATCACGTTGCCTAGCGCATCGACCCTAACCTCGTCGGCAACCTCCTTAAGCTCCTCGATGACCACGTCCCTAACCCAAGACTCTCTACCCGTAGGCCCGTTAGCGTCGGCTAGCCTCTTCAGCAACTTGAAGAACTCCTCCCTACTAACCAAGGGCTACTCACCGCTTCGCTTACGAGAGGATGCACAGCTTTATCCTATCTTGAAGCGCTCGGCAAACCCTCTTGAGTAGCGCTAGCGATAGGGCTGCGGCGACTATGTCCGCTATGGAGCCGGGGGAAACGCGCTTCTCGAGTAGAACCCTATCGAGGGTATCCTCGCTCTCAGCGCCCTCGAGAACGCGCTTAGCTAGGTAGCTCACGTACTTAGCGAAGTCCTCGCCGACCTTCCTAGACACCACGGTATCCACGTTGCTAGCCAGCAACTCGATGAAGGCCTTCCTACACCCCTCGCAAGCATCCTCGAAGCCCTCGATTATCTCCACGGCTCTCGCGACCCGGGGAAAGCCCTCGACTATCTCCCGCGCAACGATATCCCTAGACGAAGCCTCTTCTAGCACCCTACCCAGGGTCCAACCACCTTCGCGAAGCTCCTCCTCGAACCTTGGGCTCCAAACGTTGGGGGCCTCAACCCTATCGCTAGGCCTTACGTAGCTAGGGGCCGCTAGCCTAACGGCTCTGTAAAGCTCTATCGAGTCGTCAACACCGCACGAGTATACGGCGCTCCTAGCGATGCTGAGGAGCTCCCTTACCCCAACTCGCTTACCCGCCCTAGCCGCAAGCCCTATCCCCGTGGCTATGGGTGCTAAGAGCATCGCGGTCCCTAGGCACACGTTCCTACCCGTAGCGAGAATGCATAGCTCAACTACTTCGCGAATCCTAGCACCTACCCTAGGCACCCCCTCCAACCCATCCCTAACCGCCTTGGTCAAGGGGTAGACCGCGAGGTGGGAGCACGTAACGAAGTCGCTAAGCTTCTTATCCTCGAAGTCCCGGACCCTCGAAACGCAGCCCGGCTTAGGGGGAACGGGCTCGAGCGCCATGCCCGTGGCTAGGCACGTAGCTACGAAAACCTCGTCGAGGGCCAAGGGCTTCACCGGGGGCTAGCCATGCCTGGGCTAAGCGTCGTAGCCACGGTGTTAAAGGTTGTTCCTAGGCTACCGAGCATGAGGTACTCGACAGTGTTCGCGCTAGTCTCGACAGTCTACGTATCGATATCCGCTAACCCCAAGGCCCTGCCCCTACTCATAGCGATAGCCACGCTGTTCTCGGCATCGCTAAGCTACGCCGATTCGAGGATCGAGTCCTCGATTATCGAGGCGCTCACGGTCTGCGGCGCTAAGACCGCTATCGTGAGGAGCGCGCTCCTAGCCATAGCCGCGCCCCGGGTGCTGATAGCGACCGTGCCCACCGCCGTAGCTAGCTCTATAGCCGGAGCACCGCAACTAGGCGTAGCGCTAGCCCTAGCCCCCCTAGCCGTAGCGATAGCCATGGTCGAGGCGAGGGCGAGAAAGCCTTGAGCGAGATCGTGGTGGCCCTTAGGGACGTGTGGAAGTACTACGTCGTGCAGTCCAAGCCCGTAGCCGTGCTGAAGGGCGTTACGGCCACGATTAGGAGGGGCGAGATAGTTGGGATTCACGGCCCTAGCGGCGCTGGGAAGACGACGTTGCTAAAGATAATCGCGGGGCTCGAGAAGCCGGATCGAGGCGAGGTAGTGGTAGACGGGTACCTCATTACGGCGCTAGACGACGATGGGTTGGCGTCCCTTAGGAACACGGTCATAGGGTTCATACCCCAGGACGCGGGGCTAATCGATGAGCTAACGGTTTTCGAGAACATAGAGCTACCGCTACTGATCGCGGGGGTCGATAGGGAGGAGCGTAGGAAGAGAGTCGAGGAGCTCATAGACTACATAGGGCTGAGGGGGCGGGAAAAGGCGTTGCCTAGGTACCTAAGCGGTGGGGAGAGGCAGAGAGTTGCGATAGCTCGAGCCCTAGCGAACACGCCTAGCGTCATCCTAGCGGACGAGCCTACGGCTAACCTGGATTGGGATAACGCTAGGCGCGTCCTCCAGCTATTCGATAGGATTAGGAGGGACTTCGGAACGACCATAATCATCGTGACCCACGACCCTCGCGTACTGGAGTTCACCGATAGGAAGTTCCTCCTCGAGGACGGGGTGCTACGGGAGATACCCTCGATCTAGGAGTTACCAACTCTGTAAGCACCTTACGCAGAGCTAGCTTAGTAGAGCACGTAGCCACTCACTACGCGGCGAGAGGGCATGTGGTTCTCGATCCCTAGCTACGAAGAGTACTCGTCGATGCTTAGGAAGGCTTGTAGGGATCTAGGCGTCGAACCGCGGGTAATCGGTAGGTCGAGGGAGGGACGCGAAATCATAGCGATTGAGGTTGGGCGCGGTAGGGCTAGGGTAGCGGTCGTAGCTGGGCAGCACGGTAGCGAGCCAGCCCCTCCGCTAGCCGTAGCTAGGTTTCTAACGCTGCTATCCTCCGATAAGGGGCTTCGAAGGGAGTTAGAGGACTGCAAATTCCTCCTAATCCCCCTGGCTAACCCCGATGGCTTCTCGAGGCTGAGGGAGTGCTTAGAGGAGTGCGGAGCGCCTAGCTGGAAATGCGAGTGCTCGAGCGCTAGGCTACTGACTAGCGGTGAAGACATGAATAGGGACTGGCTATTCCTCCGAAACCCGGAGACGCAAGCCGTGCACAAAGCGCTAAACGAGTTCGATCCCCACGTCGTGCTCGACCTCCACGAGTTCTACGCTGTGGGCGGGGCTCCGCCTAGGTGGGCCCACGAGACCGAGGGGTTCGACGCCTACGTTACGGACGCTCCATACGCTGGGGTCTCCCCCGAGGTGCAGGTGGTTTCGAAGATCCTAGCGGAGGAGGCTATGAAGGGCGTTAAGGAGGCATCGGGGTTCAAAACCGTGCTTCGACGGGTTTGCGTAGCGGAGCCCATCGAGCCTTCGTACCTAGGGGTTCACGCGCCTCTCGAGGGCGCGGCCAAGGTCTTGGTGGAGACGTGGGGCGTTGGGCTGGGTAGCTACCTACTCTACGAAAGGGTTTCGGCGCACCTAGAGGTTATTCGCAGGGTGGCTTCGTGGTGCTCGAGGAACTACGAGGTTCTCGAGAGGGTTAAGGAGCTGGATAGGGATTTCGATAGGCTTTGCTGGGAGAAGTACGCTGCGCAAAGCTACGTGGTTTCGGGCGAGGGCTTGGAGGAGGCTTCCCGCATCCTTAGGAGCCACGGAGTGCTCCACGACGTGGCTAACGGCAAGATCGTCGTGTCTAGGGATAGGCCGCCGAGGTACTCGAGGATAGCGCTACACCTACTCGAGCCTAGGTACGTAGCTGGGACCGGTAGAGCTCTTCTCGAGAGGGTTGGGGTTGAGGTAAGGGGTGCATAGCCTTGGCTGCGCCCCTAGGCGTTGTAGAGGGGTTCTACGGCCCTGTTTGGAGCCTACTCGATAGGCTCAGCATCGTGGACGCCATCGCTAGGGCCGGCATGAAGGTGTACATCTACGGCCCTAAGTGGGATCCTTACCACCGCAGGTTCTGGAGGAATCCCTACGATCCGAGGACCCTCGACGAGCTTAGGATCTTCGTCGATTGGTGCCTTAAGCTAGGGGTCGAGCCCGTCATAGCGATTAGCCCGGGCCTCGACGTGGACTACTCCTCCGAACGCGATATCGGTACCCTGGTTCGAAAGCTAGAGGAGTTCGTGGAGATGGGGGTTAGGACCCTAGCGATATTCCTAGACGACATACCCCCTACGCTGAGGGGAAAAGGGTTTAGAACCCTCGCTGAAGCGCAGGCGCATCTCGTTAACGAGGTCGTTAACGCGCTATCCATCGACCGAGTCATTATGTGCCCAACGCATTACTACGGCTTTAAGGAGGCTAGGTACCTCGAGGAGCTGGGTAGGCTCCTAGACCCTAGGGTAGACGTCATGTGGACAGGGATGTTCGTTTGCTCTACCGCCATACGCGTCGAGGAGGTGGAGGAGTTCGAGAGGATCGTTGGGAGGAAGCCGTTTATCTGGGATAACTACCCGGTGAACGACTACTTTACGTGCAGGGGCATAACGAGGCTACACCTATCCCCGCTTAGGAATAGAGATCCAGAGCTCCTAAAGCACGTCTCGGGCTACACCCTCAACCCGGCTAACCAGGTTGAGTGCAGCAAGATAGTGCTGCTAACGGCTTCCGAGCTATTCCTCGGAGGCTCGAGCTACGACCCCGCGAAAGCCCTTAGGAACGCGATCTCCACCGTGGTGAATAGGAGCGCTAGGTACTGGTTCGAGCGCTTCACCGAGTTCAACAAGGCGACGTTCTTCGACCTCGAGGAAGCGGAGATCACTAGGGATAACGCTGACGAAGCTCTCGAGATAGTTAGGAACCTGAGGGAGTCGCTATCCATACCCAAGCTCCTCGCCGAGATCGAGCCCGTGCTCAACAAGATGGAGGCGATAGCTAGGTACGCAAAGGGTGAGCGAGCTTACCTCAGCTGGAGGATTCAAACGGCTGGCGAGTACAACCCGCCCCTACCCGACGACTCGATGAAGAACGAGATGTTCGGGGTCGTGGCTAGGAGGATCCCGTGGTACGCAAAGGCTTATCCCGAACCCAAGTGGTGGTAATGAAAATATTTTCTTTTCTACCCGCTTCTAGAAGCTCCTTAGCCTCGGGTTGAATATCGTTTCTAGGGCGTTGCCCAGGAATATGAAGGTTATCCCCGTGATCGCGATCATTAGGCCCGGCGGTATGAACCACCACCACGCGGTTATGATCCCCGAGTCTATGGCTGAAGCTAGGAGCCTACCCCAGCTCGGTATGTAGGGGTTGCCCAGCCCTAGCACGTTGAGCGCCGCCTCGATCATGACCGCGCTGGGTATGGTCATGACCATCATGGCGAAGGTATACGGAACTAGCTGGGGCATTACGTGTAGGAACGCTATCCTCGCGTTGCTAGCCCCTACGGCTCGAGCCGCCTCGATGTAAGGCTGAGCCTTTATCTGCATCGCCATGCTACGCACGACCATGGACATGTAGGGCCACCCGAATATTATGTAGACCAGTATGATTATCCAGATGTTGACGGTTCCGTAGAGCACCCTGAACATGTAGACGAGGAGTATCACGAAGGCGAAGCCCGGTATCGAGTACAGTATCTCAACGATTCTCTGCATAACGGCGTCTACCCTACCACCGAAGTAGCCGCTCACGGTTCCGTAGACGAGCCCTATCAACGTAACGGCTGCTGCGTAGGATACGCCCATTAGCAACGCTATGTGGGTTCCCCACAGTATGCCTACGAATATGTCCCTACCGTAGCTATCCGTTCCTAGCAACCCATAGCAACTCCCAACGATAGCGAGCTCTACCTTAGGTGGCTTGGGTAGGGGCGTGCTTATCTTGACTATGAATGTGTAGACGCCCTTGAGGGGCCCGGTCTTGCCGAAGCTCATTCCGTGCCCAGCCCTAGAGAATAGCACCACTATGGGGTTCACGGTCGTTGGCGTTACAGCTGATAGGCTGATGTTATCGTACTTCTGTATCAGCTTCCACTTCAACTTCTCTAGGAATTGCTGCCTCTCGTTAAGACCCGAGAAGAATATCATTACCTCGCCGCTAGACGTCGGGGTGTAGGTACCGCTAATCACGTTGTCTAGGTACTCGCTAGAATTCGGCACCCCAGGTTCGCTAGGCCTAACCACGTCGATCGATACGTCGATGCTCTTGTTAACCCCCTTGATCACCACCACGATGTCCTTCGTGGGAATGTCCCACCGGTAATCGTACTTGAACACGTATACGTAACCCGGGAAGTAGCTCTTTAGCGCTTCTGGATTCGAGTAGTGCAGCTTCTTAGCCATGTATACGTACGCAGGCTCTACCTTAACCGGCTTTAGCACCTCCTTCGGGGTGTACTTCTCCGAGCTAAACAGGTTTATCCATGCTGGGGGAGCTAGCCTCGGGTTGAGGTTCCACCTCGGGTTATCGTACCAGTGGAAGAACGTGTCCTTCGGTAGCGCTACCCACGGGTATACAGCCATGACGATTAGGAAGGCTAGGAGCCCTAAGCCCACGAGCCCTATCTTGACGTGCCTAAAGTTGAACCAGAACTCCTCGAGCTTCATCTTAAGCTCCTTCATCTCCATACCCATCACCCAGCCCTCGCGACCCTAATCCTCGGGTCTAGGAAGCAGTACAGTACGTCGAGACCGAGCTTGAGGGAGACGAAGAGGAGTATGAACATGTAGTTCAAGCCCATTAGCACCACTATATCGCCGTTCGATATGGCTAGCCAGTAGAGGAAGCCCATACCCGGCCACTGGAAGACCCTCTCGCTAATCATCGCCCCGAAGAACGTGTTGAGTATCCCCAGCAGGATGTTGGTAGCTATGGGTGGACTCGCAGCCCTAAGCACGTGCTTGTACATAACGTCGCGCTCCGGCAACCCCTTAGCCCTAGCCACGACGACGAAGTCCTCCTTCATTACGTTCACGACCATGTTCCTAACCACGTAGGCTGCTGGCCCTATCGAGAGCAGCACTATGGTTATGATCGGTAGCGCTAAGTGCCAAACCCACCACTCGAACATCGAGAGCGCGTTGCTAGCTACAGTGGGGGGAGGCGTTTCGTAAGCCCTACTCGGGAAGATTCCTAGCTCGGCCGAGAACACGAGGATCATTATCATCGCTACCCAGTAGAGAGGCATGGAGTTCGAGATCATGCCCACGACGGATACAGCTCGATCGAGTATCCCACCGACGTTCCTAGCCATGCTCAGCCCTAGGTAGATGGCTATGGCCATGCTAATCGCGTAGGCTACGGTGAAGAGCACTACGCTCCTAGCCATAGCTATCATGAGCAGCTGGAATACGCTGCTAACCTCCCCGTACTGCTCGTAGGTGTAGAGTGGCGGACCGAGGTTGAAGGTCAGTGTCTTGTAGGTGTAGAGCAGGACCCTCACGAAGTATGGCTGGTCTAAGCCCCATTCATGCATTTGCTGCATCCTAACGAACTTCTCTATACAGTCCTTAGCGACGCCCTCTAGGTCCACGCCCTTCTCCTCGAGGCTCTTCATGAGCTTGGGATTGGTGAATATGTCGGCGCAGCTATATGCTCGGCCCGACACGTTGACGGTTATCCCGAACTTCCTCATTCCGTACGCGTTGAACTGGATGTAGCTAACCATGCTATTGAATCCCTGAGCCGTGAGCCTCTGCAACGTAGTCTCTACCGCCTGGTTGATCCTAATCGAGGCGTTTATCTGCATCAAAGCGTTGAAAACAAGGGAGCATATGAAGGTAGCTACTAGGATAACTAGCACTGCGTTCCAAACCCGGTTAGCGACGTACGTAGCTAAGCCCATGCAAAAACACCTCCCAAAGCTTTAAAGAGTAAAAATTACTTCTTAGTTGCGCGACCAACGGCAATACCTATCCCAAGCCCTATCACGAAGAGCACGCCCGCTACAGCCCATACCCAAGCCGGGGTCACGGGCTTCTCCACTGTCTTGGTGCTCACTAGCGTGCTAGTCACGGTCTTAGCGGCAGCCGGCACCGTCTTGGTAACGGTCACGGTGGTCATGGCGGTCTTGGTCACGGCGGCGGTAGTGACCGAGGTCTTGGTTACGGCCACGGTCGTCGTTACCGACGTGGTCGTAGTCTTCACCACGGTCTTAGTCGGGGTCGGCGGTGGTAGCACGGTTAACTGCAGCTGTATCTTCTTGAGCGGCGCGTTCTGCGAAACTCCGTAGAGTATGCTAATCACGTAGGTACCGGGCTTCAGCGTAGCGGTAAGGCTCGGCGGCAGGGTTATTACCCAAGTACCGGGCGCTACCTTCTTACCGACTTCCTCGGCTACTAGCTTTCCGCTCGGCGTGTACAGCGCTAGCGCTACGTACGCCGTTTCAGCGGGCCTCGTTCCGGCAGCCTCCTCGGGGAACACGACCTTCTCGATGAGTTTCACAGTTATCTTCAGCTCCCTGCCAGCGATCACCTGCGGCGTCGACGGCGATACGCTGGATAGGGCTATGGAGAAGCTCTTTAGCTCGCTGTAGAAGCTCGCGATGCTCCTTGGGTACCCGCTGAACCTAGTGTAGACTATCTTGTCGGGCTTGAACGTCGTTATAATGTACGGTCCCT
>CAZRDH010000088.1:0-35755 GCA_964598805.1 uncultured Desulfurococcaceae archaeon | reverse complement strand
TGAGAGGATTCGCAAGCTGTCTACGGCGCTCCTATTCCTCGTAAAGATGTGGAGGTCCGTTAAGGACGAGGAGCTTAGGGAGAGAATTTCTAGCCTCGTGAATAGCGTTCTAAAGCGCGTAGCTCCTCGAATACTGGATCCGCAGAGGATAGCTTTTGCACATCGAGTGCTAACCAAGCTGAGTCCCTTACAAGCAATTGTAGCTATGCCCGCTGTAGATGAGCTCTTTAGGAACCTTGAGGAGGCTAAGGGTAGCGGTTACGTCGAGCCTAGCGTCGAGGAGCTGGGCGAGGCGTGCGCTAGGGAGTACGAGAGGCTGCTTAGCGCTCTAGACGAGCTAGCTCGCGAGTTCGGTAAGAGGGGGGCGATCATCCCCATAGCCCAGAGCCACCTAGACTACCTGTGGCTATGGAGCCGAGAATCGTTCTACGTAAAGCTCGGCAAGACCTTCGCGACCTGCTTGAGCATCGCTAGCGAAGCGCCGTGGATAACGACGCTGTTTACCTGTAGCCACTACCTCGAGGAGCTCAAGCGTAGGTACCCACGCTTATTCGAAGCTCTTGCTAAGTGCGTTGCTGAGGGCAGGTGCTATTTAGCGGGCGGCGTGTGGACGGAATTCGATTCCAATACGATAGATGGGGAAGCGCTAGCAAGGCAATTCCTCTACGGGCAGAGAACCCTTAGGGAGCTCTTCGGTAGGGAGGCGAAGATCCTCTACCTACCCGATACCTTCGGGTTCCCACCAACGCTACCCGAGGTAGCTAGGAGGGGCGGAATCGAGGTTTTCATAGATAGGAAGCTGAGCTGGAACGACACCAACGAGTTTCCCTACATGTACTTTAGGTGGGTAGCACCCTCTGGAACCGAGCTCGTAGCGATATACGCGGGGCACTGCTATACCCACGAACTCGATCCCCAGAAGCTCCTCCGGGCGTGGGCTGAGAATAGCGAAAGGAGCGAGGTTAAGGCAATACCCTTGCTATTCGGCTACGGAGATGGAGGCGGGGGCCCGACGATAGAGCAGGTTACGGAGCTCGAGGTTATCGATAGAGCCCCGCTACTCCCGCGGGTTTACAGGGTTGGTATTGAGTGGCTACTAAAGGAGTTGAATAGGGCTCGAGAGCGATTGCCAACGTGGTTCGGCGAGCTATACCTCGAGAATCACCGGGGCGTGTACTCAACGGGTATGGAGCTCAAGAGGAAGCTCAAGGAGACGGTGACCAAGCTAAAGATCCTGGACGCGCTAACATCGTCGCTTAGGCTAGCTGGGGCGGAGTGTGGGGACCTGGATAAGCGCGAGCTCGATAGGGCGTGGAAGCTAGTTCTCCAGAGCTACTTCCACGATACGGCTTCGGCAACCCTTAGCCCGGAAGCCTATAGGAGTGCGCTCGAGGAAATCGAGGAAGCGAGTAAGCTAGCTAGCGAAGGGCTCGAGCGCTTGGTTACGAGAGTCTCGAAGCTCTTGCCCAAAGGTATAGCGATATTCAATCCGGTTCCGTGGAAAAGGAAGGCGCTCGTCTTCGTGGAGGGGGCTAGGGAGGGGCTGTGCATCGATGGAAAACCCCTACTCACTCAAGCCGTAGAGAACGGCGTGCTGGTAGAAGTTGAGCTACCGGCCCTAGGCTTCGTAGTGCTCGAGCCTTGTAGCGAGCGTAGCTATGTTGAGGGGCTTGAGGTGGAGGAGCGTGGTGATGAGGTTGTGGTTAGGGGTAGGGATAGGGAGTTCGTTATTGGCGAGGGTGGGTCGCTAAGGGTATCGCTACACGGCTTCGGAACGGTCGTGGAGAAGGGGAACGAGATTAGGGTGTTCACAGACTTCCCGAGGGAGTGGGATGCGTGGAACATAGACCGGGACTACGTCGATGAGGAGATCGAGGTCGAGCATAGCAAGCCTAGGGTTGTCGAGCGCGGTAAGCTGAGGGTGTGCGTGGAATCCGAATCGAGGTTCCTATCCTCTAAGGTGAAGACCCTAGTGTGCGTCGAGAGGCCATGCGAAGTCGCTAGGGTTAGGGCTGCGATAGGGCTCAGGGATAGGCACGTAATGATCAAGGCGTTCTTTAGGCACTCGCTAACGGCTCACCGAGCGGTTTTCGAAGCTCCGCTAGGAGTATTCGAGAGGCCCCTCTACGCCTCTACCTCGTGGGACGTAGCTAAGTACGAAGTGTGGATGGGTAGGTGGGTCGCGGTTTCGCAAAACGATGCTGGATTCGCCTTAATCTCACCCTTTGGAAGCCGCGGCCTCTCCATAGGGCCTCGCTACATCGGCTACACGATCGCTAGAGCGCCAACGTATCCGCACCCGCTCTTAGACGCGGGGAGCCTCGAAATCGAGTACTACCTATACGCATTCAGAGGTCCGTGGTTCGACGCGGGGGTGCATAGGCTAGCTATAGAGCTAGAGCTAAAGCCCTTGGTGCTCCGCGGCGAGGGCGGCAACGTGATTCCAGTAAACGCTAGCGTTCTAGAGGTGAGCCCGAGTAGCGTAGCTATCGAGTGCGTTAAGCCTTGTGAAGAGGGGGAGTGCGTGGTTATCCACGGCTTTGAGGCGTGCGGTAAGAGCTGCTCGCTAAGCATATCGAGCGAAGTAGCTAGGATTGTAGGTGTCGAGGAGTGTAATTGGCAGGAAACGGAGTTTAGGAAGTGGGTAGGGGTAGTAAAGCCATATCAAGCCCTCTGCCTAAAGCTCGATCTCGGATAGCGGGGCTGTGACGACATTCGCCCTTTCTGAGGAAGTGATGAGGTCCTCCCAGGCCGAGCCCTACCACGGTTTTTCGCGAGGAGCTTGGCGAGGCGCTTCAAACGATTCTAGTTGCTGCGTTTCTAAGCCTAGACGTTATCGCTAGCCCGAGCCCTCTAGATCCCCACGACTCTGCGACGACTATGTCCACGGGAATCCTCTCGGCGGTGCGTAAGGCGGGGAACAGGTTTCTAGCTGCATCGAGCTCGCTCTCGCCCAACTCAATGACCTCGAGCCCGAGCTCGCGATAAGCAGGAGCGTGGGAGCTCCTACACAAGACGGCTACCTTCATGCCCTTGCTCGCGAGCTCTCTCGCAACGCTCGATACTCGCTCTACGTATCTAGGTTCGGCGGGATCGCCGTCTACGAGGATTAGGGGCTTTGATATCCTGTACCTAGCCCTAGCATCGATGCCTAGCGCCCTCTTAGAGACCTCTAGGGGCCTTCCGAGAATCGCCTCTATCTCCTCGAGGCTTAGGGGGCCGAGCCTAAGGACTTTGGGAGGGGATCTACAGAGGTCTACCACCGTGGACTCGAGCCCCTCGACGCACGGCCCAGCGTCCACGAGGATCTCTACGCGACCGAACATCTCCGCCATGGCGTCGAGGGGGGTGAAGGGGCTTGGCCTCCCCGAGATGTTGGCGCTGGGCATGACCACGGGCCCAGCCTCGGCTAGCACCCTAAGCGTTAGCGGGTGGGCTGGAGCCCTAAGCCCAACGCATGGAAGTCCCGCCGTGACTACCCTAGGCACCTCGGTGCTCGCCCTAACGATTAGGGTTAGTGGCCCGGGCCACGCTCGCCTCCACGCCCGCTCGAGGGGCTCGAGGTCCAGCACGAAGCTCTCGACATCCTCAAGCCTAGCGAAGTGTATGGTTAGGGGCTCTGGAGGCCTTTCCTTAACCAGGAACACCTTCCTAACGGCGCTACGAATCGTTGCTAGAGCCGCTACGCCGTAGACCGTTTCAGTAGGTAGAACGGCTAGCCCTCCACTCAGCAAAACCCTCTTAACCTCGCTAACCACCTCGTCAACGCCGTGCCTCTCGAGGCTTAGAACCCGGGTTACAGGCATGGAACCACCTATAAGCCTCGCTAGGTACCAGGGGGTTGATGGATCCAACCATTAAATACGTTGTGAATAGCATCGCTAGGGAGCTATCCTGCGGCAACTGCGCTCCCCACCCCTACGTACCCGAGGAAGTGCTGAGGATCTTGGGGTACGGATGTAGGAGCGCGGCAGTGGTAGACGTAAGGATTTCGAAGCCCGTTAACCCGCTTAGCGTCGAGTCGTTCGTTAAAGCCCTTAGAATAGCGTCGAGGCCGTTCACTAGGGTGGGTCTCGAGGTAGTGGGGATCCTAGATCCGCTCTGGATCCCGGGCATTCTCGTGGATAGGCTTAGGCTAGTCGTGTTCCGTAAGTGCAGTTCTAGCAACGGTGTTAAGGGGCCTAGGTGGGCGCTGTATAGAGTTGATGAAGGCGTTTACCTTCAGCTCCTATCGTCTGCAACCGCTTCGAGTATCGATGAGCTCGAGGGTAGGAGCGATAGGCTGCGATACTGGTGCTCAATGCTTGGGCTAAGGCTTCTCGATCTCGAGGTAGCGGTTAGGATGAGCTTCGAGAGGGTGCCCGGGCTAGACGCCTTGGTGACGGCGTGTATCGGCAGTGGTTGCGAAGCTGCTTCGCTAAGCGACCTAATCCTAGACATGGCTCGCCGAACAATGGATAGGCTCGGCGAGGAAGCCCTAACGCTAGTCGTTGGGTGCCCGAGGGGCATCACTGCCGAGGGGGCGTTGATGTGGGTGCCAGCTCCCTCGCCCCCATGTATAGAGGCTCTAGACGCTGCCCTCAGCGAGTTAGGCAAGACCTTTAGCAAGTGCCGAGCGCTCGTAGAGCACGTGTATGCGGATCAAAGTGCCTCATCCCCGTACTCATCGGTATTCAAGCAGCCGATACTAGCGCTACTTCGAGAGGTTTGTAAGGAGGTTAGCGTTGAGATAGGGTAGGCGGTGATGAGTGCACGTCAGGGTGATTAGTGATCGACACCTGCCCCCTACTGAGCCCTCTTCCTAGCCTTTACCGACTTGCCCACGGGCTCCTCAACGCGAATCTTCTTCCTCACGAACAGCGCTAAGCCTATGCCCACGGCTAGCGTCGCTCCTAGGGCTATCGCTAGGTGCTCATAGGTTTGAGTAGGTGATGGGGGCAAGCATACGGTAGCCGTTATTGGGCAAGCCCTTAGCGCGAGGGGTATGAGCGTCTTCGCGCCGAGGGAGAAGACCATGTGCGCCCCCAAGCACGATAACCACGCTAAAGCTTAATAACGTAGCGTGTGTCAGGCGGGGAGTTCATTCATCACGGCGATTCAGCAACCAGAGCGGGTCTTCATCCACGCACCCCGCTATAGCCATAGCTTATAGGCGTTCGTGCACAAGGGGGTTAACGAAGGTGGTAGCGCTGAACCTGAGCGCCGTAATAAACGTGCTAGCTAACGTAGCGTACATGCTCGAGAGGAAGAGGATTTCGCTCGATCGAGCGTTCACCCTTACGTGTAGGCGCGTTAAGTGTAGCACTAGGGAGCTTACGCGAGAGGACTTCTTCAACATAGCCCACAGCTTCGTGAGTAGCTACATCTTCGTTAAGCGCGTAGTCGAGAGGGTTAGGAAGAGCTATAGCCATAGGATGCTCGCTAGGGCCTTCCTCTACCTAAAGCACGTAGAGCTAGGCATAAAGGTGGACTCGAGGCTTAGGAAAGCGGTTAAGAGGGATCTTCGAGGGATAGAGAGGGTTGCGCAAGAAGTCGAAGCCGAAGAGCCTTGGCATGCGCTTGGGTACCCCAAGTGGTTTTGGGACGAGCTAGCTAAGGTCATGCCCGAGGACGAGGTTAGGAAGTTGCTAGAGGCGATGAACCGGAGGGTCGTTTGGCTAAGGATAAACACCTTGAAGATAGACGTCGACAAGGCTTTGAAGAAGCTTGAGAGCGAGGGAGTTCAGTACGAAGTCGATAAGAGGGTGCCGATACTCGTTAGGGTCGTTAGGAGCCCGAAACCCGTTAGGAACATAACCCTCTTTCGGGAGGGCAAGGTCGTTATCCAGGATAGGGCTAGCGTCTTAACGGTTCTAGCGCTAAAGCCCGAGCCCGGGATGCTGATATACGACTTCGCCGCCGCACCCGGGATCAAGACCTCGTTGATAATGCAGTTAACCGAGAATAGGGCTAGGGTCGTGGCGATGGATAGGTCCCCTAGGAGGCTAGCGAACATGAGGGTCCTGCTGAAGAAGTATGGAGTCGATACCGATAGGGTTGAGCTATTGCTAACCGATAGCAGGTTCGTAAACCTATCGAGGAGGTGCGATGCGGCTCTAGTCGACGCTCCCTGTAGTAGCAGTGGCGCGATACCTAAGGATCCCGCGATAAAGCTATTGCTTAGGTCTAGGAACATACCCTTGAAGATGAGCTCCATACAGTCCGCGATGCTCGTAAACGCGCTTAGGTTTAGCGACGTCGTTACCTACGCTACGTGCTCCCTATTCCCAGTGGAAGGCGAGGAAGTGGTGTCTAAAGCCCTTGAGCTAGGTACTCACGAACTCGTTGACCCCGGAATCCCGGCTTCGAGGGGGTACAGGGTGTACAGCTTTTGGAATAAGGTTAATCGCACCTATCCCCACATAGATATGTGTGAGGGGTTCTTCATAGCTAGGTTGGAGAGGTGAGCCCCGTGGGCCTCTTCGGCGATAGGAAGAAGAAGGGAGGGGTAGAGCTATCGCCAGAAGTTTCTCAGCTAGTCGAGGAGTACGCTAGTAGCAAGGGAATAGACTTCAACCGGGCTCTCGAAGAGCTCGTTAGGAAGGGGTATAGGTACGCCCAGCTCGAGAAGATGTACGGGAAGTCCGTTCACGATAGGGAGATCTGGGATAAGAGGTTCTACTACTTGAAGGTCGAAGCAGGGTACCTCTACTACAGGCTTAGGTTTAGGGACTTGCTAGAGGAGCTCCGCTCCATGGCGATGATACTCATGGGCACCGTGCGAAGCCTAGAGCTATGCTACCAGAGGTACGCACCGAAAACCGAGAGCATCGAGCAGGAGCTTAAGGAGCTCGAGAAGCTGAAGAGGATAGCCCAGCACTATACGGAGGAGTACGTGCTATCGGGTAGGAAGGAGCTCGAGGAGAGGAAGTATGCTGATGACGAGGAGGTTCTTAGGTCTATCGAGGAAACGGTTAAGAGGTATAGGAAGATGCTTAGCGGTGGTGATGAGCAGGCTGGCATCGCTGAGAGGTGATGTCCGCTTAGGAGGCTGAAGAACCCTTAACCTTCTTGAATAGTATCGGCGCTTCGCTAACCCTATACTCCTCGACTACCCCCATCTCCAGATCCTCAACGCTCTTAATCTCGAACCCAAGGGCCTTGGATAGGCTCTCCGCTACTCGAGGCATGAACGGGCTTAGCAGCGTTGTTCCAATCCTTATGCATTCCAAGGCGTTGTAAAGCGATTTATTGGGCTTCTCCTCTCTCCACGGCTCGGTCTTGTTGAGGTAGGCATTGGCTTCGCGAAATACGTCGAATATCGCTACTAGCGCTTCGCTAAACCTAAACTCGTTTAGGGCTCTCTTAGCCCTCTCAACGGCTCTAGAAATCGAGCTCTCTAAGGACCTATCTATCTCGGACCTAGTCACCACACCCCCGAGCTTCTTTAGTGCTAGCACTCCTACCCTCCTAACTAGGTTGCCGTAGGTATCGGCTAGCTCGGTATTGTAAGCAGCGTCTAGCTGCTCGATGCTGAACTCGATATCCTTATCGAGGCTAGAGAACCTCATTAGGAGGTACCTAACGGCATCCGGGTTACCGTTGTACCTCTCCACCAAGGCGTCTATGCTAACTACGTTCCCAACGCTCTTGCTTATCTTCAGCCCCTTCAGCGTTATGAAGGCGTGGACTACGACCCTCTTCGGCGGGGGTAGGTCTATGGCTGCTAGCACTGCGAACCATATCGCGGTGTGGAACCAGAGGATGTCCTTGCCTATGAAGTGGTGTACGGCGCTCCAATACCTATTGACTCTATCAGCGTTATCGGGGTAGCCGAGAGCGGAAACGTAGTTGAGTAGGGCGTCTATCCACACGTATATCGTGTGGTTGGAATCCCACGGAGCTTCGATACCCCAGTAAACCCTGCTCTTAGGCCTGGTTATGGATAGGTCGCGAAGGCCCTCCTTCTCGATCTTCGAGAGAACCTCCTTAGCGTAGCTCCTGGGGTAGACAACGTCCTTCCTAAGCTGCTCCTTGACGTAGTCCTCGAATTGGGAGAGGCGGAAGAAGTAAGTTTCCTCCTCCATTAGCTCCAGCGGCTTCCTATGGTTTGGGCACAGCTTCCTACCGTTCTCCTCTATGTACTCCCCAGGGCCGTAGAATGCTTCGCAGCTCGTGCAGTACCAACCCCTGTAAACGCCCTTGTATATCAATCCCTTCGAGTACATCTTGGCGAGGGCCTTCTTGACGGTCTCGACGTGGTCCTCGTCCGTAGTCCTAATGAACCTATCGTAGGATATGCCTAAGAGGCTCCAGTACCTCTTAAACACCTCAGCCATCTTATCGACGAAGCTCTTGGGATCCATCCCCTTCTCCTCAGCCGTTCTCTGAAGCTTTAGCCCGTGTTCATCGGTCCCCGTTAGGAAGAACACGTCGTCTCCGCAAAGCCTTCTCCACCTAGCGGCGACGTCGGCCATTATCGTCGTGTACGCGTGGCCTATGTGTGGCTCGGCGTTGGGGTAGTATATCGGCGTAGTTACGTAGAATACCCCCACGATGTCGCACCTAATGAAGCGTTTCCTAGCTAAGCCCTTTAACCCTTAATCCCTATCTAGAGCTTAGTGATGAATTGTGGTGGCCACTGAGTACGTGATGATCAACCGCCGCTCTGAAGCTTATAAACCTCTTGAGCGAGTGAAGTTCGGCGAATAGCTATGCCCAGTGCTAGGCCGTGTCCCGTTTGCGGAAGAGGGATGTTTAGGTACAAAGCGTTGCTCGAGCACATAAAGAGGTACCATGGTTGGTACTTCCAGGAGTTCTTAGTGCCCAAGGGATCTGGTAAGGGAGGCAAAAAGAAGAAGAGGGAGTAATCTACTTCCCCTCTTTTTCGCCTATATACGCTATCGCTTCGACCTCTACATCGACTCCCTTAGGGAGGTTCGAGACCTCGACTACTACCCTAGCGGGAGGATCCTTCTTGAAGTACTCGCTGTAAACCCTATTGAACTCCTCGAACTTCGAGATATCTCGCAGGTACACCGTAACCTTAACTATGTCCTCGAGAGAGCCTCCCGCGGCTTCGACGATAGCCTTGATGTTCTCTAGAACTCTCCTAACCTTATCCTCGAAGCTCCCCTCGACGAGTCTACCGGTAGCTGGGTCTATGGGTATCTGCCCCGCTACGAATAGCCATCCGTTAACTACGACCCCCTGACTATAGGGTCCTACGGGCTTAGGGGCTCTCTCCGTAAACACGATCCTCTTGCCCATGGACACCGCCTAGCGTTCGTAGCCACGCGAGGTATTCAGCTTGATGCTTCCACCAATCAACTTAATACCTATGCTCGACTCCCCGAACGCGGGGCTCGACTTGATTCGCGTAGCTGTTGTCGGCGTTGGTAGGTGGGGTCGTAACCACGTTAGGGTTCTCAAGGAGCTCGAGCACGAGGGGATTGCGCGCCTCGTAGCTATCTACGATGTAGATACCGATCGAGCTAAATCCATAGCTAGCGCGTTTAGCGTCGAGAACGTCGCTTCCTCTCTTCGCGAGCTCGCCGATCTAGGTGTTGAAGCTGCTGTGATAGCCACGCCCATAGACACCCTAGCGGCGGTAGCGAGCAAGCTCGTGGAGATGGGCATGCACGTGCTGGTGGAGAAACCCGTAGCGACGAGGAGCGAGGAAATAGAGCGCTTAATCAAGCTAGTTGAGAGCAAGGGCGTTATCGCGATGCCCGGGTACATAATGAGGTTTAGCCCAGTCATAAGGGAGCTCAAGAAGGTTGCTAGTCAGGTTAAGGTGCACTACGCCGTGTTTAGGAGGCTATCGAGGAGGCCTCCAGCCGTGCGCAAGTACTCGATCCTCCTAGACTTAACGGTTCACGACGTGGATTTGTGTAGGTACATCGTTGCGAGGGATAGCTGCACCGTGGAGAAGGCGATAGTGGTCGACGCGGGCATAGATAGGATAGTGATAGCAATGCTTGATTGCGGCAACGCTAAGTGCTTGATACACACCGACGGCCTATCCCTCGCCAAGGTGAGGGAGGTAGAGCTCATATGCGAGGAAGTGTTCGTGAGGGCCAACACCGACGAGAACACGATTAAGGTTAGCAACCCCGATAAGAGCTACGTGGAGAGGAGGGTAGTTGGGGAGGAGCCGCTTAAAGCAGAGGATAGAGCCTTTGTAGAGGCGTGCGAAGGGCGTCGAGTCGAAATACCCACGCTAATCGATGCCCTCGAAACACTGAGGATAGTTGAGCAGATAGAGAAAGCGAGCACAAAGCATTTTTAGTGATAGATACGGGTCTAGATCCCCTAATTAGCCCAAGTTCCTAGCCGAGAGCTCTTGAAGCCTAAGGTGGAATCTGTACGTTTCTCGCTAGTTAATGGGATAGCGCAGAACTTGGAGGCGGCCCGATCCCGGCTTGGGCGGGCTGCGGAGCCTTTCGGACTCCACAGCCTCGCCCAACGCGGCCGGCTTAACTTCCGGGATCTGACGAGTCCGGGTGTTGCCCGGCCGCTATGGCCGGGTCGGGCCGCCGAAACCCTTCTTCCGGAGGTTGGGGTTTTAAGCGTTGTGCGTTATCGCTTCTGTTGCTGAATGGTTACGGAGAAGATCCTGTCTATCACGAGGGGGGCTCCGCACTTTGGGCACGAACCCACGATCTTCCCCACGAAGTCTCCTTCGCTATAGTCCCTCTCGATGCGGTAATCGTTGTTTATGCACGCTATGCTGGTTACGAACCTAAGCGGAGGTTCTTGTTGTTGCGCTCTCTTCTTGCTCGCTAGGTAGTTAACGATCATTTGAATCGCTAGCACTATCATCAGCACGATGAATAGTATTAGGTATATTCCGGAGCCGTCCAACGCTAGTACACCCCAACGCTATTCCCGACCCCTATGACTATCACGGTATCGCCGGGCTTAGTCCTAGACCTTATTATCTCTAGAACCTTTTGATACGCTTTCTCGCATGCTTCGGCTAGCTTCTTCGATAAGGGCTTTATGGCTTCCTCTGAGCTCATCTTTATGATTACGGCGTCTAGGGGTGCACCGCACTTAACTGCGACCCTCTCGATCTCGATCTTCTCGGGGCCGGGATCGCCTATCGCAGCTCCAGCACCTTCCGCTACCTCCCCCGTTTCCTCGCCCTCGAGCTTGAGCGCGGCATCGATGGTTATGATCCTGTCTACGCGGCACTGCAGCCTCTCCACGAGCTTGGCGAGCGCCCTACCGGGCTTGCCTACGGTAGCTCCCGGGCCCTTGGCCTTTATGACGAACACCCTCCTACCCTCGATATTCACTTCCGATACCACGGTATCCTCCTCGATTTCGTCGCGCTTACTCAACCCAATCAGCTTAAATGCTACGAGGGGCCCAACGCTATCCCCTATCGGTATCCCCTTGGTTATCGCGTCTATCGCCTTTACGTAGGGGCTAAGCTCCTTAACTATCTGCGGTAAGACGAGGGCTAGCTGCATTAGCAAGAGCCAGTTCTCGTACTTCCTACCGAGTAGGTAGTAGTGCCTAAGCACTTTGTACACGGTGTGGAGCGCTGATACTATGGAGAGCGATACCGCTATGTTATTTATGGTGTGCCTACTCATGTTAGGGAGCTGAGCGGCGACGTCCTGCTTGAACTTGTGCTCAGCGGTATCGATTATGTGGGCCATCCTCCTAATTATGTCGGTAGGCTCTATGTCCACGGGGTTGATGGCGAAGTAGTTGTCTAGGAACTTAGACACGAAGTCGTGGGGCCTCTCGACGCCTAGCTTCGATAGGTAGCTACGGACCTTAGCGATGCCCTCGTTGACTAGCGCTTCGAGCATGGCTAGCCTAGCGGCAGCCGAGCGACTATATCGATAGAACTGCAGTCTCTGCGGTATGTCCGTTAGGAAGTATATGGTGAAGAGCACGAAGAAGAGTATCGATATTATCTGGTTTATGAGGGAGTTACCACCGCTTACCTGCATCAGCGTTATCGTCGTTGCCCACCACCTCTACGCTGTTCTACAGTTAATGGGGGTTAAATCAGCATTGAGCTGTGGTTACGTAGGTCCTCCCCCTGTATATAACGATCGTGTGCTCGAACTGCGCTACGACGCCCCTAGACCTCTCTACGAGCACGGGGTACTCGATGAGCATTTTGCTCCTCCTAAGCTCGTTCAGTATCTCGCTTAGCGAGCTCCCGTACCTATCGATGTACCACCTAGTGGAGAAGGGTAGGGATCTCCTCGAGCCGTAGACCTCCTCAACGAACTTCCTAGCGTTCTCGCTAAGCCCCTTGAGCTTCTTGGGGTTGTACCTAATGGCGTATATAGTCACGCAAGGCCCGTCCTCTACGAGGCCCACGCCTGTCGTAGCGAACGGTTCGAGGGCGTAGGCCCTTCCATCCCTAAACCTCGAGATGCACTTGATGTCCCGGTAGTTGGGGATCACGTCCCCCGCGTGTATGGTGTACCTATCCAAGCTATGGCCGCTTAGGTTGTACACGGGTTTATAGCCTCGAGACTTGATTACGCTCTCAACAACCTTGCCGAACTCCGCGAACTTAACCCCGGGGGCAACGATTTTCAACCCATTTTCCAGGGCTTCGAAGCAGCTTTGGAGCAAGTCGTTTAGCGATGGGTCTAGGGATACGGTGGCTGCGGTATCGGCTATGTAGCCATCGATGTGGACCCCTATATCCACCTTAACCACGGCTTTAGGCGGTACAACGCTTTCATCCCCTGGAGGAGGGGTGTAGTGAGCCGCTACCTCGTTAATCGATATGTTTACCGGGAACGCGGGTTCGCCCCCTAGCGACCTTATGTAGCTCTCTATGCTGTTGGCTATCTCTAGGAGCTTAGCCCCCTCCCTAACCATGGATAGCCCGTACCTAAGGGCCTTGCAAGCTATTTCCCCGGCCTTCATGTACGCCTCGAATTCCTGCTCATCCAAGGAGGGTCTCCAACAAGGCTTATGACGTTCCACCGATAAAAAATGAGGTGCGGGGTGGCCCCATGGCCTTGATTAGGTGGCTTGGTCACGCAGCGTTCCACATAGAGCTAGATGGGTGGTCGATACTCGTAGACCCCTGGATAACGAACCCCGTATCGCCTTACAAGAGCGTTGACGAGTTCGCCAAGGACTACAGCAAGATAGACCTCATCATAGTTACCCACGACCACGGTGATCACGTAGGCGAGGCGGTGGAGCTCCTTAGGAGGTACCCGAGCGCTAAGGTAGCTGCACTCTACGAGCTAGCGAACCACATAGCTAAGGAGGCGGGCGCTACGGAGAGAGCCATACCGGCGAACATAGGGGGCCCCGTAAAGCTCGGGGGCCTAACCCTCGTGTTCACGACGGCAGACCACTCCTCCACCATAGCGCACCCTAGCGGCGTAGTGATCATAGGCAAGAACGTGTCGATTTACCACGCTGGCGATACCGGGCTATTCGCCGAGATGGCTTTCATAGGCGAGCTCTACAAGCCCACCGTAGCCCTCCTACCCATAGGGGGCCACTTCACGATGGGTCCCGTCGAGGCCGCTAAGGCCGTGGAGCTAATAAAGCCGAAGTTCGTGATCCCAATGCACTACAACACGTTCGACGTGATAAAGGCCGATCCCGCCGAGTTCGAGAGGCTAGTTAAGGAGAGGGGCGTCGAAACCAAGGTCGTCGTGCTGAAGCCCGGGGAGAAGTTCGAGGTACCTACCTAAACCCGTTTTTAACCCTTGCCTCCTCGTAGCTCCTAGGTGCGTAGCTATTGTTCGGGTTGGGGAAGCTCTTTCGCGTAGCGAGCGCGAGTTGCTGAAGAAGCTTCTAGAGGTTAAGGAGGCTAGCCTCGAGGCCTTAGCTCAATCCCTAGGCGTCCCGGTATCGAGTGTAGCCTCAGTAATCGAGTTGCTTAGGAGCCGAGGGCTCGTGGAGGTCGTCGAGGTCGAGAAGGCTGTGCTCAAAGCGAGTTCCGAGGGTAGGGAGTACCTAGAGAAGGGGTTTCCCGAAGAGCGCTTGGTTAAGGAGCTCGAGGCTAGGGGAGGCGAGGCTGAGCTTCGCGAGCTAGCGCAGGTGCTAGGGAAGGACGTCTTTAGGATAGGCGTATCGTGGGCGAAGAGAAGGGGTTGGATAGCGATCGAGGGGGGTAGGGCGAGGCTAGTTAAGCGAGAGGCCATGGATAGGCACAGGGAGGTTCTATCGAGGTACCTAAGCGAGGCTATCGAGGATCCCAAGGTGCTTAGCGACCCTATCGTTAGCGAGCTCGTTAAGAGGGGGTTGATAGAGGTTAGGACGCGTAGGGAGAGAATCGCTAGGCTTAGGGAGGACGCTATCGAGAGGGCTAAGAGGCTTCTAGAGCTTGGTGAAGCCGTTACCCACCTAACCCACGAGATCATCGCTAGCGGTGCGTGGAGAAGCGTAGTGCTAAAGCCGTACAACGTCGAGGCTCAGCCGCCGGTTAGGTACCCGGGGAAGAAGCACTTCTTCCAGGAGTTCGTGGAGATGGTTCGCGAGGTCATGCTAGCCCTAGGCTTTGAGGAGATTAGGTACGACTACGTGGTTCCCGAGCTATGGAATTTCGATGCGCTGTTCCAACCGCAGGATCATCCGGCTAGGGATGTATACGACGTTCTCTACATCGAGGGCTTCGCAAACCTATCGCCGTTCAGCGAAGTCGTGGAGAGGGCTAAGCATGTACACGAAGGCTCTTCGAGTTGCGGGTCTAGGGGTTGGGGTTATCGATGGAGCGTGGAGAAGGCCTCGAAGCTAATGCTTAGGAGCCACACGACGGCCGCTACAATCATGTTCATAGCGGAGAGGAAGGATCCTCCCGCCCGAGGGTTCTGCATAGGGAGGGTGTTTAGAAGGGATAGAATGGATGCTACCCACCTACCCGAGTTCACGAACTTCGACGGCGTGGTGATGGAGAGGGGCTTCAGCTTTAGGAAGCTCCTAGGGATCCTAACCCAGATCATGAAGAGCCTAGGCTTCGAAAAGGTTAGGTTTAGGCCCGCTTACTTCCCCTTCACCGAGCCCAGCGTGGAGGGCGCCGTATACATCGAGGGCATGGGGTGGGTCGAGGTGTTCGGCGCCGGCATGTTTAGGCCCGAGGTCCTCGAAATCGTTGGGGCTCGAGCACCCGTAGGCGCTTGGGGGATGGGGTTGGAGAGGCTCGCAATGGCCCTCCTAGCGATCAACGACATTAGGAACCTGTACTCTAGGGACGTCGATTACCTAAGGAGGTTCCCCGCGATCAAGGTGGTCGCTAATGCCCGTGCTAAGGTTTAGAATCCCTAGGCTACTAAAAGCGATCTCGATCCCCGGCGTCGACTTAGCTAAGCTACTAGAGGTACTCCCGAAGCTAAAGTGCGAAGCCGCTGTTCTAGACGATGGCGAGACCCTAGAGGTGGAGATAGATCGCGATAGGCCGGACATGTTCTACCTAAGCGGGCTAGCCGAAGCAATCAAGCTGTACCTAGGGCTATCCAAGCCCCGCAAAATACAGGTTGATAGAGTTGAGTTCGAGGTTAGGGTGGATCCCCCGAGGAAGAGGCCCTTCATCGCCGTAGCGGCGGTGGAAGGCATCGAGATTAGGGATGATGAGGATCTCGAGGAGTTGATACAGTTCCAGGAGAAGCTCCACCTTAGCTATGGTAGGCGTAAGAGGGTTGCCATAGGGTTCCACGACCTTAGGAAGCTCCCTAGCAAGAGCATCGAGTATCGCTACGTAAACGTTTCGAGTAGGTTCGTGCCGCTGCACATAGGCAAGGAGATGAGCATCGAGGAGGTTCTGAAGGAGACCGAGCAGGGTAGGGAGTACGGGTGGATAGCTAGGGATGGCGATCTGCATCCAGCGCTAATTAGCGGGGGCACGATTATAGCCATACCGCCCGTACTCAACTCGGACGTGACTAGAGTTGAGCCTGGTACCCGCGGCCTATTCATAGACGTTACCGGTACGGATCTACGCGCGGTTCTCGAGATACTCGCGGTGATAGTCTACGCTCTATCGCTATCCGGTGGGAGGGTTGTTGGAGCCAGGGTTCTCTACCCCGATGGAGAGATCGTGACTCCCGACCTATCGTGGAGGAGGGTCTCGGTGGATAAGGGCTTCGCTAGGGATTGGCTAGGGATCGAGATTCCCTCTGGCGATGAGCTCGCTAAGCTCCTGAATAGGATGGGGTTGGAGCTCGTTGAGGAGGATAGCGATCGCTTCGTGGTTAGCGTTCCCCCGCATAGGATAGACGTTCTCCACCCCGTGGACGTGCTGGAGGACATAGCGATGGCCATAGGGCTGGATAGCATAGAGCCCGAGTACGTACCGACGTACCTAGTCTCGAAGCCTAGCACCCTCACAGCGCTTAGGAACGCCGTTAGGGATGCAGCCGTAGGCCTCGGGTACGTGGAGGTCAATGCCCTAACGCTGGTACCCGCGAGAATCCTTGAGACCCTAGGCTTCGAGGACTTCGCTAGGGTAGAGAACCCGCTGCAGCAAGAGCTAAACGCGCTTAAGCCAAGCCCCCTCCCAACCCTCATGCAGGTCCTGATCGAGAGCCAGCATAGGCCCCACCCCATCAAGGTCTTCGAGGTTAGCGAGTGCGTAGTGAGGAACCCAGCGAGCCCTACGGGGTGGAGCAATAGGCTACTCCTAGGGATGGCGGTGCTCGGGAGCGTGGTTAAGTTCGAGGATATTCACGCCGATTGCTTCGCCCTACTGAGATCGCTAGGCTTCGAGCCTAGGACTAGGGCGTGTACAAAAGCCCCTAGCTACGCCATAGAGGGTAGGTGCGCTGAGGTCGTGGTGGGCAACGAGGTGGTGGGAACGGTATGCGAAATCCATCCCCGAGTTCTAGAAGCGTTAGGTATAGAGCACCCGGTTGGGTACATCGAGTTGGACGTGGAGAAGCTCGTGGGGGTAGCTAGCCATGGACGCGGAGGAGAGGTTTAGGATTGCCACTAGGAACACGGTTGAAGTCGTTACCGAGGAGGAGCTCAGGAAGCTGCTGAGCGAAGTCGAGCACCCCAAGGCGTACCTAGGCTTCGAGCCCAGCGGGCTATTCCACATAGGGTGGCTCGTGTGGGCGTTCAAGGTCGCGGACCTAGTGGAGATAGGCGTCGACTTCACGCTCCTAGCAGCGACGTGGCACGCGTGGATAAACGATAAGCTCGGGGGCGACCTCGAGCTCATACACAAGGCGGCTCAGCACGTAGTGGAGGTCCTTGAGGCGCTAGGCATCCCCCGCACGAGGATACGCGTGGTTAAGGCCGAGGACCTCGTGTCTAGGGTTGAGTACTGGGAGAAGGTGATTAGGATAGCGAAGAGCGTTTCGCTTAGCCGCGTTAAGCGCGCGCTAACGATAATGGGTAGGAGGGCTGACGAAGCCGAGCTAGACTTCTCCAAGCTGATATACCCCTTGATGCAGGTAGCCGACATCTTCGAGCTCGGGGTCGACATAGCCCTCGGGGGAATGGATCAGAGGAAAGCGCATATGCTCGCTAGGGACGTAGCCGAGAAGCTCGGGTTCAAGAAGCCTATAGCGATACACACCCCGTTGATACCCTCGCTTAGCGGAGCCGGCAGAATGGACTTGTCCAAGGCTAGCGATGAGCAGCTAATCGAGGTGAAGATGAGTAAGTCCAAGCCCGAGACCGCGATATTCGTAACCGATAGCGATGAGGAGATCAGGAGGAAGATTAGGAAGGCTTACTGCCCGCCGAGGGACGCCGAGAACAACCCCGTGATGGCCATAGCTAGGCACATAATATTCGCTAGGGGGCCTAGGAGGTTCGTGATAGAGAGGAAGCCCGAGCACGGCGGAACGATAGAGGTGAATAGCTACGAGGAGCTAGAGAGGATCTACGTCGAGGGTAAGCTACACCCCCTAGACCTCAAGAACGCGGTTGCCGAGGAGCTCATCAAGATTGTTAAGCCGGTTAGGGATAGGCTTCTCCAAGACCCGAGCTCTAGGCAAGTGCTAGAGCTTATAGCTCGGAAGGTAACGAGATGAATATCGGGGTGAATCCATGGCTAAGTACGTGATTAGGGCTAGGGTAGAGGTAGACGGCCGGGTCGAGAGGTCCGATATCATAGGCGCGATATTCGGCTATACCGAGGGGTTGTTCGGGGAGGAGTTCGACCTTAGGGAGCTCCAGGAGAAGGGTAGGATAGGTAGGATAAGCGTCGATATCAAGCACCAGAACAGCAAGACAGTTGGCGAGATATTCGTTCCGTCCAACCTGGATAGGATAGAAACGGCGTTGCTAGCGGCGATGATAGAGTCCGTGGAGAGGGTAGGTCCCTACCCGGCTAGGATACAGGTTGTGGATATAATCGACGTTAGGGCGGAGAGGCTAAAGAAGATCGTGGAGAGGGCTAAGGAGATAGCCAAGAAGTTCTTCGTCGAGAAGGCTCCGGACCTCAAGGAGGTTCTCAACGCTATAGCCGAGGAGGTTAGGATAGCCGAGCTAACGTACTACGGCCCCGAGAAGCTCCCCGCTGGGCCCGACGTGGACAAGAGCGATACGATCATAATCGTGGAGGGTAGGGCCGACGTCCTCAACATGCTTAGGTACGGGTATAGGAACGTGATTGCGCTCGAGGGCGCCGCCATAGGGGGCAAGATCCCCGAGACGATAGTTAAGCTAGCCGCTAAGAAGACCGCGATACTCTTCGTCGACGGCGATAGGATGGGCGAGGCGATAGCTAGGGAGGTGCTGAAGGTCGCGGACATAGACTACGTCGCTAGGGCTCCGCCGGGTAAGGAGGTTGAGGAGCTCACGGGTAAGGAGATAGCTAAGGCGTTGAAGAACGCCGTTCCCGCTAGCCAGTTCCTCGCAATGCTAGAGAAGAAGGAGCGCGAGGAGAGGGCTAAGCAGAAGGTAGAGGCTCCAGCGCCTAGCCAAGCCCCGGCGCAAGCCCAGGTAGCTACGCAGCAACCTCAAGTAGCTCAAGCACCTCAGCCGCAGCAAGCGCAGGTTCAGGTAGAGGCTAAGCCCGCTGCCGTCGCTAAGCCCGTGGAGGTCGTCGAGAGCTTCGAGATACCGATGCACGTAGTTGAAGAGGCTAAGAAGCTGCTTGGAACCCTCGAGGCCGTTCTATACGATAGCGAGTGGAAGCCTATCGAGAGGGTAGCGGTTAGGGATCTAGTCGATAGGCTTCAGAAAGCCGATTACGGAAAGGTGTTCGCCGTAGTCTTCGACGGGATCATAACTCAGAGGCTCGTAGACGTCGCTAGCAGTAGGGGCGTTAAGATGCTGATAGGGGTTAGGATAGGTAATCTAGCTAGGAAGCCTCGCGACGTAGTGACGCTAACGCTTCAAGAGCTTCAGGTACCGGCTTAACCAAGCTATTTCCTACCGTAGTCGAATAGCGTTCTCCTCGCCTTCCCAACGGTCTTGATCTGCTTCTCGGTTATCCCGAAGTACTCGAGGATCCTTAGGACCGCGGGCACTATCTGGTGATCTATGTAGTAGTCTAGGTCTATGTCCCTAACGTCCACGGCTATGTACGGCCTAGCCCTCTCCGAAACTCGGCCACCGCCCTTCACGATGACGTACCCAATCTTATCCCCAACCTCAACCTGGTACCCCATCTTCATCAACTGCTTCGCTGCTGCGACGTGCGGAGCCTCGACTTCGTACTCCCTAATGGGCTTCGTGAGGGTCTTCCAGATAACGAACTTCTCTATGGGTGCAATACCCTTCTCAACCTCGTCCCTAATCCTCTGAAGCTCCTTCCTAACGAACTCGACCGCCTTCCTCGGGTCCATGGTCTTGAGCACGATCTCCGCGACCTTCTCCTGCAGCTCCTTGGCTATCTCCGCCCAATCACCCCTAACAGCCTCGAAGCCAACTACGTCTATGTACCCGCTCTCGGTTAGCCCAACGTACCTCTTCTTAGCCTCAGTGAAGAACACCCTCTTGTACACCTTATCGATCTTTATCTCGAGCCCGAGCTCCTTCTCCACTAACTCGATGAACTTGCTAACCTTCTCCGGGTCGTACTTAACGAATAGCGAATCGGTATCGCCGTAGATAACGGTTAGCCCTAAGCTCTTAGCGATCTCGATAGCCTTCCTAATGGTCTCCCTACCCCACGCCGTTACCGCTTCAGCGCACTCCCTACAGTACCACCTAGCGCCAGTCCAACCCATGTACCCGTACGCAGCGTTCGCAAGAACCTTAAGCGCCTTCTGCCTCTCATCCAGAACCCTGTACTCCGGGCTCCTGGGATCCAACCCCTTCATCTGCTCCCTAATCCTCTTCCTAGCGCTAATCAGGGTCTCGAGAACCTTCTTGAAGAAGCCCGGAGGCTCCTTCCTAAATAGGTAACCGACCTCTGGAGCTTGGTAGCACCCAGCTTCACCGCACTCGCTCGGATCCCTAGCTATGGTGTCGGGACCGATGTTGTACTTCATCATTATGCTGGGGTACATCGCGGAGAAGTCTAGGACCGCAACGTTTTCGTGAACGCCCTTCCTCGGCTCGAGCACTATGGCCCCTCTATACGGCTCGTAAGGCCTCTCAACTCTATTGGGAACCAGCTCGTTGTAGCTGTAAGCAGCCCTAATTAGGTACCACTCGAGCCTAAACCCTACGCTAGCAGCCATAACCTGGTCTAGGGGTACGCCCGTTATCGCCGAGAGCTGTATCCCGAAGGGTAGGAGCTTCTCCGCTATCCTGTACGTAGCCTCGACGTCGTCCCTCGAGTACTGGATTAGTATGGGCCTAAGCTTCTCGTCGTCCCAGTACCTGTATATCTCGTACCACGGCACGTTCGTACGCTCGCTCTTCTTCATGACCCCCAGGAACTCCGCTACCTCATCGAGGCTCTTCACCTTCACCTCGGGCATCTCCTCAGCGAAATCGTATAGATCAACGTTTAGCCTTCCGGGAACCGAGATGTGGCCGTACACGCTCTGCCTAGGCTCAGCGCCCCTCCTCCTAGAGACTTCCAGCTTGATCCCTAGGTACCTACACCTATCGATTAGGTAAGGCCAGTCAAACCTATTCGAGTTGTACCCAACTATGATGTCTGGGTCGTAGCTCTGGACGAAGTCTATGAACTTCTTGATAGCGGGCCTATCGTTCTTCCCCTCGGCTAGGAACTGCTCGAGGTCTCCACTAGAGGTCCTCACGGCTATGATTATCACGGGGTCCCTCACGGGCTTCGGAGCGCCCCTAGGGTTGTAGACCTCGATGTCGAAGGCCATGACCCTTAGCTCGGGCGGCGTAACCCTCTCGAGCTTCTCCCCAACGCCGTGAACTTCGTAGATAGCATCAACAGCGTAGCTAGGGTTCTTCCCAACCTCCTCAACCTCGAATACGTGCCAGGAACACGGATAGATAGCGTTGTCTATGAGGTACCTCATCGCGAACCTGATATCAGCTTCCAGAACGTCCTTAACCCCAGGTAGCTTCTTAACGAGCTCGCGATACTCCCTAACGGCTTCGGGGATAACCGTCGTTATCCTAGCCGCCTTCACGGGCTTGCCGAAGAACCTCTTGTCCACCAGCTCGACCGAGACTATGGGGGACCTAGGCCTAGTCAACTGCTTAATCGAGTTGAGAACGCTATCCGCGTTACCGAGAGCCGATTCGTCTAGCAGCGCGTAGAAGTAAGGCCTAAACCTCCTATCCCTAAGGAGCACCCTCCTACCATCCTCAGCAACCCCCCAGATTAGCACTACGGGCTCGTTGCCCACGACCTCGTAGCTAGCGTCTAGAACGTAGACGCTCAGCTTCTCCCTAGGCATAGCTCCCCAAGCGATTATACCATTCGCTAGCTCTTAGACTTATCTACGCAGCAATCCTTTATCATTAGGTAAGCGTCTTCTCCGTCTAGGTAGTAGGACTCTAGCTTCCTAACGATCTTGAACCCGAGCTTCTCGTAGAGCTTGATAGCAGGCGTATTGCTAACCCTAACCTCGAGCCTATACCTACAGACCCCAAACACCTCTCTAAACACCCTCTCGATGCTCTCCATAAGCGCCCTACCTATCCCCCTCCTCCTAAACTCCGGGTCCACGCATATCGAGACTATGTGGCCATACCCATCCCTCCTAACGACCCCGCATACGTACCCAACGATCCTCCCATCGATTTCCGCTACGAGGAATAGCTCGGGGTACATAGCCATGTACATGTATAGGAGCTGCGGTGGGTAGGGGTGCTTAAAGCAGAGGTTTTCGAGCCTACAGACCCCAGGTAGATCGCTTGGGTTCGCGGTCCTTATCACGAGCTGCATTAGCTAGCTCCCCGCAAGTATTAAGTACGTGGATACCACCATGGCGAGGCCTATGACTACGGCGTTGAGGACGTCGATTACCTTAGCCTCGAATAGCCTCTCTAACCTGGGCCTACCCTCGGCTAGGACCCTAAGGAGCTTGGAGCCGTCGGTTATGACGAGCGGTATCGCGTTGAATACGAATAGGCTGTAGTTTATGATGAAGGTGAAGAAGGAGGCCCTAGCGATCTGCACGAGGAGCTCTAGCTGGGTAGGCACGTAAGCAACGCCGTTCCTAAAAACGGCGTACCCCTGCTCGATCTCTATCCCTATGCACGGCCTGTAGCTACCCCTAAACCACGCGTTGAGGATTAGCGTAGCCTCCCTACAGCTCCCGCTCGGGGTGCATAGCACCATCGATAGCCTTCCCCCGAACCCGGCTTCCTCTACGAGCTTCTTGAGCTGGGTAACGCTGTGAACCTCGACGCCGTTTACGTACGCTATTATCTCGCCGGGCTCTAGCCCAGCTTCCTTAGCTGGGCACCCACCAACGCATATCCCGCAGTTCACCGAGTGGATTACGAGGGCTGGCTGAGCCCACGCGGCTATGGCGTGGCTAGCGGCTAGGAACATTGCTAGGGTCGCTAGCGCGACCACCGCGTTCGCGAAGGGACCTGCGCTCAGAACGGAAGCCCTTACGCTCCTAGGCGAAGAGTTGAACTGCTCTTCGTCTACCTCGACGAAGGCGAAGGGTATGAGCGCTACGACCCCTAGCCCCCAGCTCCTAACGCTAACCCCCTGCCTAAGCGCGGTAAGGGCGTGGAGAGCCTCGTGGACAACGACCGCTATCCCGAGCCCGAGCAGGACGTAGGGAACGATCGAGCTGTAGGTTAGTACTAGCGGGAGCGGTACGACCGTGGGCTGCGGAGCGGCTTTCGAGATCCCCGCGCTCGAGGCTAGGAACTGGGCGATGGTGCGAATCATCATGGGGAGCATCTGCGCGTAGAAGAGGGCTATGCCGATGAGGGCCACGGCCACCATGGCTAGCGAGAGGGGCTTGGGGAGCCCGCGCGGCTTCAAAGCCCTTCGCTCTCCGCCTAGGTACACGAGGAAGCCCGCTACGGTGAATACCAGCCTCTTGCCGAGTACCCTAATCTCGCTACCCCTCGTTACCGCGGCGAGCATCGTGGTGATCAGCACGTAGGCTAGTAGCGCTAGCAGCACGCCGTTCAATACCTACGCACCTACCTAAGCGATCCCTATAGACTCGCGCACACGTGGGTAAATAGGGTCGCGGAGGAGATGGTTGTGAGGGGTAGCGAAACCCTAGGGTTCTGGAGGCTGGGAATGAGCGAAGGGTGTAGGCTATGCATTGCGGGGCTCAAGGTGGTGGTATTCATCTCCGGCGGCTGTAGCGCTAACTGCTTCTACTGCCCCCTAAGCATCGAGAGGAAGAGGGTTGGGGCTTTCTACGTAGACGAAGAGCCGGCCTCGAGCCCCCTCGACGTTATCGACGAGATTAGCGCCGTTGGGGCTCGGGGAATCTCCATAACCGGGGGCGAGCCCATGCAGGTTCTCGATAGGGTCCTCGAGGTGGTTAAGCTCGTGAGGCAGGTTCTAGGGAGCTACATACACATACACGCCTATACGTGCGGGCTCTACGCAACTCGTAGCGCCATAGACCTCCTAAACGATGCCTGGATAGACGAGCTCAGGTTCCACCCCGTCGACCTCGGCGTGTGGAAGCTCGTGGAGTACGCCGCTAGGGAGACGAGCATGGATGTGGGGGTGGAGGTTCCCGCGCTACCCATCGAACCCCTGCTCAAGGCCGTGGTTCTAGAGGCTTGGAAGCGGGGGGCTAAGTTCGTGAACCTAAACGAGCTCGAGGTTTCGGAGACTAACGTGGATAGGCTCGCGGTAAGGGGCATCGAGCCCTCTAGCGATGGTAGGGTCGCTAGGGGTAGCCTAGACGTAGCGCTTAGGGTCCTAGAGTGGGCTGACGACGAGGGGCTGGACATAGCGATACGCGTATGTACGGCTAAATTCAAGGACTGCGTGCAGCACGCGAGGAGGCTGAGGAGAAAAGCCTTGGCCCTCGCGCCTCCCGGAGCGCGGGTTGGGGATGACGGCGTCGTGGAGTTCGAGGGGGTAGCTTCTTACCCAACCCTAAGGGACTTAGCCCCGGTGGTTAGCGTATGGCGGGCAAGGAGGTCTATGAAAGGATAGAGCAGTTGATTAGGCAGCTACTCATAGCAATTGGGGAGGATCCGGATAGGGAAGGGCTTCGGGAAACGCCGAAGAGAGTCGCTAAGATGCTTATCGAGGAGCTGCTGAGCGGGTACTTCGACGACCCTAGGAGGTACCTCAAGACCTTTAGCGTTGAGGAAGAGGAGGTAGCGGCCCCGATAAGGATTGGCGACGTCGTGGTGGTTAACGACATTCCCGTTAGGTCGATGTGCGAGCACCACATGCTCCCCATAATCGGGCTCGCGCACATAGCGTACATACCCAATGGCCGGGTGCTGGGGTTAAGCAAGTTCGCTAGGATCGTAGACGCGTTCGCTAGGAGGCTGCAGATACAGGAGAGGTTGACGGAGCAGATAGCGGACTTCATATACAGCGAGATCTCGCCCCAGGGAGTCATGGTCGTAATCGAGGCCTACCACATGTGTACCATCGTTAGGGGGGTTAGGGAGCCCATGAAGATGGTCACCGTGGCTACGAGGGGTAGGTTTAGCGAGGATCCAGCTCTTCGAAGCGACGTGCTAACCCTAGTCTTCTCGCCTAGGAGGGGCGTCGAAGCCATAATAAGCACGCTATCGAGCCTAGGGCGAAAGTCCTCGAACGGTCAGTAGAAGCGGCCTCGCTCACCAATCGCAGACGGAGTTGATTCATCACCCCATATTGGGCTCTCTCCGCCACTACCTATAGGGGTGTATCTAGGCGTGAAGCCCTCCAAGCTTTTCAGGGTTGTCGACGAGGAGAAGAAGGTTATTGAGTGCCTAGCGTGCCCAAGGAGGTGCAGGATCCCTGATGGGGGCCACGGCTTTTGCGGGGTTAGGTGGAACTTCGGTGGGCGCGCCTACCTAGCGGTGTACGGCTTAGCGATAGCGGTGGCGATAGACCCCATCGAGAAGAAGCCGCTGTACCACTTCAACCCCGGCTCCGCGGTGTTCTCCATAGCGACCACGGGCTGCACATGGGCGTGCAAGTACTGCCAGAACTGGGACATATCGCAGCGCAGGATGATTGCTGGGTGGAAGCTTAGCCCCGAGCTAGTCGTGAAGCTCGCTGAAGCCTACGGGGCTCACGGAATAACCTATACCTACAACGAGCCCGTGGTGTTCATAGACTACGCCTACGACATAGGCGTAATAGCCAAGAAGCACGGGCTCTTCAACACGATGGTCACCAACGGGTACATGAGTGACGAGACCCTCGACTTAGTCAAGCAGTTCATCGACGCCGCTACGGTGGACGTCAAGGGTAATGGAGACGACGAGTTCCTACAGAAGTTCGCAGCGGTTCCCAAAGGGCACTTCGAGTACGTTCTCCAGGCGATGGTGGAGATGAAGCGTAGCGGCATCTTCGTGGAGGTTACGAACCTTGTCGTGCCTAGGTACGGCGACGACTTGGAGAAGTGCAGGAAGCTAATGAGGTGGATCGTGGAGAACCTAGGGCCCGAAACACCGGTTCACTTCCTGAGGTTCCACCCAGACTACAAGATGCTCGACGTACCCCCAACCCCCGTGGAAACCCTCGAGAAGCACGCTAGGGTAGCTAAGGAGGAGGGCCTTCACTACGTGTACATAGGCAACGTCCCGGGTCACGAGCTCGAGAACACGTACTGCCCTAACTGCGGAACCCTCGTGGTTAGGAGGTTCGGCTTCGAAATCCTCGAGTGGAGGCTAGACAGCGAGTTTAGGTGCCCTAACTGCGGCTACAAGCTGAACTTTAGCGGAAGGCTGTACCCAACGTATAGGAGCGATAGGTTTGCCTACGTACCGCTAGACCTATACACGGAGTTCGTACACGTACCCGAGTCCAAGCTTAGGGAGCTAGCCGAGCGTGTCGAGAGTTGACGAGGGAGCTGAGGAAGTTCGTGGATAGCCATTGCCACCTACACGAGTTTAGCGATGAAGAAATCGAGAGCTTCGAAAGCCTAGACACGACGATAATCGCCGTAAGCGACGACCTGCCATCCTCTAGGAGGACCCTGGAGATAGCCAAGAGGTTTAGCTGGGTGGTTCCAGCCCTAGGGCTACACCCGTGGGAAGTCACGAGCGAGAGCGTGGAGGACGCTATCGAGGTAGCCAAGCTGATTAGGGAGAGCAACGGCTTCGTTAGGGTAATCGGCGAGGTTGGTCTCGATAGGAGGTTTAAGGCCGAGACCATCGCGTACCAAATCGAGGTCTTTAGGGTGTTCGTAGACCTAGCTCGGGAGCTGCGCATGGGCATGACTGTCCACAGCGTCGATGCGTGGAGCGACGTACTCGAAATGCTGTATAGAAACGACGTTCCCGCAGCGGTTTTCCACTGGTACACGGGGCCCATAGACTTGCTGAAGAAGATCGTTGACTGCGGGTACATGATCTCGATTAACCCCGCCGTTAGGATCCAGCAAAAGCATAGGAAGATCGTGGAGGTAGCCCCAATCGAGGCCATGTTGGTGGAGAGCGATGCTCCCTACAACTATAGGGGGATGAGGTTACACCCATCGATGGTTAGGGACGTTATAAGGGAGATCGCGAGCATTAAGGGGATGAGCGTGGAGGAAGTTGAGAGGGTAGTTAGGGAGAACTCTGCTAGGTTCTTAAGGATGTGCGGAATCGGTTGACTAACTGAGGAATAGGGTTTTGAGTTAGCCCCGGGGGTATTCATAGGGGTAGCGATTTGTACGCAGCGCTCGAAAGGATAAAGAGCTTGGCTATGCAGGTAGGGGATCACGAGCTCCAGCCAGTTAAGCTAATGAGCTTATCGGCTTTCGAGGGCGTTGCCTCGGACGATACGAAGGTATCGATACTCCGGCTCATAGCCCGGGGGGTGTCGACGGCTTCGGAGCTCTCGGAGCGCATAGGCGCATCGAAAACGGGGGTCTATAGGTACCTAAAGTCGCTGTTGAAGAGCGGGTTCATCGTTAAGAAGGGTAGGAAGTACTACCTCTCCGCAAGGCTCTACCTCGTTTACAGCGTTGAGATAGACGAGGACGGGTCTCCGTGCATAAGGCTCCTTAGGGATCGCGGTGCGATAGTGGACGAGAGCGACATGATATTCCTTAGGGGGCCTAAATGCGATTGCTCTTCGTGTCCCGATAGGCCTAGGTGCCTCAACGCCGTTAGGAGGATAGCTAGGCTACTCGACGTGAAGCTGAGGAGCACGGAGCCCATGGCGGGGTTTAGGGAGATCGTGGAGTGCGTAATCACGCGAGACATGCCGGCGCTGCTTAGGAAGGCGTGTCTAGTGATTGAGGTTCCCGAAATGGGTTAGGCAACCAGCGTTTAAGAGGGGGTTTAGCGAAGGGGTGCATGCGGACCCCGGTCCCGTGTGAAGAGCCCCGCGTCACGGGGATCGATGCGCACGGGGCGGGTCACCCCCGGCTCTACCCACTCTCCCACTCCCTCGAGTGGTGCGCGTCATGGGGGTCTTCAGGTTCTTGAGCTTCGTCGTGGGGCCCCTCGACACTAACTGCTACCTAGTTTACGATGAGGAGGCTAGGGAAGGCGTTGTGATAGACCCGGGTGGAGATGCTGAAGAGCTTGCTGAGCTACTTAGATGGGTTGATAGGTTAGGGCTCCGGGTGGTCGCCATCGTGGTTACGCATGGGCACTTCGACCACTTCCTAGGGGCTCCCTACTTAAGTCGCGAGCTAGGGGCTCCGATCTACATGAATCCACGCGATGCGGAGGTAGCTAGGGTTTCGGCTAAGTGGAGCCCGGCATTCGGCTACGAGGAGGTGGTTCTAGAGGAGTTCGAGCCCTTAAGCGAGGGCTCGTCGATTAGGTTTGGGGACCTCGAGCTTAAACCGATAGAGACGCCAGGGCATAGCCCGGGCTCGACGTGCCTCTACGTCGAGGGCGAAGCGCTGTTCAGCGGGGATACCCTCTTCGCCGGGACCGTGGGTAGAACCGATTTGCCGGGGGGCTCGCATAGGGATTTGCTTCGAAGCATTGCGAAGATATTCAGCTCCCTCCCCCTAGACACGCGAGTGTATCCAGGTCACGGGCCTAGCACTACGCTTAGAAGGGAGCTTAGGGCTAACCCCTTCGTAGAGGACGCGCTGAGGCTAGCTAGCCATGGCTAAGATGGTGGACGTATCGCTTAAAGAGGAGGTCGCTAGGGTTACCCGCGCTAGGGGTTGCATTAAGCTGCGTAGGGAGACCATCGAGAGGATTAGGAGGGGCGATGTGGAGAAAGGGGATGTGGCTACGGTGAGCAAGATCGTGGCTATAGAGGGCGCTAAGCTAGCGCACCAACTCCTACCCTTCTGCCACCCGATTAGGATAGACTACGTTGAGCCCCGAGTGGAGGTTCTCGACGATGCGGTTTGCGTAGAGGTCGAGGTTAAGGCTAGGGAGAGGACCGGGGTGGAGATGGAGGCTCTCACGGCCGTAGCCCTAGCCCTACTCAACGTGTGGGACATGGTTAAGAAGTACGAGAAGGACGAGCGGGGTCAGTACCCCTACACCGAGATCTACGGGATTAGGGTCCTCGAGAAGGTGAAGGGCGTTGAGTAGCCCTATCGACGAAGCCGCTAGGATCGTAGCTAGGAGTAGGTTCCTCATAGCGCTAACGGGCGCAGGGATCTCGGCGGATAGCGGCATACCGACGTTTAGGGGTAGGAACGGTCTTTGGTCTAGGTACAGGCCCGAGGACTTGGCTACCCCCGAGGCGTTCGCTAGGAACCCTAGGCTCGTGTGGGAGTGGTATAGGTGGAGAATGGAGATCGTGTTTAGCGCTAAGCCCAATCCCGGGCACTTAGCGCTAGCCGAGCTAGAGTCCATGGGCTTGCTGAAGTGCGTAATAACCCAGAACGTTGATGGGCTTCACCAGCTAGCGGGGAGTAAGTGCGTTATCGAGCTCCACGGAAGCATTAGGAGGGTTAGGTGCGTATCGTGTAGCTATAGGGCTGAGCTAAGCGAGCCCCCGAAGGAGGTGCCCCCAAGGTGCCCGCGTTGCGGATCCCTACTCAGACCCGATGTCGTGTGGTTTGGCGAGCCCATACCTAGGGAAGCCCTAGAGAAGGCTTTCGAGCTAGCGGGTAGAGCCGACGCTATCCTCGTCGTGGGGACTAGCGGTAAGGTCATGCCTGCAGCCGCCATCCCCTACATCGTTAAGAGGGGTGGGGGCGCCGTTATCGAGGTCAACATCGAGGAGTCCGACATCACGCCCATAGCCGACGTCTTCGTTAGGGAGCGGGCTTCCGTAGCCCTACCCAAGATCGTCGAGAAGGTTAGGGAGCTCCTATAGCGGTCAGGAGTTCACAGCTTCCTCACGGCTCGGCGCAGCACGGGCTTCATCAACCCGGGAACGGCTTTCCCAACCCCTCTATAACCTCTTTCGCTACGGCGGGGAAGTCCGTTATCAGTATGTCTATGCCTAGCCTAACGACTTTCTCGATATCCTGCTCCTCGTTAACGGTCCACGCCGCTACGAGTAGGTTGCTACCGTGCATCATCTCCACGAGCTCCCTATCGACGTAGTGGTACTCAATCGATATGCCGTCGGCATCGACCTCGAGGGCTATGGAGGGGCTCGGGGGGTAGAAGGAGACGTTTCCTAGGAACGCCGCTACCTCGGGGTGCTCCCTCTTCAACTCCCTTAGCTCTGGGTAGTAGGCGGTGGAGACCACTACGGCGCTAGGATTGCAAACCCTGTAGACCTCCTCTACCGCGCGAACGCATATCCCCCTCTTCTTAACGTCTAGCCACAGCCCGATCCCCTCGATTCCCTCGAGGAGCTCCCTAAGGGAGACGGGTCTATGGGGGTCGCCCACTATGAGCCTCTCCATCTCGACGACTATAGCCCTAGCTATGGGGTTTCGAAGCGGTGGCTGTGAAATGCCGTGCATAGCCACTAGGCTCCTACCAACGGTATTCACGTCGAGCTCTATCATGTGCGGAGAAGCGGTTAGCACCTTGAGGAGCCTAGCCCTCGTGTTAACGCGGTGAGCGCATATCAACGGCTTGAACTTGCTCAGCAAGTCTATTAGGCGTTGTGGAGGCACGCCTGGAGCACCTTACTAACGTTCTGGGGTGGGGGTAGGCTACTTGCTGGGCTGAACCCCGAGAAGATCTTTATGAGGGTAGCCTCTACGTATGCTCCGAGCAGTAGGAACGCTATGGCTATGGGTATAGAGAGGAGGTACACCCTTACTTCCCGCTTAACCTCGCTCCACCTGCGCCTAGCTATTAAGTAGCTAAGCCTAGCGTTTTGGTACACCGCTATGCTGTAAGCGAAGAACTCTAGGTACGTATGTGGCGAGAACAGGATTGCGAATGCGTACGTGAGGTAAACGACTTGCTTAGGTATGTTAATTAAGCAGCTCGTGACTATGGCGGCTAACTGCATGACTCTAGCGGTCCAGTACAAGGTGTTTGCGAAGAGTATTATGCCTATGAACGGTATGTAGGAGAGGAGCGTGACCATGGTATTGTTAGCGAATATCAGGAGCCACATCGGCACTCCTCCGAATTCCTGTAGGAGCTTCCTAAGGTACTCGTACTTCTCGAGAAGCGTGCTAACCATGTTGCTAGGGAGGGGTGTTTGGGTTAGCGCTAAGTAGCTTACGAGGAATGCGCCTACTAGAGCTACATCGAGTATCAACCATATCAATAGCCTCTTGCCTAGCTGGATCCCGGCGAGTAGGCTACGCACGCTAGGGTTCTCACCATCTTCGAAGTTCACGCTAGTCCACGCCCTAGGAATCGCGTTGCTTGCGTGGTTAAAATGATTTCACGTTGCTTAAGCGAGCTCCGTGAGAGACTCCGCGAGGATCCTCAGCGCTACGGCAACTAGCGTTACTCCCGCGAGTAGCTTTAGCAAGCCGCGCTTACTCAAGCGACGCGCTACGCTAGGGCCTAGGACTCCGCCCGCGATAGCTCCTAGGCATAGCGGTAGCGCTACGTCTAGGCGCAGCAAGTTGTCGGCTACGTGCCTAGCGAGAGCTGTAGTCGAGGCTATCGCTATGCAGGCTACGGAGATAGCCGTGCACGTTACCGAGTCGAGGCCTATCGCGTAGAGAGCTGGTAGCAAGACTACGCCTCCCCCGAGACCGCTGATACCGGCCACGAATCCAGCGACCGCGCTCGCAATGAGTAGTAGCGACGTTCTAGCCCTACGCCTACCACTAGGCGCGTGCTTACCTCGCGTAGCTAGAATCCTTGCTCCGCCCGCTAGGATAGCTAGCGAAACGATTATCCTCACTACGCTCGCTGGAATCCTAGGGACTTCGTAAGCCCCTACGTAGGACGCTACCGCCATGAGGGTACCCGAAGCAGCAACGTACTTCCAGCGCTTTGCGAGCTCGCTTCGATACCTAACGCTCGCCGTCGCGGAGTTCGCGAACACCATAGCCTTGGAGCTCGCTACGGCGATGTCAACCCCTATCCCTAGGTATAGGAGCGCGGGTAGAGCTATCGAGCCCCCTCCAATGCCTACTACCGAGCCTAGGAGCGAGGACGCGAAGCCTATGGCTAGGTACAGGAGCTCAGTAGCTCCGAAGCTCGGCAAGGCCCTAGCCTCTTACGCCCTAAATCCCTAATCCTCAGCACGGTCTCGCAATCGATTTCCCTACCCCTCGACGCTTCATCGAATAGATCCCTCTCTAAATCGAGCTCGGTGTAGACCCCGAGCTCGTGTAGAACCTCGTTAGCCTCCTCGAGACCGCTGCAGTTCTTAACGAACTTAGCTAGGGTAACTTCCGAAGCTATCGAGGGGTTTAGGAAGTAGGCTACGCAGTTGGCTATCCCTATGCGAACCCTTCTAGACCCGCCTCGAATAGCTAGCTCCCCGCAGAACCCTTCGAGGGCTCGCAGCGGGATGGTGCTAGCCTCCGTATGGACAACCGAGGTAACTTCCCTAAACAGCTCGGCGTCTCTAGAGCTAAACACGTAGCCCCCTAGGAACCCGCCTAGCCTAGCTATGGTCGAGATCCGCGACTCTACGTACCACGGATCTAGCTCTCCATCGGCTCCCGGCGATACTATCGCTAGGATCGAGTTGCTTAGGAGGCTAAGCATCGCGACTCCCACGGCGTCGGCTAGCGGGCTCCACAAACTCTCTTCGCAGCCCGTGGCTAGGGAGTCCCCACCAACGTCGACGCCCACGACGATATCGATGCCGTTGCTATCGACGAACTCCTTGAGCTCCCTAGCTAAGTCCCTAGGCGACGCCCAGACGTCTACGACGAGCACCCTCCCAACAACTTGGGCAGCCCTAGCCACCTGGGGCTTCACGACCCTACCCATCCTCTTCGCTACGGTGCTGGGGTAAGCCCACGCTAAGTGGCTGGATACGGGCTCCAGAGGCTCGAGCTCGCCGAGCCTTATGGGCCCGGGGACTGGGTCTACGCTAAACCTCTCCCAAGCGAAGCTCCCGACGATAGCCTCGCCGCCGCACCTAGCGAAGGACTTGGCTAGCACCGTAGCTGAAGCGACGTCTCCTCCACCCCCTATCCCTATGAAAAGCGCCTTCCTAGCGCCCTCGATGGATAGGCAGGGGGTTGGGCGGGGGTCAGCGTAGAACGCGTTCATCACTCTTCAGTCCGTGGTCTCTTCATCACCTAGGGCTACCTATAGCTCGGGGGAACGAGCTCGTCTATGGAGTACAGCGTTATCGTCGCCTTGCCGAACCAGCTACCCAGCTTCTCCAGGGCCTTCCCATCCCTGTACTCTAGCTCGCCGAGCTTTAGGTGCGCAGCGAATAGCCCTCCAACCACCGCCATCCTAAGCATGGCCCCGGCGCTGCTCATGACTACGAACAGCGAGTTCCTCGGGTACTTAGCGCACACCTCGCCTATGTCGATCTTGCTGGGCTCGGCCTCGAACCTCTCGACGATCCTAGCCCTAGCCATGACCCTAGCCGCGAAGTCCTCTCTAAGCAGGTCCTCGCCCATGGGTGGGTAGGGCTCGAGCCTAGTCCTAGCGAAGGATAGGAGCCTATCGAGGAGGCCGTGCTCGATGTGTACGAACGCTAGGTTCACTAACCGACTCGAGACCCCTAGCGCAACGGGGTTGAGCACGATTTCGTAGGTTAGCGTAGCCCTAGGGCCGTTCTCGCAGCACCTAGCCTCGATCATAACGGCCTGTAGCCCTAGGTCGTTTACGGCGAGTACCCTACCGAAACCATTGCCGCGCTCTACGCTAGCCTTGAGCTCTACGACCCTATCGCGGTACTCCCCGGGGATCCTAGCGATCAGCTTGTCCCCGCTTAGGCTAAGCACCTTTAGGACCCTCTCCATGCCCTCCCCAACGAAGGCCTCGAGGATTTGCGAGCACCTAGCGAAAGCCGTTACGCTACCCCTCTTAACCAGCATCTAGCGCCACCTAGCGCTACTGGCGTTGGCAAAGCCTTATAAAATGTTGTTCCTTCCTACACCGCTACCAACACCGTTAGCGCTACCGCTATCGCTACGGATACCGGGGTGAGCAAGGCTACGGCGCTAGACGCGAGCGAGGTATCTAGCCCGAACGCCTTAGCGAGAATCACGTTGGTGACCGCTGGAGCCATGAGGCTCTGCATCACCGAGCCAACAACGTAGCCCTTAGGCACTTCGATGAGCGTTGATAGGGCTAGGAGGGCTATGGCCATGAGGAGCGGCGATACGCCAAACCTGTAGATAGCTACCAACCCGATCCTAGGCACATCGATTCTCTCTACGCGAGCGAGCTCGCTGCCTATGATAGCGAAAGCAGCTAGGTTTAGGATGGTTATCGCTGTGGATACCGCGGGTATCGAGGTAGCTCGCGAAATAGCGCTCGAAAGCCCCATGTAGTTAGCGATCGCTCCCGCTACGAAAGCAGCTACGTGCGGGTACGAGCGGGGCTTAGCCTTGCCGCGACCTGAGAAGCTCTTCGAGAGCCACGCTACGTACCCCGGGAGCAGCGCGTTAAACGCTATCGCGTAGGGGATTACGGGCGTAACGCTACCCAGCAACGCTATCGCTAGGGGGAATGCTAGGAAAACGACGTTGGGGAGCGACGATAGGAGAACCATAGTCGCCCTCTCTACCTCCCCAAACCTCCTAAACACCGCTAGGGCAAGCACCGTACACCCAACCATGTGCAGAGCCGAAACAGCCGTTAAGGCTAGCAACAGCGGAACGCTAGGAGCCCTAGCCACGGATAGGAATATCGTAGCGGGTATAACGCCGTAGAAGAGGAAGTCGTTGAGATACTCAAAAGGCTTCCCAACCCGCAGCCACCTAGACACCGAGAACCCGATAACAGCAAAGCACGTAGCTACAACGAACTTAATCCACCACTCCAAGCCCAGCACCTCAGCGAAGGGCTCGACTACATCACTCCTCAGCTACGGCGAGCTCCCTCATCACCTCCAAAGCCCTAGGGAACCCCCGTAAAGAACCTTAAACAAGCACGCAACTCGAGAAACCATGGAAAAAACGTTGTGGGAGTAAGTTAAGGTTGTTCAACAACTCGAAGCCCAGCTTCATCGAGTTCTAGATCGGTTAGCGCTGGTTCGGTGAAGCTAACGCACTGCTTATCGACAACACCATCGAACTTAATCGAGATGCACACAGATATCGTACCCGCACTCCCATTGTAATGCTCAGAGTATGCGAAAGCATTGAGTAATGAGAACAACCCTATGACAGAGTTCTTGATAGAGCACTTACACACATTATCCTCGCAATAGCAGTGGGCATTTATTTCGATACCGTGCTTAAGTATGTTAATAGCTATGTTAACGAGATCCAGTATTATCGAAGCCCATTCTGATTTACTAAATGATGCGGCAAGGCTTAAACACGAAATAGCGTTCGATAAGATTCCGAGAACGTCTTCGAGATTCTTAATCTCCTTGCCGTTAACAACGTGGTATTCTACTTGCGCTAAGGTGTATGGGCGCCATTTCCTCGGTAAGGTCATCACTATGTTGATCCTTGAGAAGTCGATTGGCTTAGAGAACGATAGTGCTACACCGACGGCAGTTTCCATTATGCTACTTGGTGTAGGCTTCAATAACCTTTCACGTTGCCATATTCGCGCTATGTAAGCGCATCTATAAGAAACAACTTCAAGAGATTTTTGAGTGCTTATCGATAGCGCTACCTTAAAGCTACGAACCAATGTTGCTAATTGAGCATCGAATCTCGAGAAACCATTGTACATAGTCGTGGGTATAATGCTGTTAGCGACGATACTCCCCCTTTCGATAGGTGCTATGCTTGTGGCTACGCTATTGAGGGTTATGCTATTGATTTCTATTTCTAGGTTTGTATAGTCGTACTTGAGCTTCCTAATGATCTCTATTTGCGCTAAGTTGTTTGCGCTAGCGAGGGTCATGTGCTCGATGATTACCCCTATCGGCATGTTGAACGATACATCAATCCACTTA
>CAZRDH010000087.1:0-30224 GCA_964598805.1 uncultured Desulfurococcaceae archaeon | reverse complement strand
AAGCTGGGCTTCGAGTTGCTGCACCTCCGTGAATTAGCTTGAAAGCGCTTTTTCTATGGCTTTCCGAGTACTTGCTTAAGGCTCTTCGCTCGAGTCTTTAGATCTTAGCTTTACCACGCGTGTAGCCACTATCGCTTTGCTTGAGATGGTGTTGGTGCCTCTCGAAGTAGCCCTATATACGAAGGTACGCCTAGGTAAGCCGGGGGGCGGGCTTGATAGTTAGGTGGCATGGGCATGCATGCTTCGAGCTAGTTCCTAGGGAGGGTCCGGTAGTGGTGTTCGATCCTCACGATGGTTATAGCATTGGGTTGAAGCCCCCGGAGGCTAGGGCCGACATCGTGTTGATTAGCCATGATCACTTCGATCACAATGCCTACGCGGTGGTGGCTAAGCCCGATGCGGAGGTAGTTAAGATGTTCGTTGGGGAGAGGGTTGTTAAGGGCGTTAAGGTGGTTGGTATCGAGACCTTCCACGATAAGGTGGGGGGCAGGAGGAGGGGTAGGAACGTTGTGTACGTAGTGGAGCTCGAGGGCATTAGGGTTGCGCACCTAGGGGATCTCGGGCACGTGCTTGAGCCTAGCCACGTGGAGAAGATGGGTAGCGTAGACGTGCTGCTCATCCCCGTGGGAGGGACTTTCACCATAGGCCCCGACGAGGCTTGGGAGGTAATCGAGTTGGTTAAGCCCAGGGTTGCGATACCCATGCACTACTGGGTCAAGGGCTTAAACCTACCGCTGCGTCCCGTAGACGACTTCATCGCTAAGGCTAGGGAGGGCTGGGGAATCGAGAGGGTTGGTAGGAACGAGGTAGAGCTATCTAGGGAGTCCATGCCCGAGAAGAAGGTTCTCGTGCTGGAGCCGCCTTGAGGTTTAGGTGCTTAAGGAAGGGTTTTTGCTGTAGGAGGTACTGGATCCCCGTTACCCACCTAGACATCGCTAGGATACGGAGCTTCACGGGGCTCCCAGTGAGGGAGCTAGTCGACCTCAAGCCCGTTAGGGTCTACGGTAGGTACCCCCAGATACCGACCATCATCGTCGATGGCGAGCCCCGCTACCTATCCCTTAGGGATAGGGACGACGGGACGTGCGCATTCCTAGACCTCGAGAAGGGTACGTGCAGGATACACCCGGTTAAGCCCTTGGTATGCCGCTTCTACCCCTTTACCTACAGGGTCGAGGGTAGCGAGATCGTCGTAACCGTAGCCGAGGGAGCCATAGGTTCGTGCCCTGGGCTCGTAGACGACGATGCGCCGATACCGCTAGACGTAGTTGAGTACGTTAAGAGGCTTGCCGAGAGGCACATGTTCGAGCTAGCGCTCTGGAGAGCTGCGTGCATCGAGTGGAATAGGGGTGGGGGCGGGTCTAGGGAGGAATTCCTTCGGTTCCTAGAAGCGCTCGTTGAGAGGGATGCGAGGCTAGCCCTCGAGTAGTTTCGGGCCCCTCTCAGAGAACCAATAGTTTATGGGGAGAATCTCTCCGTGTTAGAGAGGGGGCTACCGAAATGAGCTACTACAGCGGAACGATAAGCGTCCCGTGGGTACCCACGAGAGACGAGTTGCTGGAGTACATAGTTAAGGTAGCTAGGCTTAAGCCCGACGACGTGTTTTACGACCTTGGGTGCGGAGACGGTAGGGTAGTGATTAGGGCCGTTAAGGAGGGGGTTAAGAAGGGGGTTTGCGTCGAGATAAACTCGTCGCTTATCGAGAGAGCGCGGGAAGCCGCGGAGAAGGAGGGTGTCGTTGATAGGATTGAGTTCGTTAACGACGACTTCTTTAGGGTTCCGCTAAGCGACGCTACGGTCGTGTACATGTACCTACTCACGTCGGTTAACCGAGCCCTTAGGCCGAAGCTAGAGACCGAGCTAAGGGATGGAGCTAGGGTGATAACCCTAGACTTCGAGATACCGGGTTGGAAACCGGTTCAGGTTGTGGAGATAGCGCTGCCGACCAGAATGGCGAAGCTCTTCCTCTACGTTAAGGGCATTAGCGATAGGTAGGGCTAGGCGAGTCCAGCTACCTTCTTAGCCTCCTCAATAACCTTCTTAGCCTCGGAGCTCGCTACGACCCCCAGCCCGCTTCCCCCAACGCTCTTAACCTCCGTGGTTAGCTCGCGGGCTAGGGACTCGATCCCGTCTATCGCAACGCCTATGAAGGGTACGCGGTAGGCAACACTCTTCTTAACCTCCTCCACCAAGCCCTTGAGGAGCGCGACGCTCGAAGCTACGTCGCCTAACGTGATCAGCGTTTCGAGCCTAAGCGAGACCCTCTCGATGAAGGTCGCGACCCTCTCTAGGTGTAGCTTGAGCATCTCTAGGTTCTCGGCTTCGCGAGCGGCTTGCCTAGCCCTCGAGGGGTCGATACTCTCTATCCTCTTAGCGAACTCTCGGTACCTAGCGGCGTTCCTCTCCACCATCGAGGCGTAGTAGGATACCTTCGACCTAAGCTCCTTTAGCATCGCGAGCGCTAGGACGAGCTTCGATCTAGCTAGCCTAGCCAAAGCACCCCTACCAACCTACGATCATAGACCTTAGCCTCCGTATAACCTCCTCGCCCCCACCCGACGACCTAATCCTCGTCCACTCCTCGTGGATAGCCTCGAGGCTCCTCTCGAACGATTTGAGTACCCTATCGCACCTAGCCCTAGAGAGGTACCTAGCTAGCTCGGGATCCCTCGAGGCTAGCGTCTCTATGCTGGGCTTCTCCCCGCCTAGGCTATCTATGGTCTCGATCCAGGCTAGGAGCTGCCTAGCGTGCCTCTCGATGAACTCGGTAAAGCCGTGGGCTAAGCACATGTGGGTAAAGCCCGTTGCCCTAGCCCTAACACCCCTATAGAGCCTCTCCATGCTCTCGACGTAGGGCTCTAACCTGAGGCCCGGCGGCGACGTGGGGAAGACCACGTCTAGCTCCCTATCGTAGCCGCCGATAGCGTCGCCAACGAAGGCTATCCCCCTACACACCGCTACGAGGTGGTGAGGTGCGTGACCCGGGGTGTGGATGAATACGAAGTCTAGGGATCCTAGCGCGAGCGTCTCGCCATCCCCAACGCCTACGACTAGCTCTACCGGTAGGGGATCGGGCTTTCCGAGAGCCTCAGCCTCGCTCCCGAGGACCTCTAGAGCTGATTGCCAGAGCCTAGAGGGGTCGACAACGTGCTTAACGCCCTTGGGGTGGACGTAGAGCTTGACTCCGAGCTCTAGGCATAGCCTCGGGCCAGCGCCGTAGTGGTCTAGGTGTATGTGCGTAGCGACGACCCCCCGAAGGCTCTTCTTAACCCCGAGCCTCTCGAGCTCCGAGACGAGCGCTTCGTACCCCGCCGCCGGCCCCGGGTCGACCACGACGGCGTCGCTCGTAGCCGTATCGATCACCACGAAGCTCTTGAAGAACTCTGGGCACGGCTCTACCCCGACTACGACCTCCCTAACCTCGATCCCCTCGAAGCGCATAGTCTCGACCGTCAACCGCTGCGCTTAGGGATCTATAAGCATTTGGGTATCTATCTACTGCTATACATAGCCAAAGGTAGATAAGCCGTAGACTCGAATTACCTAGCTAAGGGGTTGGGCCGTGGTCTACGTATCCTCGAAAGCGATTAGCGTTCTCGATAGGAAGCTCGATAGGGGGTGGTTTAGCTATAAGGAGTTTGCCGAGGAGCTAGGCGGGTTCGAGGAAGCCCTTAGGCAGCTCCTAGACCTCTACTGCCAAGGGCTTCTCGACCATAGGGAAGGCGACGAGTTCGTGGTTACGGACGCCGGTAGGGTTCTAGTGGAGGCGTGGAGGACGAGCGGTAGGCCCAGCGTCGATCCGTGGATAGATAGCCGCGTCTACACGATGCTCTACGCCTGCGTTAGGGCTGGGGGTAGAGTCCCCGAGAAGTGGAGGGGGTTCCTGGAGGAGAGGGGCTTCGCCGAGAGCGGCGAGCTAACCCCGGAGGCGTTCGCGGTTCAGGAAGCTCTCGAGGGCGGGGAGCGCAGGCTCGTGGTGACCAAGGCTATCGCCGCGGCGCTGATATCCGTTCCCGACGGCCCGGCGGAGAGGGAGCACTACAAGACGAAGTACCTAGACACCCTCCAGGCGATGGGGCTCCTCGTGCTGAGCGTTCCCAACGGTGGGTACGCGGCTCTTACGAGGGTGGGTAGGCTGGTTAAGCAAGCGGTTTCCGAGCTAAACCTCGACGCGCCCTACCCAGCGCTAATCAGCAAGAGGATAGTGGAGCTAATCGAGGCGGTGGAGAGGGGCGAGGAGATAGACTCGGACTCGAGGAAGATGCTCGGCGAGCTAGGGTACCTAAGCGGCACGGGCAAGCTGACTAGGGCTGCTAGGCTCGTGGCTAGGGCTTGGAGGTTAGCTAGGGAGCGAGTGCAGACTCCGCCAACGGCGCTAAGTAGAGAGGAGATAGAGGTGCTTAAGCTAGTCGAGGAGGGGTGGAGGAGGGCGAGGGAGAACCCGGAGCTCGTTCCGACTAGGAAGAGGGTTTGCGAGGAGCTAGAGCCCGAGTGGAGGCTAAAGCACTTTAGCCCCGGGCTAGCCATTCACCAGCTCGAGGCCCTTGGACTTCTAGAGGAGGTTCACGAGGAGGGTAAGACCGTCCTAAGGCTAACGCCCTTGGGTAGGGAGCTACTCGGTGCTGGGGTAAAGGCGTGTAGCGCGCTAGCCTCTAGGGTTCTTACCGAAGCCGATCAGGAGCTTGGGTTTAGCGAGGAGTGGATCGATATCGCTAGGGAGCAGGGATTGATCGGGAGCGCGGGCCCCACCAAGATAGGTAGCGCTCTAGCTAGGGTTAGCAGGGTTGCCCTTAGGAACCTCTTAGTGACGTCGCTAGAGGCGCAGATACTGAAGAGGCTACCCGAGAAGAGGTCTATGGATAGGTCCATGGTCTCCAAGAGCTTCCCCGAGCTAGAGGAAGAGGCGTTGATAGCGCTAGACAAGCTCGAGAGCAAGGGCTTGGTGGAGACCCTACCCGACGGAAGGATCGTGATAACGGACGTGGGGGCCCTAGTCAAGACAGCGATCCTAGCCGCTCCAAGCGGTGTAGCAACCCCCGTAACCCCGTGGATAATCAGGTTGCTCGAAGCCGTAGAGAAGCTGGGTACTACCGAAGACGTTGCGGCGCTAGCTAAGGAGGCTAGGCTTAGCCTAGACGAGCTAAGGGACGCGCTCATCATAGCGAGGCAGTGCAGGTACATAGGGAGGAACGCGCTTACGCACGAAGGGAGGATGCTCCTAGAGGCGGTTAGGATCCTTAGAGAGCGCGCTGCTAGCGAACGAGCCTTCGCCGAGTGAAGAACCTCCATTACTAGGCAAATACTTTTCTTACAAAGCCCTTGATTCTCTTAGGGCGGATAACACTTCGAGCCCCAAGCTCAGGGTGGTGCTCACGGCATTGCGTCGCCCAGAGGGGGCTAGGCTGTACCCCGATACGTGCCTACCCAAGGGAGTGGCTCTTCGAGCTCGTGGGCTAAGCGTTGTGTACCGCATGCCCCGCGGAATCGCTCGAGTCGTGGATAGCGTTGACATAGACATCGTCGAGGGCTCGATAACGGCTATCGTTGGCGAGAGCGGGAGCGGCAAGACAATGCTCGCTTCGGCGTTCCTAAACATAGTGCCCTACCCCGGGAAGGTGCTTGGCCAAGTACTGTTTAGGAGCGAAGTGCTTGGGGGCGTAGTCAACATCGTTGAGTTGCCGAAGCGCTTGCTAAAGGCGGTGAGGTGGAGGGAGATAGCGATGGTTTTTCAGGGAGCTCAAAACTCGTTTAACCCAACGCTTAGGATCGTAGACCACTTCATAGACACGGCCGAAGCGCATGGATGGAGGGATCGAGAGGCAGTTATCGAGAGGGCTAGGAAGTTGCTAGAAATGGTTAAGCTCGACCCTGATAGAGTGCTAGAGTCCTACCCCCACCAGCTTAGCGGTGGCATGAAGCAGAGGGCGCTGATAGCCCTATCCCTACTGCTGAACCCAAGGGTGCTGATACTCGACGAGCCTACGTCGGCTCTCGACACGATCTCCCAGAAAGTCCTCGTGGACTTGCTTAAGGAGATTCACGAGAGGCTCGGGAACACGATGATATTCATAACCCACGACCTACCGCTCATTGCTGGGCTAGCGGACTACGTGGCGATCATGTACGCGTTCAAGATCGTTGAGTACGGGCCTCTAGAAGACGTTGTTTATAGGCCTAGACACCCCTATACCTTAGGGCTGCTTAGATCCGTACCGCCGCTTCGAGGCGATATCAAGAGCGTTAAGCCTATACCGGGCACCCACCCCGATCCGATCAACCCGCCGCCAGGGTGTAGGTTCCACCCGAGGTGCCCCCTAGCCACCGATGTGTGTAGAAGGGTCGAGCCCAAGCTCGTGGAGGTGGAGAAGGGGCACTTCGTTGCTTGCCATAGGTGGGAGGAGGTGGATAAGCTTTGGTGAACGTCGTCGAGGTGCGGGATCTGCGCATCTACTTCCCGCTCAAGAAGGGGGTTCTCGGCGGCGTTCGGGGGTGGGTTCGCGCCGTCGACGGCGTGGACCTCGCTATTCCCGAAGCGAGCGTTGTTTCCCTCGTTGGCGAGAGCGGGAGCGGCAAGACCACGCTAGGCAAGGCGGTGGCGGGGCTCGTGAAGCCCACGAGCGGGAAGGTTCTTTGGAGGGGAAGGGACGTTTGGAGCTTGAGCAAGGAGGAGTTCTCGCTGTTTAGGAGAAAGGTTCAGTACATGCCTCAAGACCCTTACTCAGCGTTTAACCCCAGCAAGACCGTTTTCGACCACTTGTGCATACCGCTAATGAGGTGGGGTAGGGCTAGGGATAGGCTCGAATGCGTTGAGGAGGTAGCTAGGATCCTCGAGAGCGTTAAGGTCACTCCACCCGAGGAGTACATGTTTCGGTACCCCCACCAGCTAAGCGGGGGCGAGAGGCAGCGAATTCTCTTCGCTAGGATAATGATGGTCGAGCCCGAGCTGGTGGTTACGGACGAGCCCGTTTCCGCTATCGACGTAGCGCTTAGGATAGACCAGATGAACTTAATGCTAGAGTTCCTCGAGAGGCAACGCGTTTCCTACCTCTTCATATCCCACGAACTGGCTTCGGCTAGGTACATGGCTGAGAGGGGCCGGGGAACCATAGCGGTCATGTACTTAGGGAGGATAGTCGAGCAAGGGCCTCCTAGGGATATCATCGAGGATCCTCTACACCCTTACACCAAGGCTCTAATCGACGCGACTCCCGAACTCGATCCCCGGCTAGCTCGATCGAAGAGGCTTAGCCTTAGGAGCATAGACATACCCAAGCCCTACGAGGTTACTAAGGGGTGTAGGTTCGCCAATAGGTGCCCCAAACCCATGCCTAGGTGCTTCGAGGAGGAGCCCCCGCTCATCAACTTGGGTAAGAGGCTCGTTAGGTGCTGGAGGTGCTACAAGAGGTGATTCTCGGTGAGCGTATCGGAGAACCCCGTGCTCTCGAGAACGCTGTTTACCCTAGGCGTGCTGCTGGTGGTAATGTCCCTTATAGCGATAGCGCTGCTAATCCCTAGCGCATCGAGTGGCTCGCCTCAAGCGCTCCTCGAGCTCTTGGTGTCGATGATGGTGCTAGGCATCGGGGTATCGATAGCGACGTGCATCGCCATAGCTGTTAGGAGCAGGGTTTCGGGGCGCGGGGCGGGGATCCGGAAGTACGTTGCGGCGATAGTGATCATCTTCGCGTCGCTTTTCTGCGCGTGGCTAGCCGCATACGCTTCAATAAGCTGGCTCCACAGCGCTTCCACACCTACGTCCACGGGGGTGAGCAGCTTCGTCCCTACCCAACCCCGGTACCTAGCTCCATGGCCACCCATAGGGGTTTCGTACCACGTCTACGAGCAGCCTAGCGAATCGACTTGGAGAAGGGATTTGGAGACCATGGCGAGGCTGGGCATAAGGTTCGTGAGGCTCTTCTACGTAGCTCCAACAAACGCCGCTTGGCCTATGGATGGGCTGGATAACGAGACGCTAGACGAGTTCCTATCGCTATGCGACGAGCTGGGAATGAAAGTCGTCGTAACGATTGCGCAGTACGTACCCCAGTGGGCTCCCCCGAACGTTACGATGGTTACTCAGTGGGGTTGGGGCTTCCAGTGGTGGCCTTCCCCATGCTCTAGGTACTGGCTTAAGTACATGGAGAAGTTCGTGGAGGAAGTCGTTAGGGTCGCTAAGAAGCATAGGTGCGTAGTCGCTTACAACGTGCTTAACGAGTACCACGCTCCTGAGAACATGTACTGGGATAACAAGCTGTGCGACTACAACCCAGCGTGCCTTAGGGAGTTCCGCAGGTGGTGCCAACGCCTAGGGGTTAACGCATCGCTTTGCGAGCCCGTGAGGGTCGAGACGAGCGATTGGCTTTCGTGGAACCTCAGCGCGGAGTGGATAGCTCGCTGGTACCTGTGGAGGCTATTCGTAGCGGAGGAGATAGCCAACTTCACGAAGGCTCTAGTAAGCGAAATCCATCGCCTAGACCCGTCTAGGCCCGTGATAGTCAACGAGATGCCGTGGTGGTTCTGGAGCCAGGGAGGTTACGCAGCGGTGTCTCCAGCGATAACGCTCAGCGTCGGCGAGGACTACGCCGCGATCGACATCTACCCCGCCGAGCCCGAGGGCGGGTGGATAGCCATGGCCCTAGACTCCGTTAGGAGCCTCTCGAGGCCGCGGCTAGGGTTCGGCGTTCTAGAGCTCAACGAGAAGAGGGGTGCTGCAACACCTTACGAAGTCGCTAACTGGGTCGCGATGTCTCTCCAGCTAGGCTCTTCTTTCGTTGGGTGGTTCGAGTGGGACGATAGGTTCGCAGGCATGGACGGCGGTAGCTACGGGCTAGTGGATAGATACAAGGAGCTCAAGCCCGTAGCGACGTACCTAAGGTACGCGATAGCTGGGCTAGAGAAGCTTAGGAGCTGCGTAGAGGGTTTCGCTAGGGTGTACCTAGGCAAGAAGAGCGTCGTCGCGATGCTCTACTCGGAGCCCAACCAGATGCTGGTATCAAGCGATTGGTTCGTCGCATTCGATTGGCTCGCCGCGTACAAGCTCTTCTCCTTCGGCTTGGGGTACAAAGTCGATTTCGTGTACGCGAACCTTAGCTCCGTGAGTAGCCTCAGTGGGTACCGAATGCTCGTTGCACCGGCTCAGTTCTTCGTTAGCTGCAAAGCCCTTCGAGAGATAGCTGATTGGGTTAAGCGAGGCGGCGTACTCGTAGTAGACTCGTACTTTGGGTACCTATCGCCGTGTAGGAGCCTCGTCGAGGAGCTTCTCGGCGCGAAGATCGCGGGGGGTAGCGGGCTAGGCAACCGCACGTTCTACGCACAGCTATGCGTTAACGGTTCGTGCGTTCTAGCCCACGGATACCTAGAGCTACTCAAGCCCGTTACCGCTCGAGTCGTGGCTAGGTATGGGGGCGTACCCATAGTGCTCGTGAATAAGCTCGGCGAGGGCTGCGTAATCGCGTTCGCTATACCCCTACACGACGCTTTCTACAACCCAGACGCTTGGGGCCAAATCGTTAGCAGCGTGCTCAAGCTCGCGAACGCCCCTAAGAGCAGCGGGATCTCTAAGGTAGCGCTCCTCGCTAGGAAAGCGTTTGCTTGCGCCATCCAGAGGTGGGTAGAGGGAGAGAACGCTTCCTCGATACTAGCTAAGCTAGGGAGCGTTTGGAGCGAAGCGAATCGCGAGCTCTCTACGACTGGCCGCGTGAGCCCTAAGACCATGACCGCGCTCCGAGAGCTCGAGGAAAGCGCGTGCGGTTAAGTAGCGCGGGAAAAAGGCGCTTACCCTACCTCCTCCTCAGGAAGAAGGCTATTCCCGCGCACACCGCTACGATCGCTACGCCTATCCCGATGGCCGTTCCCAGCCCTATGCCCCCACCTGCTGGCGCGTAGCTAGTAGTGGTAACGACCTTCGTAACCGTGGTTACGCTACTAACGGTAGTAGTGGCGATCGAGGCGGTACTGCGGGTAGCGCTCGTTGCCGAGGTCGTGGCGCTGGGGGTGGAAGTGCTCGTAGCGGTTAGCGAGGGCTGGAGGGATTTCGGCTTAACTAGCCCGAGGTCTATGGCGGTAGCTAGGAACTTCGTGTGCCAAGTTATCCACCAAACCCAGCTGTTGGGCGGTGGCCACGCGAAGTTCTTGGTTGATACCCACTGCGGTATGTTCTTAACGGCTATAACGTATATCGGTAAGGCCCTGTTGGTTACTAGGGCTAGCAGCGCTACTAGGTTCCTCTGCTCCTTAACGCTGTGAGCGTAAAGCAGCTCGTTGAGGACCTTAGAGGCGTTTACCTTCCCGATCCCGGGGACTTCGAATGTTGTTGGGAATCCTAGGCTCTGGAACCTATTGACCCACTGCCAGAACGACCAGTAGGGATGTCTAATGTTCCAGCAGCCCCACCAATTTATCGCTATGTCGAACTGCTTCTGGTTCCAAACCACGTTGAAGTAGCTACCCGTCTCCACCTCCCTGTAGTCCACGGTTATACCGAACTTCCTTAAAGCCATCGCCACCGCCTCCATAGCCGAAGCCCAGTCAGTCCACCCAGATGGAGCCCTTATCCTAAGCACCCACGGCTTGCCGTCGGGGGTATACCACTTCCCGTTGATCTTCTTGAAGCCTAGGCTCTCTAGGATCTCAGCAGCCTTCTTCGGGTCGTAGCTGTAGGTCAGCTCCTTAGAGATGACGCTCTGGTTGAGCCACTCCTTCCTCATCCAGCTGTATAGGGCGTCCGGAATCTTTACCGGGATATAGATGTTCTTGTACGCGGCGTAGGCTATGTCCGTCCTGTTGATGGCTAGGGCTATAGCCTCCCTAACCTTGTACAGCCTAAGCCACTTGTTCTGGAGGTTGAAGTATAGCGCGAAACCGCACTGAGGTATCTTGATTATCCTCACCCAGCTTAGGGAGGTTAAGGCCTTCTCTACGCTCGGGGGCATCACGATGTTAGCGTAGTCTATCGATCCACCCTTCATCCACATCCACAGTATGTCGTTGCTCCTAGCGCTCAGGATCTCGACTTCGTCTGGTGCGTACTCTAGAACCGTCTTGTTCCAGTACATCGGGTTCTTCACGAGGACGTAGGTAGTAGCGGTAGCTACGACGGGCTTGTAGGGTCCTAGCGCTAGCACCCTAGGTGGCTTGTAGTTATAGACCTCGTTAAGCACCTTGCTTAGCAGGGTCTTATTACCTTCCTCAACAGCCTTAACGATCTCCTTCGCGAAGCGGCACCAGTACTTGCAGGGCATCCACATCGGGAAGGCGTTTAACACGAAGAACTCCTCGAAGATGTTCCTACGCTTGAAGTTTATTAGCAGCGTGTAGTCGTCTAGCACCTTAACCCACTTAATGTCGCGGTACTCGAACCAGCCCCAGTAGTGGATTATCACGTACTGAGCCCACGCATCCCAAGCTGTAAACGGCGTTCCATCGCTCCACTTAACGCCCTTTCGAATCCATATCTCGAGAGCCGTCGAGTTGACCCACTTCCACTTGTAGGCTATGTGGGGAATGGGCTTGTTATGGAGGTAGTCGTATAGCGCTAGGTAGTCGTATATCAGCGGCGTTGCGTCCCAGAAGAAGTTCGGGGCTACGGGATTAACTACTTGTAGCTTGTTTAGGTACGACGAGAAGGTGTAGGTCCTTAGAACGCTCTTAGCGTAGAGCGTTGAGGGGAGCGGGGCTACTAGTAGCGTTATCGCTATGAGCGCTAAGGCTAGGCAGAAGCGGCTCGAGGCACCCAAGCCCTTCCACCATCCTCGCTACCGCAACGCTTGAGAAAACCATTGGTTACAAACGTTTAGTTAAGCAATAAGTAACTTCCTTAGGGAAGGAATGTGTTTTCCCAAGCGCTTAACCTAGGCGGGAAGGAGCTAATGGGTTTTCGGGAGTGGCTATCCCGCCACAAGTCGGAGGTACTCTACGTAGCTAAGAAGGTCTGCATCGCGTTCTCCATACTCCTCGCCATAATAACCCTCGTGTTCGTATTGATAAAGACCCTCCCGGGAAACCCGTACCAAATGTACTACTACCAGCTGCTAATGAAGGGGTACCCACCTGAAATAGCTAAGAGCTACGCAGCTCACTACGCTCAGCAATTCTACGCGATGATGGCTAGCGTCGGGATAAACGTTAACGAGTCCGTGTTGCTCCAGTACGTGGGGTTCTTAACGCACGTACTAACCCTGAACTTCGGCTACTCGTTCTACTACAAGCAGTCCGTATCCCAGATCATAGCCAGCGCCCTTCCATGGACCTTACTAACCGTTGGCACGGGCCTCGTCCTCCAGTTCCTAATCGGCGTGGGGATAGGGATGGTGCTAGCGTATAAGAGGGGTAGCAAGGTGGATAGCGTTGCCACGCTAGCCTTCATGGCCTGGAGGGCTATACCCGACTACGTCATAGGGCTAGTCATTCTATACGTAGTCCTCGTCTACGTCTACGGGGGTAACGCCGTAGAGGTCATGGGGGTTATGAGCCCCTCGACGAAGCTACTGCTAGAGACCAAGGGCTTGACTCTATCCACCCTCGGCCCCGTGGTAATCGATATCCTTAGGCACGCAGCTTGGCCCATCCTCGTCTACACCATCGTCGGCTTCGCCGGGTGGGCTCTCGCCATGAGGAGCACGGCGATTAACGTGCTTGGCGAGGACTACGTAACGGTTGCGGAGGCTAGGGGGCTACCCGATAGAAAGGTTGCGACGAGGTACGTTGGTAGGAACGCCATTCTACCCCTATTCACGTCGCTAATGATAAGCTTGGGCTACGCCTTCGGGGGCTCCATGTTCATCGAGTGGCTATTCAACTACCGGGGCATCGGGTACTGGATGGCCGACGCGATCTGGATGAGGGACTACCTCGTGCTCTCGGGCTGCCTCCTCGTCGAGACCATGGCCGTCGTCGCCTCGGTGTACCTAGCCGAAGTCCTCTACGGGCTCATAGACCCGCGCGTAAGGGGTGAATAGCCGTGAGGCGCGCGATCATCGAGTACTACTTCTACGAGTACCTAGTCAACCCCCTGAGGATAATCCTGAGCAATAGGAAGTCGTGCGCTGGCTTCATCCTGTTAATGGGGTTCGCAACCCTAGCCGTGTACGGGGCTTTCATCAACGTCGACCTAACGACTCACCCCGAGAGAGCCTTCATACCCCCGACCATCGTTAGGGTGCTAACCGGCGTTAGGAGCGACGTACCGTGGTGGGAGTACCCGCTCGGAACCGATTGGAAGGGTAGGGACATTCTCGGGATGCTGGCTAAAGGTGCCGGTCCGCTCCTCGAGGCAGCGCTCGCCGCTGGATTGATAACGATCCTCGTGGGGATGAGCATCGGGTTGACGGCGGGGTACCTAGGGGGCTTAGCCGATAGGGTACTGATGTGGGTAACCGACGTATTCCTAAACATTCCGAGCTTACCGCTCTACGTGTTGATAGGGATACTAATGCTCAAAGCGCAGATGCAGTTCAACCCCATCCTAGTCGCAGCGGTAGTAAGCATAACGTCGTGGGCTGGGATCGCTAGGGCTTTGAGGAGCCAAGTCCTATCCTTAAAGACCCAGCCCTTCATCGAGCTAGCGCGTAGCTTAGGCATGTCCACGAGGTACATAGTGTTTAGGGAGATCCTACCGAACGTCGGTGGGTACATAGCGATAAACTTCGTCTTCTCCACGACGGGAGCGGTCTACGCGATAACCGGGCTGTTCTTCCTAGGCGCGCTCCCCATAGACCCTACGCAGTGGGGAGTCATGCTCAACGATGCGTGGAAGAACGTCTTCCTCTTCGGCCCCGGCGTGTACTACCTAGTGGAGGTCATAGCGGCGCTAGCCTTACTGCAGATAGCGTTCGTCTTGCTGAGCTACGGGCTCGACGAGATATTCAATCCTAGGGTTAGGGAGAAGTACTTCAAGACCGCCGTAGCGGTGCTAATGAGGTACAGGAAAAAGCCTTAGTCGATAACCCGGAGCCTCACCTCCTAGCGCTAAGCACGATTATCGCGATCCCCACCGCTATGCACACCGCTATCACTGCGAGCGGTAGCGCGCTAGGCTTTCCAGGAGCCGTAACGACCTTGGTAACCGTAGTCACGGTGGTGATGCTCTTAGTCACCGTAACCACGCTTTTAGTAGCGCTAGTCGTGGAGGTGCTCGCTACGCTCATCGTGGTCGTTGTCTCGGTGGTCGCGCTACTAGTACTGGTGGCGACGCTCGCAGTCGAGGTAGTTGAGGTAGCGCTCGGCGCTGCGCTCGAGGTCGTGGTGCTAGGGGTAGAGGTGCTCGTCGCCTTGGCCACGGCCCTAGCTACGCGAGGCTCTAGGTCTACCGCATGGGCTTGCCCAGCTATGGTGTACAGCCCCTTGCCGCTGTAGTCGCTCCACGCGTTGCCGCGCCACGTAGCCCCGCTATCGTCGTAAGCCTGCGGGTGCTTTCCGTTGAATAGGATCTCGTTGTACTCGACCTTGATGTTGCTCGCCCCGGGCTCTATGTATATAGCCCAAGCACCGTTGCGCTCTATCACGTTGCGCGCTATCAGCACGTTGAACACCCCCTTCTTTATCTTGATGCCGTCCTTAGCGTTGTAGCTAACGTTGTTGTATTCTATAACCACGTTCCTGCTACCGGTATACACGTAGATACCGTCGTGATGGTTACGCACAATCGTGTTGTTGAGTATCTCCACGTTCATCGCCGTAGACGCTATGTCTACGCCGGTAACGCTACTGTTCTCAATGATGTTCCCAACGATCTTTAGGTTCCTAACCTTAGCTCCTTCCTGAACCCTTATCCCCGAGTTACCTGCGTTCACCACGGTGTTGTTGATTATCGATATGTCGCTGCAGTACCCCTTCATGTTGATGCCGACGTCCATCCCGGGCTCGATGAAGCTGTCTACGATCTTAACGTCCCTAGAGAGCTCTATGAACACCCCCTTGTAGGTATCCCTAACGAACTTCGAGTCCCTCACGGTTACGTTGCTCGAGGACCCTATGTATATACCGTCCCATCCAGCGCCCGTGGTATACACCATCTCGATAACCGCGTTCTTCACCCCCATGAGGCACAAGTTCCAGTACTTAGCCTTAGCGAGCCTAGCACCGTGAACGAACACGTTGCTACAGCCCTGCAGCTTGAGGGAATCGCCATCCCTAGATCCCTCGATGTACACGTACTTAACGACGATGTTGCTACACGATATTAAGTACACGCCCTTCTTCCCGTTGGCCACCGCCCTGAGGTGGTCTATGTACACGCCGCGGACGTTGTACATGAACACGCCGTCAGCCATGTTGTACGATACGTCTACGCGTGATAGCCTTATCCCCGAGCTATTGACTACGCCTATGCCCCACCACCCAGCGCCACTCACAACGCTACTCTCGATCGATACGTTGCGGCACCCCTGAACGTAGATGCCGCTACCGCTCTGAGTGTTGGACACCACGACCTTGAGTAGCTTGACGTTGCTAGAGTTAACGATGTGTATGCCGTCCTTCGCAGCGTACAGCACCTTCGTGTTGACTATCACGACGTTGCTAACGTTCTCGATGAGCAAGCCGTAGGTATACCCCTTGGCGTTAACCGTGCCGAGCTCAACGATGTATGGGCTACCCGGCGTCCCCTTACCGGCCTTAGCAAGCTTGTGTATGGTGCTAGGCGATATCACTACCTTGGCTAGGGGCGCGCGGCTCGCAGTCGTTGCTGCAGATAGGGTTAGTGGTAGTAATGTTGTTAGCAGTATTAACGCAGTTAGTAAGTACATAACTATCCTTAACATGGGTATTCGTACGCGTCCACCCATAAACCTCCCCATCGAGAATAAAAGGTTGCGAGCGTATAAGCGCTCGAGGAGTGGTGATGATGAGGGTTGCTGCCTTAGCGCTAATAGCCTTGGTGTTCGCGCTCGCGGCTATTCACCCAAGCGCCGCTTCCCTAAGCAACGAGTACGCTTCCTCCGTAGCGAAGCTCGTTCTCGAGTGGATAAAGCCCTTCGCGTGCACCAACTCGCCCTTACTACGAGCCCTAGAGCGAGCCGAAGCCGCGGGCTCGATGAGCGCGCTATACGGCGCTATATCGATGGATAGCGATTGCGATGGCGTTCCCGACGTCTTCGAGTACATCGATGGGCTGTCCCCCTACCTACCCACTAGCTTTGGGTATCGAGACCTCGAGTACTTCGTCGGAAGGATCGTAGTGGATGGGTGGCCCGGGGACTGGGTGGTGAACGGGAAGTGCGTTCGGGAGCTGCGGTTCGAGGTTAGCGGAGCGCTGTTCGCGCCCGTGAAGAGCGTTTACGCTGCTAAGCAGGGAGACTACGTAGCGATATCGATAGTCTTCGGCAAGGGGTTCGTCTACGGCAATACCTCGGTAGCCAGGTTCCGCCTATACATGGAGGTTGATGGGCGCGTGGTTTCGCCCGCGAGGGCTAGTCAATGGGGTTTAGCCCTAGAGGCGCTATTCAGCTACCGAAAAGTGTTTTCGCTCTTAACGAAGCCTAGGGCTTCGCTAGTGCTGGTAATTACCGCGGGGCACCGCGTCGTAGAGAAGGTGGTTGCCGAACTCAATCCCCTAGAGCTCCCGAGCCTCGGCCCCCTATGCTGGAGGGGCTTCGTGGAGCCGCTGTGGTCTAGGGAAAGAGTTGTTGAGCCTAGCCTACCCGTATACTTCCTAGTGGTTTACGGAGACAATAGGCAACCCTCGTGGGGCGAAGTGATGTACTCTAGCGAAGCTTATAAGGCGTTTAGCGAGTTTCGAGCGATAAACCCCGTAGCCCTCGTTGGGACCGGGGATCACGTCGTTTCCGGGACGAGGAGGCAGATAGAGGAGTTCCTTAGGGCTACTGCGGGTATAGCGAACAACTGGGTCGTTGCCGGGAACCACGATTGGAGCTACACGAGGTACGCCGATAGGGAGTTCTGGCTTAGGTACGTCGTGCCGAACCTCTACTACAGGGACGTCGGTGACTGGAGGATAGTCTTCGTCAACGGGTACGCCCTAGACCAAGCCATGCTGAAGAAGCTGGAGCTACTCATGAACTCTAGCTGCTTAGCCGGTAAGCGCGTAGTGCTGGTGTGGCACGACCCCATAACCTACAGCGTCTACAACTACCCAACGGACTTCAGCCGCTGGCAGATGAAGGAGCTGAGGAGCCTCGTAGCTAGGTACAGGGGTTGCGTAAAGCTAATGCTCTTCGGCCACCTACACGTATTCAAGGAGGGTAGGTATCTGGGGATACCCTACGTAATCACTGGGGGAGCTGGAGCGCCGCTCTCGAGCCCGAAGTACGGGCTACCCGTTTACCACTACGTAGCCCTAGAGCTCTTCGCCAATGGCTCCATCAGGATCGTCCCCATAGCCATAGACGGGGGGTCGATAAGTGTCGAGAGGGTCGTTACCGAGCCCGGCACCATCCTGTTCAGGGTAGTTAACGAGAAGAAGGATGTTTGGGGTCGCCCCGTCGCCGTGCCGATGAGGGTAGAGACCTTCGTTAAGGGGCTCCACCTAGAGGTATTCCTCGTAGCGCCGCCGGGAACCACCGTCGTTAGGATCGAGTGTAGGGGTAGTGAAATCGTTGTTTCGAGCAATGCGTCTACGTGGTTCGCCTACGCGTGGGGTCTAGGAGTCCTAAGGCCCTCTAAGAACTTCGTGCGCATAGATCTGCCGACGGGCTCGAAGCCGTCGATTAGCGTAGCGCTAGAGAGGGGGTTGATCGTCGTTCGCGGCTGCTCGAAGTGCACGGCTTACGCGCTAGTTAACGCCTCTGGGTACGAGCTAAGCCTAGCGCTCGCGCCTAGCGGAAGAGCTTTGGTTGCAGACCCTAGCTACGTAGCTAACGCTAGCGCTTACGGCGTGAGCTTCGGTAGCAACGTCGAGGTCGTTGCTAGCAACGGTCTGTATACCGAGGTTAAGCGCGTGGAGCTACCGCTATCCCCACCCAACGTCTCGATCAAGTACTTACCCCAGTGCGTAGGTAAGGAGCTCGAGTTCGAGCTCTGCTCGAGCGGTCGCGCGAGCGTCGAGATACTAATCGATGGGGTGCTAGCCAAGGAGCTCTCCGTAGAGGGGTGCACTCGCGTTAAGCTAAGCGTTGCGAAGTACGGAGAGGGTACGCACGTACTCACCGTAGTTTACTGGAGTGGCGAGAGCGTTAGGGCCTCGAAATCGCTTGGCTTCTCCATAGTGCTTAGGCCCCCAGAGATCGTATCGAGCGAATCGATCCTCGCTCCGAGCATCGGGAGTAGCGTTGGCTTTGAAGTGCGTGGAGTGCCCCCGCTCACCGTGATAATCAAGTGCGTAAACACCTCGGTCTCTAAGGTCGTTAACTGCGAGGGCAGGGTTTGCGAAGTCTCTATCAAGCCCATAGACCTCGGGATCGTTAGTAGCGGTAGGTACGTGCTAAGCATCGTCGTTTACGACGAGGCTGGGCACGAGGTTGAGAAAAGCGTTTCGCTACTAGTGGGCTCGCCCACGAGCACTACGAGAACCCCGGCGACCTCGGCTACGCGCTTAAGTAGCTCGACTACGACGAGTAGCGCAACGAAGTTAACGACTGTTTCCTCAGGGTCTACGGCAACCCTCGTTAGCTCGAGCGCGAAGCCGCAGGCTTCGGCTAGGCCCCGAGGCTTCCTAGCTACGGCTATAGCTAGCGCCGTAATCATAGCGATAGCGCTGGGCATGGCTATAGCGTTGTACTCGAGGAGAAAACGATAAGGGTCGGGTAAGGAATTTCCTTACCTCATACTCTTTTCCTATCAACAGCTTCAATTCGTTGGGGTGGGTAAATGAGGTTAGGCCTACTTCTCCTCGCCGCCTTGGCCACCTCGATGATCCTAGCGAGCCTAGCACCCGTACACGCTTCGAGCGGGAGCGTGTGGTACATGCGCATAGCTGGGGATGGCGATGACGAGTGGAGCAAGTCTATCCTAGAGGTGTACTCCGAGGGCCACCTCTACGCTTACGTCGTTGGGAACAAGTGGAGGCAGCCCATCGTAGCGAAGTTTGACCTTACTACCGGTAGCGTGTCGTGGGTAACTGCGGTAGGGAATAGGAGTGCTGGGGATCTCGGTGATTGGCCGGAGTTTAGGGATGTAGCGGTTTGCGGAGGGAAGGTGTTCGTCTCTGGGTACACCTTCAAGGGCTCCCCCAAGGTCTTGGTCGCCGCCATAGACGCTTCTAGCGGTAAGGTACTGTGGATACGTAGCTACGGCTCTACCTCGGGAGAGGTTAAGGGGCTTGGGGTAGCTGTCGACCCTAGCTGTAGGTACCTATACGTCGTTGGCTACGAGAAGAACGCTTTCGGTACTAAGGGTAGGGACGCTGTTGTGCTAAAGATAGACGCCTCTAGCGGCGAACTGGTAAAGGCCGTTGTGCTGGACTTCGGGGGTAGCGACTACCTAGTCGACGATGCTCTCGTTAACGGCACGCTCTACGCCGTGGGCATGACCGACGCGTTCGACACTCCCGGTAAGTACTACGATATCGTGGTAACCGCGCTGAACCCCGATACGCTAGCCATCGAGAAGGCCGTGGTGCTGGGGAACAAGGGTGTTTACGAGGTTGCTGCGATAAGCAACTACAAGAATAGCGGGGGTGCCATAGCTACCGATGGCCACGCAATCTACGTTCTCGGGCAGATGAAGAGCGTTAAGAAGGGTAAGACCAGCACCCTAGTCATAGCCTTGGACCCGAAGACCCTTAGGGTAACCTGGAGCGTTAGGGTGTACAACGCTAGCGATATAGACGTCGAGTTCTACCCGGATCAAGTAGCCGTTGGGGGGAGGCTACTCTACGTAGCTGGGCACAGCTGGTTCTACCCTGGTCTATGGAAGGAGGGTGGGTTCGTAGCTGTACTCGATAAGGATAGCGGGAGCCCCGTAGCGTTCTACGTAGTCCGCGATTCAGAGCTAAAGAGCGGCATGGGCATCCACGGAGTTTCGGTCGTTACCGTAGGGGGCATCGACTATGTTGCCGCTGTAAGCGATTACTACCTACCGATGCTTAGGGTAAGCATCGAGAATAAGGTGGGTCAGGTATCGGTAGTTAAGTACCCGCTGAAGGAGATCGACGCGACGTCTAAGGCTAGCGAGAAGGTGGTTACGAGCAGCGTTAGCGTAGAGAAGGTGTCTACCGAGGTTAGCCACCCGAGCTTCGGCAAGCCTAGCAACGGCAAGAGCAACTACCTCCTACTGCTCTTCGCCGAACCCGCTAAGGCCCTCGGGGTCAAGGTAGTGACCAAGACCGTAACCTCGACGGTGAGCATAACCCTTACGAGGACCGTAGTAGTCACCTACACCACGACAAAGCTATCAACGCTTACAACGACCGTAAGCAGGGTCTCGACAATCACTAAGACCACGACTGTCCCGACCACGGTTACTAAGGTAACGGTATCCGCAACCACCGTACCGACGACGGTTACCAGCGTACTCACGAGTACGGTCGTTAAGAGCTCGGTACCTGGGTGGGTATGGGGGGTAGCGATAGCGCTATTCCTCGTCGGTCTCGGGATAGGCGTGGTCGTGGGGATGAAGAGGAAGTGAGCTTACCCCTTAAAGAACCTTATTTTTGATATCAATTCGTCTAGGCTCGCCTCGAGGATTAGCAGTACTTCATCGTCTTTACCCGCGCTCACGAGAACCCTATCCTTAACCACTTGGATCCCGCAAGCAAATACCGTTGAGGGTCTAGTGCCCCAGAAGACCCGAGGCTTAGGGGATATCACGGGCTCGGGACTTACCCCGAGGAGCTCGCCATCGCTGCTAAACACCGCGGCGTAGGTGTAGTAGCAGCCGAAGTACCTATCCACTGAGTGGAATAGCACTAGGTACTCGTTGCTAGATAGCTTAGCGCTACAGTTCCCACCGGTCTTAACCTCGTCGCTCGTAACCACTAGCTCGGGCCAAGTTCGTAACTCCTTAGCCTCCACGACGTTCCACTCCCTCGGCCCAACGAAGGGTACTCCCGTATCCAGCTCCTCGATCCACGGTCTCGTGACCATGAACTTCGAGTTTAGCGGGAACGTATCCCTGTAGTCGCGGTATAGGAATAGGGAGCCGTCTACCCACCTAAACGCTACGGGCTCGATCTCGGTCACGGAGCCGTCGTCGAGCCTCCTAGAGATCATCGTCAGTACGTACACGTGCATATCCATTAGCTTCCAGAACCTGTAGTGACCCCTAACGTGAGTCATTACCATCGGGTCGTCGGGGTCTATCCTAGGATCCTCGGTGCACTCCATGGATAGCAACGGGTATAGAACGGGCTTAGACGCTAGCCTAACCCTACCCCTCAACTCGTCTAGCCCAACCCTGCTATACCCAATGAAGGTTCTATCGTTCCAGCACCCGAGCGGCGGAGTGGCTAACGAGCCTAAGCGGTAGTAGAGCTCGACAACACCGTTCTTCGCAACCATGGTCCCGTTAGTCACTATCCTAAGGGGTATCGCCACGCCCTCGAAGCTTTCAACGCTTACGTCAGTAGCTAAGATATACGCCCTAACCCTGAACACATCCCCTCGATCAGTATTCCTCCTCTCGACCCTAGGCTTCTCGCTCTTAGCCTCGCGAAGCTTCTTTGCTAAGAGCTCCTCAACCTCCTTCCTCCTAATCATCGACACTAGCTTTAGCATGAACTCGCGGTACTCATCCGTTGTAGCCCTAGAAACATCTATCCTAGGAACGTCGCAGGGCATGTACCCCCCGAGAGCAGCGTGCGCCAACGCTAAAATCCCTAGCGTAAGAAATTTAATGCTCGGCAAGGATAGGAATTGACACTATCCGCTAGCTAAGGAAACCGCTTGCGAGACCCTCGCCGAACAATTCATAAGCGCTATTTAGTTTGGGTCTACGCAGCGAGATACGGATTGAGCACGTGGGAGTGCGCCATGGACTTGAGGAGGAAGAGGATTAGGGTGTTGGTGGATACGTGGAGCGAGATAATGCTGAACGGCATAGACGATCGGGGCAAGGCTATCGAGTTGCTTAAGAAGATGTATAGCGATGCCGGTATAGACCCGATTAGGGGCGCTAGCACGCCTCCAGACCTATTCGATAAGGAGATGATATCGCTCTACGTGATAGGTAAGTGGGGGCTGGGAATAGATCAGGACGTGCCTAGGGAGCAGATGGAGAAGCTCTTCGGGTTGGAGATGGCTATCGAGAGGTTCATCGAGAAGCTCCTTAGCCTCGACGACCCTACGAGGATTTGCGAGGAAGAGAGGGAGTTTTGCGAATCCCTAGACGATGGGAAGGTGGCTAGGGTACTGCGATTCGCCTTTACCAAGATGTACTTCGGCTTCGGTAGCGAGGAGGAGTTTAGGAGGGTCCTAAAGGCTTTGTACCAAGCGCTCCCCAAGTTCGAGGATACGATTAGGAGGTTCACTAAGTTCTTCATAGCGTACAAGGTCGGGGAGATGATCGCTAAGGGCTCGGTTAGGAACAAGATGGAGATGAGCTTAGCGAAGAACGCCCTAGCCCTAGAGCTATCGATACCCAAGGCCGTGCCCAGCAACAAGTACATCGTGGAGGTCGCTAAGCATTACTTCTCCATACCCGAGAGGATTAGGAGGGAGGTGGAGAGCGGGAAGGGTGAATAGCGATAAAGCCTAATACCTCTTCCCCGCAAGGACGTGGGTAGGGTGCGTGCAATGATTAGGACTGAGAGGGAGAAGGTCTACCTCGTTAAGAAGGGTGGTAAGCAGCTTGTGGTTGAGCTCCATAGGGATCCGCAGGGTAGGCTCTTCGTCGTGCCGATATACGCTACGAAGCACGTTTACGAGAAGGGGGAGGACGTTAGGGAGTGGAGCTACGACTTGTCGAAGGCTGAGGAAGTGGACTACATGTCGCTACCTAGGAACGTAAGGGAAGCGCTTTCAAAGCTACAAATCTTTTGATTGCATCTCTCCGAACCTTTATAAGTAGGTAGAGCCCCAAGCTTTCGAGCTGGGGTATTACTTCGTGGCGATCGAGTACGCTAAGGAGTTTAGCGATGAGGAGGTAGCTAGCTACCTACACGAGCTAGTTAGGAACTGGTTCTTCTCGCGCTACAGCGAGTTTACGCCGCCCCAGAGAATGGCCATTCCCTACATTAAGCAGGGTAGGCACGTACTGATATCCAGCCCTACGGGCACGGGCAAAACCCTAGCGGCGTTCCTAGCGATTATAGACGAGCTCGTTAGGCTTAGCCTAGAGGGCTCCCTCGAGGATAGGGTCTACGCTATCTACGTATCGCCCCTAAGGGCTTTGAGCAACGACATGAGGAAGAACTTGCTGACTCCCTTAAGCGAGTTGAGCGAGCTTAGCGAGAAGCTCTACGGTAAGCCCCTAGGGATTAGGGTTGGGGTTAGGACTAGCGATACCCTACCCCACGAAAAGGCTAGGATGCTTAGGGAACCCCCACACATACTGATAACCACCCCCGAGAGCCTATCCATAGCGATCGTAGCGCCTCGATTTAGGGAGCTGCTAAAGGGCGTTAAGTGGGTGGTTATAGACGAGATACACGAGCTAGCATCTAGCAAGAGGGGGGTTCACCTAAGCCTAACCCTCGAGAGGCTCGTCGACTTAGTCGGTAGGGAGATTCAGAGGATTGGGCTTAGCGCTACCATAGCCCCTCTCGACGAGGTAGCTAAGTTCTTGGGTGGGTACCTAGACGACGGGACTCCGCGAAGCGTAGTAGTCGTAGACGCTAGGTTCTCGAAGCCCATAGACATAAAGGTCGTTTGCCCGAGGATGGACCTAGTCTACGCCCCCGCTACCGCTATCAACGAGGCTATCTACGAAGAGCTCAAGAAGTTGATACTCAGCCACAGAACCACGCTCGTCTTCACCAACACTAGGAGCGCTACGGAGCGAGTCGTGTTCAAGCTGAAGAAGGTGCTCGGCGAGAGCGGGGTAGTTAACGCTGATGAGATAGAGGCTCACCACGGTAGCTTGAGTAGGGACGTTAGGCTAGACGTCGAGGATAGGCTTAAGAAGGGGTTGCTACGCGTAGTAGTGTCCTCCACCAGCCTCGAGCTAGGCATAGACATTGGGTACATAGACCTCGTCGTCCTGCTGAGCAGCCCAAAGAGCGTGACTAGGCTCCTGCAGAGAGTTGGTAGGAGCGGCCACCACTTTAGGGCCGTTAGCAAGGGTAGGATAATCGTTGTGGATAGGGATGACCTAGTCGAGTGCACGGTCCTAGCCAAGCTGGCTAGGGAGAGGAAGATCGATAGGGTTAAGATACCTAGGAACTGCCTAGACGTTCTAGCCCAGCACATCGTTGGGATGAGCTTAGAGAAGCCTAGGACTATCGACGAAGTCTACAGGTTGGTTAGGAGGAGCTACCCATTCCACGACTTGCCTAAGGAGAAGCTCGAGTCCGTAATCAAGTACCTAGCGGGGATGTACCCCGGGCTCGAGGACTTCAACGTCTACGCTAAGATTAGGTTCGATCCGGAGACGGGGTTGATTAGGAAGAGGCGCGGGGCTAGAATGATATACATGCTGAACGTGGGTACGATACCCGACGAGGCTAAGATACCCGTTCTATGCGTTTCAGAGGGCGGTAGGCAGAGGTACGTAGGCGACCTGGAGGAGGGCTTCGTCGAGATACTGAGCCCGGGAGACATCTTCGTCCTCGGGGGTAGGACGTATAGGGTTCTAGCCATACACCCGACTAAGGTCGTGGTCGCGCCGGCTGAGGGGGAGAGGCCTACGGTACCAACCTGGTTCTCGGAAATGCTTCCCCTAGCCTACGACTCGGCCCTCGAGGTGGGTAGGTTTAGGAGGGTCGTAGCGCAGCTCATAGATGCGCTGCCCCCGGGTAAGGTTGTTGAGTGGATTGCTAGGGAGTTCGATTTGGAGGAGCACGCGGCTAGGTACATCTACGAGTACATCTACGAGCAGAAGGCGTTTATGAACGGCCTCGTTCCATCGGATAAGCTGGTCGTAGTGGAGGTGTGGGTAGACGAGTCTAGGGGTACGACGAACATCGTGTTCCACACCCTATTCGGTAGGAGGGTAAACGACGTCCTATCGAGGGCTTACGCCTACGTCCTATCCGAGATGCTGGGTAGGCACGTTAGGATAGCGGTTACGGACAACGGCTTCATGCTAACCCTACCCCCGGGCACAAGCATTAGCCACGAGGTCGTGGAGAAGCTCGTTAAGAGCGTTAACTCTAGCAACGTCGAGGAGCTGGCTAGGAAGGCGATTAGGAGGACCGAGCTGCTAAAGAAGAGGTTTAGGCATTGCGCTGAGAGGAGCTTCATGCTGTTGAGGAGGTATCGAGGAGTAGACGTATCGCTAGCTAGGAGGCAGTTCAACGCCGAGAAGCTCCTTAAGGTAGTGGAGCAACTCGGGGACTTCCCCGTACTCGAGGAGACCTACCGCGAAATCCTCGAGGACTTCATGGACTTAGAGCACGCTAAGGAGGTCCTCAAGAAGATCGAGGAGGGGGAGATAGAGGTGAGGATCTTCTACAGCGGCACGGTTCCAAGCCCCTTCGCTCACAACATCGTGGCGTGGGGATACAGCGACGTAGTGCTCATGGAGGATAGGAGGAAGCTCATAGCCATGCTAAACGACTTAGTTAAGAAAGTCCTCGCGTCGAGGGCTAGGGAAGCCGAGGGGCTAAGGGTAGAGAAGGTTGGTAGCGAGGAAGTAGGTATCGAGGGGTTAGCAAGCTAAGCGACGCAGCCATAGCCGTTAAGGAAGCGAATTTAGGTAGTCGAGCCCTAGAAGCCGCGCTCCCCGTAGGGCTAGAGCTCGAGGTAGCGCGTTGAGTAGCCCTCTTAGGCTCGGTAATGAGGTAGAGCTACTCGGAGACCCACATCGCGCGCAGAAACCGCGGCGAAGGTGATCGGGTTAGCGATGCTCTCGATCCCTAGGGATGATCGGGGGTCCGAGTTGCTGACCCCCGTGATGAAGGAGTATTAAGGTGACCGAACATATACGCTCTGGTACCGCAACTAGATGCGGGTACCCTAGTTGCGGTACCGCTTCGTGGATAGGTCTCGAGAGCTCTCAGCGTTGGAAAGGCTGTGGAGCGAGAAGGGGCTTAGGCTAGTCATTGTCTATGGCAGGAGGAGGGTAGGCAAAACCTGGTTGCTAAGGGAGTTCTCCCGGGGTAAGCAAGCGCTTTTCTTCGTAGCTGTCGAGGCTTCGAAGAGCGTTCTATACCGAGAGCTTTGCGAGCTCGTAGAGCAGTTGGTTGGTAGGCCCGTGGGGTTGATAGAGGATATCGATAGGGTTCTAAAGCTCGTTGTCGATGAGGTTGAGAGCCCGCTGATTATCATAGACGAGTTTCAGTACCTAGTCAAGGCCGACCCCGAAGCCCCTTCGCGCATCCAGAGGTTCGTCGATGAGAACCAGGGTGTCGACGCCATGATAGTGCTCTGCGGGTCGGCGGTATCGTTCTTCGAGAGGGAGCTCCTTGGGTATAGAGCCCCGTTGTTCGGGAGGAGGTCCGCTACCCTTAGGCTTAGGCCCATGGACTTGCTGAGCGCGTGGGGCTTCTACCCTAGGTACGGCCCCCTCGATGCGATCCTTAGCTACGCTACTTTCGGCGGTACCCCGGCTTACGCCTCTAGGGTTGACGACTCTAGGAGCGTTTTAGAGAACGTACGTCGGGAGATCCTAGACCCCTCCTCCTACCTATTCATGGAGGCCGTGGACTTCCTTAGGCAGGAGCTTAGGGAGCCCTCTACCTACGTAGCCATCCTCAGCGGGATAGCGATGGGCTACACCAAGCCCAGCGAAATCGCTTCGATTGCCGGGGTGTCTCAGAAGACCGTGTCTAAGTACATCGACGTCCTCGAGGCCCTAGACATAGTCGAGAGGGTTAGATCCATGGGGAGGAAGAGGGGTGAAGTCCAGCTATCGATTGCAGACCCCTACTTCCTATTCTGGTTCACCTTCGTAAAGCCGTACCTATCTCACCTAGAGGCGGGGTTCGTAGACGAGGTTGCTAACGTCGTCGAGAAGCGCCTCGATGAGTACGTGCCTAGGGTCTTCGAGTCGATCGTTAGGAGGGAGCTAGCCCCGCACATCGCTAAGCTCCTAGGGGTGGAGCTCGGTGAGGTCGGTAAGTGGTGGTATAGAGGGGAGGAGATAGACGTGGTGGTTAGGGGCGCTACCCACGCGCTATTCGCAGAGGTTAAGTGGAGCGACCTCGATTTGCGGGAAGCCAAGCGGGTAGCCAGGGATCTCGAGGGAAAGGCTTCGGGATCCGGATTGCAGAAACCTAGCAATACATACGCGGTAATCGCTAGAAGGGTAGAGAACTGCAAACCCGTTTGCAGAGAGGGTCCCTACGCCTACATCGACGCTCTCAACCTCCTCGAGCTCTTGAGAGCGTCTAGTAGCTCGTCGCGAAAGTGATAGGTGATTGCGTTCCCGTTGACGTAAGCACCGCAAAACCTACAGAAAGAATTGCCTATTAGGGCCGACCCGCAGATTGGACAACTACGCTCTCCCTTCAACCTAAGCGCGAGCACGTCTATCCCCCTCTCTAGGGCGAAGAGCGCTAGGTATGCATGAGCTCGAGACGGAAGCGCTATACCTAGCTTCTTGCATAGCCCTACGGCCCTACTCAATTCCATGCCTTCCCTCCAAGCTTCTACCAACGAATTAAACCCTGATCCTACTAGCACGGGGGTCTTGTTACGAATAGCGACTTCCGGAAAGCCTCGAAAAGCTAGAAACCTACGTAGTAGAGCCTTACCGACCTTAACGCTACCAACCCTAGAAACTCTATCCCCTATAGGTACTAGTTTGGAAATAGCTATCGCTACTGACGAGAATAGCGCGGGAACTACCTCTACCCCGAGCTCCCTACCTATGGGTACTGAGGGGAACGCGGCTCTCTCAACAACCCACTGGAGCCACTTAGACAGATCCTCAACGTTTTTCTCGAGTAAGAACGAGTACCCGAGAAAGAGCTCATCTCCGCCATCCCCGGTAGCCACTTTCTTAACCCCTAGCTCCCTAGCCTTGGAGAGCGATACGCATAGGGCAGCATCGCAAGCGATTTCCACTGGATCCACGCTTTTAGCAACTCTAATGGCTAGCTCCATACAGCGCTCCACTTCCTCAAGGCTGGGAACCGCCACTACGTGCTCGAGCCCTAGCCTTTCAGCTACGACCTTGGCGAAGGGTAAGTCGGGTGCCTTAGCCCCGCTAACGCTCGTAATCGCGATGATGCCTAGTCCGTGCATGGACAGGGCGACGAAGGTGCTATCAACGCCTCCCGATAACAGGATCCCGTAGACGCCCTCGCGGTAAGCTAGATTCTCCAAGCTCTCGGCGATGATGTTAGCGAGGCTTAGGGACAATGTCTACGCCTCGGCGAAGCTACGTAGCTTTTCCTCGATTACGCCCCTATACTCCCTCACCTTGGATAGGAACCACTTTAGCGCTCTCTTCACGAGGGCGTAGCGCTTTTCCGTCATGTACTCGTCGATTAGCTTCTCCGCCCAGTAGAGGGCGTGGTCTAGGCACGCCATGAGCAACTCGACGTGGTAAGGCTTTATCCTCCTGAACCACTCCTCCTTGCCTAGCCTCGACGGGCCCATGGGGACGAAGAACATGGGTACTATGAGGCTCCTATAAGGCCTCAACCTCTTGACGAGCTCGGTAGTCGCGATAACGTCCTCCTCGCGCTCCCCCGGGAGCCCGACGATTATGGTGGCGGCGGGCACGATGTTGTTCTCGTGGAATAGAGCGAACGCTTCCTCGACTACTTCGGGCCACTTCTCTACCGGGAAGGGCTTGGGCTTTGCGGGCATGTGCTTCCTCATGATCTCGACGCTACCCGACTCGACCCCTACTTCAACTCCTAGCAACTTCTGGTTCTCGCCGTCGATTAGCAGCTCGGCAACCTTCTTAACGAGGTCCTTCTTGGCTACGGCGGCCGCTAGAGTGCAGTGGCTCCACCCAACGCTCCTCCACTTACTCTTAGCCAGCTTGTTCACCTTGAGCACGGCGTCCTCGTTGGGTATCACGGTGCTAGAGCCGTAGAGGAGGACGTCGGTGCAGCTGAGGATGCCGCTATCGACGCCCTCCCTAACGTTAACCTCGATCTCCTTCTCTATGAAGTCTAGGGGGTACCACCTCAAGGGCCTCTGGCCTACGGAGCAGAAAGCGCATCTCCTTGGGCATCCGCGCCCGATCTCCACCAACCCGTTCACGCTCGCGTGGATTATCGGCACCATCTTCTCCATGGGCGTGCTATCGAATACCCCTATCTTCACGTACTTCGGAACCCTCTTCCCCTCGAGTAGCCTCTTAACCACGTTCACTAGGACGGGCTCCTCCCTATCCCCATTGCTATCCACTATCACGTCCACGCCGTACTCCTCGACTAGGTGGGGCTTGTGAAGCCACTGCCAAACCGCGGGGCCCGTAACCACGAGCTTAAAGTCGTACCTATCCTTGAGCTTCCTAACCCGCTCGATGAACTCCCTAAACAGCACTACGTTGAGGGGCTCCCTATCTATGAACGCAGTCCACGTAGTTGTAGGCGGGTTTAGCCCAAACCAATCGTGGTGCCTAACTATGAGCACCCTAGCCCCGGCCTCGATGTACTTAGGCACGTAGTCTGGATCCACTACGGCAGCGCTTATGCCCGCCGCTACGAGAGCCGCTTCAGCCCTCCTAAGGCTGTAAGGGGCTTGCCAAACAATCCCGTCTCTATGCTTCATCGGTGGGCAGAATAGCCACTGAATGAACTTCCTAGGCAGTATCAACGGCATGGTCGTTCCGAAGCCGAGGAACTCCCTACCGTGGTGGTTAGTCATCAAGCTCCTATCCGTGCTCAGGATAACGTCGAACTTACGCAAAGAGCTCACCCAAGCCCTCTTCCTCGAGCTCTTCGGCTTCCTCGAGGGAACTAGCTATCCAGAGGCCAATCGTTGGGATCGTGCTGCCCTTGATCACGGGTCTAAGCCTATCCAAAACCCTAAACACCTTCCCCACTACGACGATGCTAATCCTCTTACATCCCCTAGCCACGGCTAGCCGAATTAGCTCCTCAACTTCCTGCGGCTCGATATCCTCGCCCACGATCCGTATCCTAGCCTCGCTACCCTCGATCGCGAAGAGCCATGTGGACAGGGTATCCACCCGGAGAGGAGTAGAAAACACTGCCCTAAAACCCCGCGGTTAGTAACCTCGAGAACTAGTTGATTGGTATCGACAGCTAGGGCTCGAGGAAAGTAGTTCGCGGGGGGACGCGAGCTCGAGGTAGGCTCGTAGGGCTAGAGCTC
>CAZRDH010000086.1:0-2596 GCA_964598805.1 uncultured Desulfurococcaceae archaeon | reverse complement strand
AGCTCCTTTAGCTTTAGGTAGATCTTCCTAACGGCCTGATACACTTCCTCCTCGCTCTTAGCCCCTGTAATCACCATCTTGCCGCTACTGAATATCAATAGCACTACGTGGGGATCACTCATCCTGTGAATGAGCCCCGGGAACTGCTCTGGCTCATACATTGAGTTCTCCAGCATGAAGGCCGCCTTCTCTAGAGCCACCTCGACTCCTAGCGAAGCCGACGCAACGATGTTCTGGATCTGTATCCTCGGCTTCCCCGTTATCGGAATGCCGTACTTTATGAACGTCTTTATAATCTTCTTCACAGCCCTAATCAACTCAGCCGTACTCTTAACACCCGTTACTACCATCTTCCCGGACTTGAATACCAGCGCCGTTACCTTGGGTGAGTCTAGCCGGAATATTAGTCCGGGGAACTGATCAGGGTTGTACTCGACGTTAGGTAGGGTCCTGTCTATGTAGTCTAGGTCGAGCGTTTGATCGAGGGATACAGTCGCAACTATATTCTCTATCTTAACGCTTATTCGGGAGTCCAGATCGCTAAAGTACTTTCTAGCTAATTCATCATGGTAGCTCTCTGCTATGATCTCACGCTCATCTAAGCTTTTATCCAGAGGTATAAAGGGGCTCTGAGGATTTATAAAGTTGTTTGAAGGAAGCTCTCGATGATTCCTAGCCTAGGTAACTCGCAAACGCCTTCCCCCTCGACGATAGCGAAAGGTTTGGCTTCGTGTAGCAAGCCCTCGCTCTTGAGTATGGGGGATAGGTAGGCTTCGTTAGATGTGGATACGGCGGTACCGCTTTGGTACATGCCTAGCGCGGGCATTACGACTGCCGTAGCCCCCCTCTTTAGGGGCACCACGAGGAAGCACGGTAGCTTCGCTACGGTACCTAGCGGATCGCGTATAGCTATGCTTGGGTGCTCGTGCGCCATGATAACGATTCTGGGCCGGACTCGTGCGGACAGGGGTTTGTGACCGTGAACTACTAGCACGTCGTCTATCCAGAGCTCGTCGACGATCTCAACGCCGAACTTCCTCAGCTTAACGTACACGAACGTATCGTGATTCCCACGCACGAGAATTATCCTGCGGAACCTTCCTTGCACAGCGCTTAGAAACTCCGTAACGTCTCGAGCTTCACGCCTACCTAACCGCTCAAATAAGTGCTTGAGGTCACCCACGATCACTAAGTTCTCGGCATCAACGAGGTCGAGCGCCTTCATGACGACCTCGATAGCCCTCTTAACCTGTATGCGAGGAAGGAAGACGCCTTTAGACGCCATTTCCTCTTCGAAGCCTAGGTGTACGTCAGCTATGAAAATGGATTTGTACCGAGGCATGTAGAGTACGGGCAGGTCGCTAACAGCGTAAACATCCCTAAGGATTCTCGTAAACACCTCGATTACTATCCCCCTCTTACCGTTGCTGAAAATAGCTTATAAGCCCCACCAACACACCCCGTAGATCGGTGCTGGGCCCGTAGCTCAGCCAGGTAGAGCGGCGGGCTCTTAACCCGTAGACCGCTCCTCGGCAGGCTGCGGGCGGAGGTCCCGGGTTCGAATCCCGGCGGGCCCGCCACACAAACTTCTCAACGCAATCTGGCTGCGCGGAGTAGTTTCGCGTCTAGAAGCCGTAGATTTACGTGGTCTTTCGAGCCCGACTACGAGACTTATATACCTAGTACGGGTTTGAAGCTTCGAACAGAGGAGGTAGAGGAAATGATAGGGTCGATGGTGGCTGCGGCAAACGCGACTACTACGTCGTTAAACCTCGATAGCTTGATAGGGGCGTTGATAACGAATCCCAACGCGGTGGTTGTAACGGCTATAGAGTTCCTCCTAGGTCTTGCGCTAGGTTACGTAGCGATGAGGGCCCTCAAGTACATATTAGCGTCCGTAGGCATAATACTGTTGGGTATTGTGTTAGGAGTTTGGAGCCTTGGGAACAGTATATACGATGCTCTCAAGACGCTCACTGGGATAGCCCATAACGTATGGAACATCGTTTACTCGTTAGTTACAGCCTTAGGGATTCTCGTGATAGCCCCGGTAACCGTAGGGTTTATCGTGGGCGCTCTAATCGCGCACGTTAGGAAGTGAGTTGAGGAAGCTTGGATAGAGTTTCGATGAGAGCGGTTTTACCCACTCTATGAGCGACTTTCCTGCTACCCACCTTAATTAGTAGCGGTGTTCCAACGAGATTCATTTGACCTAGGAGCAGGCACATTCCTCGAGGTAGTGTAGGCAGCTTTCTCTCGAGTGATGGAGGTAGGCCCCCGCATATCTTCGAGATGTAGGATGCGTCCTCGGGTGCGATTCTGTGTATGAACCACGTGTTTATCATTGATAGCACTACGGGGTCTATGAATACGGGCCTCTGCGAAACTATGGTTAGGCATATCCCGAACTTCCTTCCTTGCGTAGCTATCAGCGCTATCTTGTCGCGCGCTATGCTGAACCCTATTGGGTAGCTCTTTGTGTTCGGGATGTAGTTCTGCGCTTCCTCTATTACGAAGAGGAGGTACCTCTCATCTCCTCGAAGCTTGAACTCCGTGAACGTGTTGTAGAGCACGGTCGCTAGGTAGGCTATGACTA
>CAZRDH010000085.1:0-3342 GCA_964598805.1 uncultured Desulfurococcaceae archaeon | reverse complement strand
GAAGCAACCTTGATAACCTAGGCTTATGGAAATTGTGTGGGTCCAATAACATGTCCGACGGATTTATCATGCTAGCCATGTCAGTTGGCTCAGTCGCGTTAGCATTTGCCTATGCTGGACTGCTGGACCTTATTACAATATATTTTGAGAGAAAAGTGTGGGGTAGGATAATGCAGCGTTACGGTCCCTCACATGTCGGATTTGCTGGCTTACTTCAATTGATATCTGACTTCCTGAAGTATCTATCAAAAGAACTATTTTCTCCTAATAGAGTAATGAAGGTGTTTTATTATCTCTTGCCGCTTGCGATAATCTCTATAATAACAGTACCCCTTGTGTTATTGCCCTTCGATTACGTAGCTATTTCGGGTTTGCAAGGAGTACTTAGGCTAGCTGGCGTTGACATAGACGTAGTCCAGTACACCGCATCTCAATTTATAGACAAACACGCTCCGGGTATAGGACTGCTAGGTTACGTTGCTATAGTGGCACTAACAATGCCATTAATGTATATGTTAGCTTGGGCTCAATCGAACAAATACAGCGCCCTAGCAGCCTTTAGAACAGTCCTAATGCTAGTAACATACGAAGTTCCCTTCTTGATAGCAATTGCAGCGGCGGCAATCCTAGGAGGGGTCAGTATATATGAAATAGTGCAGAAGCAAGCAAATATCTGGTTTATGTTCCTTAACCCGGTATTGGCTCTAGTACTCTTTATCGCTCTATTAGCGGAGAGTGAAAGACCACCATTCGATCATCCTGAAGCGGAGCAAGAGATAGTGCACGGATGGAATGTAGAGTACGGTGCTGGTGAGTTCATCTTGCTTTACGGATTATATTTGTATAGCAAGGCTCTCTATGCAGCTGGGTTAATAACTTTACTCTTGCTAGGCGGATGGTTGGGACCTAGCATTCCAGGTTTACCACAGTCACTAACTTCTGCTTTATGGTTCACAGTAAAGCTAGTGGCAGTCTTCCTAGTATTCATCTGGGTAAGGGCGAGCGTAGCGAGACCTAGAGTAGATCAGATCTTAGAGTTTGGTTGGTTTAGACTTTTGATACTTAGCATAATAGCTCTAGTGATCTCAATTGCACTTAGAGCTGGGGGTGTTGTGCCATGAGTGCACAGACTGAAAAATACGTTGAGGTCAGAGGTCGCTGGAGATTGAGCAAAGGACCTAGTGGCTTAATAAGATCGTTGCTAACGACTGCTGAATACTTCTTCAAGAGTAGACCCACGACGCTCTATCCATTTGAGAAGAATAAACTTCCCGAAGCGTTCAGAGGAGTGCTTATCTATGATTTAGAAAAATGTATCGGATGTGGAGCTTGCGTCATGGCTTGTCCAAACAACTGCCTTTACAGAAGGAGGGGTCCAAAAACAGAGAAGAACAAGCCCGGGATTTACATTGCCTTTGAGCCCACCCATTGCTTGTTCTGTGGTCTCTGCGTAGAGGCATGTCCACCAATTTCAGGAGCTCTCTCACACTCCTCAGTGATTTCAATAGTATCAACAAACAAGAAGATACTTTGGGAACCTTGGGAATGGAACGCTTTTAGCGAACTAATAAAGGAGAAAGGATGGGAATACGACGCCATAGACTATGACAGAATAGAAGAATACATAAAAGTGAAAGCGAAAGAAATCAAAAAGAGACTTGAGGAAAGAGGAATCTCGGGGGGCAAGAAGTGATAGATATATTCATTCTACTAATGGGAATAGCAACGCTCTTCGCTGCGGCGAGTCTCTGGGACGATGATATTGTTAGAGCAGCAGCCTCGTTAGTCGCCGTCTTCTTGATGAGCGGTTTAGCTCTCCTCTCAATAGGAGCGTGGTTCATTGGGGCTATGCAAGTACTTTTGGGGGCGGGGGCAGTTGCCATATTAGCGATCTATGCAGCTGTTACGGCAAGCCAAAGGCGTGAGGTACTTAAGGCTCCAGAAGCAAGTAAGATCGCAGCAGTTACGTTGGCCACACTTGCATTCAGTATCGGATTTCTAACGATCTCCACTCCGGGAACGTTGTTCTTTTACTCTTCTACAGCAAAGAGCGTTGCACAAACATTGTTCTCTGATCTAGGATTAGTGGCAGCTTTAAGTCTGCTCTTGTTAGTCGCACTGATCTCGTCTGCATACGTGATCAGATATATATCAATCAAGGAGGTGAGTAGTAATGAGTGAATTAGGCCCCATAATATGGGCAACGGTACCCCTTTTTGTCATAGGACTCTATGGCCTAGTTGCTCGCAGGAACTTAGTCAGAATAATGATATCTCTAGAAATAGTAGGAGCGGCTACGGTCACCATTATGGGTGCCTCAGCAGTTGCTCTATGGAACAGCATGGGCGAAGTCTTGGGGTTGTTAGCTCTTATAGCGATAGGCATCGAGGGAGCCCTCTTAATTGCCACCGCCACACTCATGACGCGCACAGTTGGCACCTTCGATATAATAGTCTTTAAAAAAGAGAAGAGAGGTGAGATCGAATGATGGGAGCATTACTGCTCGGTTTTATCGCGATAGCCCAAGCTCTTATCTTTCCTGTATCGATAAGCAGATACGTATCTTCGATACTACTAGTGTCCTCAATATTCTTTGCTCATGGACGATTAGGAAGTCTTGTTGCAGATGACTTTACTAGGTTGGGAATGCTCGCCATAGCGATACCTGCCGTGATCACACTAATGTTTCACAAGAAACCACAAAGACACTTCGTGTTGCTCGTTACGATCCTAACGCTAAGCGGCTACTTAGTTGCAGCTTCACGAAATCTGGCAACACTAGCTATATCGTTAGAGGCCATGTCACTCACTGCTGCTGCGGTTGCCTTCTATCCGGGAGCAAAGGAAAAGATGAGGGTAGTGGTGACCTACTTAATATTTAGCGTTTTTGCCGCTGCTATGTTGTTCTTAGGATTAGCGTTCTACTTTGCGGGAACACATACCACAGATCTAGTTCACTTTACTCAGACAAGTACCGCCATTGTTGGTATAGTACTAATGTTAGCGTCTATTATGGTTAAATTAGCAATAAGTCCGATGCATGCGTGGGCCGTTGACGTTTACTCAGAGAGTAGCACAAGCGCGGCAATCTACCTTTCAAGCGCGGTTAAAGTAGGTGCAATGCTAGCCCTTGCTATACTCAGCGTGGGACCATTAAGACTAGCGTACGACGTCAGCTATTGGCAAATACTAATACCAGCTCTCTTATTAGCTACGCTCTCGAACGTAGTTGGTGCAGCTGGCATGATTACTACCAATAAAATTAGAAGGTTACTGGCATTCTCAAGTATTACACATGCGGGATTCGTCGTGTTGGCACTAGCCTACCCCGGTTCACTCTCG
>CAZRDH010000084.1:0-12201 GCA_964598805.1 uncultured Desulfurococcaceae archaeon | reverse complement strand
ACCTTCTTGAGGAGCTCACCATAAAGTTCTTCGTAGGTAGGCTTCCTAACCTCTATGAACTCTCCTAGTATTATCGGCTTGTCCGAGCTCAGGTCTATTTCGGCATCCCATGGATTCGGCTTCTCGACTACTCGACACCTCTTCCTCAATAGGTCGTACATGTCGAGGATCTCCATGGAGTTCCTTCGAGCGTATATTACGCAAGGGCTGATTATCTCGATGACGCTAAACCCCTTGTGCTCGAACATCTTTAGGAAGCTCTTCTTCATTTGCTCGATGTGGAGAACACTCCATCTCGCTACGTACGTAGCTCCAGCAGCTATAGCTAGGAGGGGTATGTTCAGCGGATGCTCTATGTTGCCGTAAGGGCTCGTAGTCGTTCTAGCTCCTAGCGGCGTCGTTGGAGCTAGCTGCCCTCCAGTCATTCCGTACACTAGGTTGTTGATCACAACAACGTTGATGTCGTGGTTCCTACGCGCAGCGTGAACGAAATGATTACCGCCAATGCCAACGATATCGCCGTCCCCGCTAACGACTGTTACCTCAAGTTCTGGCCGTGAGAGCTTTAAGCCTATCGCGAAGGGTATCGCCCGACCATGAAGAACGTGATACCCATCGAGGCGCACGTACCCTGCAAATCTTCCCGCGCACCCTATGCCTGAGACGATAACGTGCTTATCGACCTCGATCCCGGATTCCTTTATAGCCTTCAAGAGCGTCTTGAATACTATCCCTATGCCACACCCAGGGCACCAAATAGTTGGCAACCTGTCTATCCTAACTAGATCCTCTATATCGCGGTAAGGAGGAGGTAAACGCCTTTGCGTCTCGACCGCGCTACCCACGCTCAATCACCTCGGTTATCATCTCCTTAACCTCCTTAGGCGATGGATAGAACCCTGGAACAAGCTTCACTAACGCGATGCTCACTCCCAGCCCTTGGAGAACGTCTTTAACTACATGCACGTACTGCCCCATGTTCATCTCCACGACCACGACCCTGTCTATGCCCTTCTTTTTAATGACATCGCGTAGCTCTACATCGGGTGGAGGCCACAAGGTCTTGGGCCTAAAGATGCATACGCTCTGCCTAAACCCTCTATCCCTTCGATAAGCAGTCTTAATGATTCTATACACGCTTCCGTAGGCTACGACCATGCTCGAGCCCTTAAAGTCCTCGTCGTCTAGGGATACCTCAACGATTTCATTCCTATACTCCTCGACCTTCCCCATGAGCCGCTGAAGGAGCCTTTTGGTAACCTCCTTATCTATAACCGGGTAGCCTCGATCATCGTGAACGAGGCCCGTGTAATGGAATCTAAATCCTCGACCCGGCTCAGCGAAAGGCGGCACCGTGTAGTTCCATGGGTAGGGCACGAGCTTCTCAGGCTTCTCACCATCGAGCTTCTTACGCTCGATAATCCTTATCTCTTCGTGATCGGGGACCACGACCTTTCCATAGCTATGCGCGACGAACTCGTCGCTAAGCACGAATACGGGCATGCGCAGCATCTCTGCAGCGTTAAACGCCTTTATTGTGAAGTCGAAGCACTCTTGGGGACTCGACGGAGCGTAAGCAACGGTAGTTCTATCACCGTGGGAACCCCATATAACCTGCATTACGTCTCCTTGAGACCCCAGCGTGGGTATACCCGTAGAGGGCCCGACTCTCTGAACATCGACTATCACCGCTGGCAACTCAAGCATGAACCCTAGGTCTAGCCCTTCCTCCATTAACGAGAGTCCCGGGCCGCTCGTAGCCGTCATCGCCTTTAGCCCCGCAGCCGAGGCTCCGAGCACCATGTTTATCGCGGCGATCTCGTCCTCAGCCTGAATGAATACGCCTCCAACCTCGACCATTCTGGCGGCGATGTGGTGCATTAAGTCGCTGCTAGGGGTTATCGGGTACCCCGCATAGAATCTGCATCCAGCTAGGAGAGCTGCTTCAGCTATCGCGACGTTGCCCGTGATGAAGTGGGTTCCAGGTTCTATCAGCCTACCCTTCACCTTCAACCACCTCTATCCATATAGCCATGTCCGGGCACAGCCTTTCACATAGCCTACAGGCAACGCATTCACCAACTTGCTTAGGGATCCTCCAGCCGTACTCGTTGACCTCGTCGGAAAGGCTAAGCGCCTTGCGTGGACATACCGAGATGCACAACCCGCAACCCTTACACAACCACTTCTCTATGTGGACAATGCCTCTTCGTATCCCTCATCACCCATTTAAACGACTTCGAAAGCCGTTAATAAGCTACCGAAGCACCCTGGACACTAGTCTCCTTAACTACGTTCAGAACCTCTAGAGATATCTAGGTTGGGTAATCAATAGCCGTGGGGGTGGAAGTGGAGGGCCGTGGACGTTTGTCCACGATTCAACAGATGATGGAGGAGGTCAATCGTGCACTTAAGGACGTTAGGCACTGCATAGCTGTGTTAAGTGGTAAAGGAGGGGTAGGGAAGTCACTGATATCCGCGTCGCTAGCTATAGCCCTTAGGAACATGGGTAAGAGGGTTGCCATACTGGATGCCGATATGCACGGACCGAGCATTCCATGGATACTCGGAGTCGAGAACTCCTACCTTGGAGCCACGATAGACGGCAAGATAATTCCCGTGGAAGTTAACGGCATAGGGGTAGTCTCCCTAGAGCTCCTCTTAGAGGACAAGGCTCAGCCCGTAGTGTGGAGGGGCCCCTTAAAGACTAGAACCATGATACAGCTCATCACATCGACCCTATGGGGTCAACGAGACTACTTGATAGTCGACTTACCCCCCGGCACTGGCGACGAAGCGCTTACGATAGCTCAGGTGCTTAAGGATAAGCTAAGCGGCGTAATACTAGTCGCGACACCCGGAGCCATGGTTAGGCACATAGTCACGAAAGCGAAGAGATTTGCAGAAATGCTGGAAATACCATTGCTGGGCGTCGTAATGAACATGGCATTCTTTAAGTGTCCTAAATGCGGCGCTACGATAGATATCTTCGGATCTAAAGACTCGATAGAAGGCGTAGAAGTTCTCGGCGAGCTCCCCATAGATCCGGATCTCGCTAAAGCAGTGGAAACATCCTCTCTATTCGACTACTTAGCTAAAGAGAATGAGAGCTCTAAGAGGATACGCGAAATTGCGTGTAGGGTAGTGAGACTTGTTGAAGCGAGTAAAGATAGTGGTTAGGGGCTTAGTGCAGGGCGTGGGGTTCCGAGCCTACATACTAAACATTGCGCGCTCGCTAGGGCTAAACGGCTTCGTAAAGAATCAATTCGATGGCTCCGTCCTCATAGTCGCGGAAGGCGAGGAGGGTAAGCTACGAAAGCTAGTGGACGCTGCGGCAAGGGGACCCCCAGCAGCCATAGTCGAGAGCGTAGAAGTTGTTTACGAGGATTACAAGGGCGACTTACCTAGGTTCCGCATAGACTACGACTGTCCTTGAACCTTAGCTGGATTCGCGTAGTAGCGTAAGACCTTTTCTACAGCTTTAATTACACTCCTATAACTTGGGTTTTTGCATAACTTTGCCACAACGATCCTCCCCTTCTCAGTTATGGAATACTTACCACCATCCTCCTCCTTCACCAACCCAAGTACCTTCAATAAGTTGAGGTCGAGCTGTAGATCCTTGGATAGCGCGACACTGGGTAGCTTAACGAAGTTGTATCCTAGCGCTAAACCCTCTTTCTTTAGAGCGTACACTATGTTAGCTACGTCCGCTAAGCTAGCCGAACCCAACTTGCTTATTACGTAAAGCAGTACGAATTGCGGTAGCACGCGGGACACGATTCATCCCGGCGTTTCGGCTAGCCATCGAGAACGAATATAAAACCTATACCCAGGGTATCACCACTATGGTATCAGCCTTGGAGAGCTACGTGTTTAAGCTAAGCGAGGTTCTAGACTCTATGCTTAGCGAACTCGATCCTACGAGCATCACTGTCTACACAATGCTACTACTCGTACCCATAGGCAAAGTCGTAACGTACTCTACCCTAGCAAGGATTGCTGGCACCAACCCTCGAAAGGTTGCGGCATTAATGCGCAGAAACCCCTTGCCACTGATAATACCCTGCCACCGAGTAGTTATGAAGAATGGTTCGCTAGGGGGTTACAGCCTTGGTGGTACCGAGATCAAGAAACGATTGCTCGAGGTAGAGGGCGTGAAGGTAGAGGGGGGTAAGGTCGCTAAACGCTATTTCTACTGCCGAAAGCTCCTAGAGTTAGTGGGGCTGTGAGGAAAGCGGGGTTTTAATGACCTTGGTGATTGGGCCCTCGATCACCGAGCCCTTACCCTCCTAATTTTCACGCCTAGCTCCTTACACATCGAGTAAACCTCGTCGCTAAGCTTGGGGCCATCGCCATAGAGAACCAGTATGGGCTTGGCTTGCACGAGCTTTGCCTTCTCAACTAGGTTCCGAACGACTTCCTTTGGAACGGGCTTGGACTCCGCAAACACCTCTATTGCCAGCCTACCACCATCCTTATAGACTAGCACGTGTATGGGTCCCAGCCTCGTTGGGTGCATAACCCTTACTCTCGCCCCCGCCTCTAAGTACCTAGCTGCGACCTCGCCTACAATCCCGTACTTATCGCGTAGCACTCTTTGAAGCATTCTTATCCTAGCCAAAGCCGTCATTTAGCTCCACCTACGCCTCGGTTACGACGAATGGGTTCTTAAGTTTGAATAGCTATCACACCTCGAGGTCCTAGCTATGCGGTAGGGTAGGGCGAGGGTGCGGGAGAGGATAATCGTTGTGGACGTTAATGCCCGCGGCAAGGGCATTAGGTACTCTACCCTCGATGTCGTGGGCGTAGGCCCTCGCGCTGTTACGGGCTTCCTACGGAGCCTAGGGCTCAACGCAGAGCTCTATCCCTTCGAAGAGGTAATGCGAGACCCGAACATACTCAACGAATTCGATGTACTAGCCCTATCCGCTATGATCACCGACGCCGAGGCCGTGGAGAAAGTGTGCAGAGAGTGGCGCCGACGACGTAAAGGCCCCGTAGTCCTAGGGGGGCCGCTAACGCTAAGCCAGAGCGCGATAGAGAGCCTAGACTTCGACCTAGCTATCGTTGGGGAGTGCGAAATCCCTCTAAAGACGATTATCCATAGGTTTGGATCCCTTACGGATGCTGTTCACGCACTCAAGCTAGGGAAGGAGAGCGTAGATGGCGTTGCCGTAAAGGGGTTAGGCAACGCGCCTAGCTTAGCTCCCTGGGCTAGTAGGGAGGTTATCGAGAGCTACTTACCCGATGTAGACGGCGTGAAGCGATACGATTTCTGGTGGGCGTGCCGCGTATACGTCGAGGTCGTACGGGGCTGTAGCAACTTTAGGAGACCCCAGTTCACGACGAGAGGAGCGAAGTGCATTGGTTGCGAATTGTGTATATCAGGCCCGCTATCTGATAGGCTTCGATGCCCAGTAGGGATACCTCCAGGTTGTGGCTATTGCAGTGTTCCGCTCATTCACGGGCCCCCTAGGTCTAGGAGCGTGGATTCGATAGTGAGGGAGGTAAAGCTCTTGCTAGACACTGGGGTTACCCGAATCGTATTGAGCGCTCCCGACTTCCTTGACTACGGTAGGGATCTACTAGTCCACCCTCAACCGCTAACAGATCCGCGGGATCCACCACCCAACATTGACTACATAGAGAAGCTCCTTCGAAGCCTCGTAAGTCTAGATAGGGTGTCTGAAGGCTTAGCAACGATAATGATAGAGAACGTAAAGCCATGCCTAGTGAACGAGTACGTCGCGGAGGTCTTGGGTAGGTACCTAAGGGGAACCCCCGTCTACATCGGCGTCGAGAGCGGGAGCAACCCCTTACTCGAAAGGGTTGGGAGGCCATGCACCGTAGAGGAGTGTATAAAAGCGATAAAGCTCCTCGCAAGGGCTGGGTTAAGGCCCTACGTATACCTAATGCATGGACTGCCAAGCGAAAGCGAGGAGGATCTCCTTCGCAGCGCGAAGCTAGTTAGGGAGTTGATGGAGCTAGGAGTGGAGAAGATAGTGCTGTACAGGTTCACTCCTCTTCCCCGAACGGCTTTCGAAAACGCCCCACGCCCGCCACCAGCAATTAAGAGGCGTGGGGCGCGCGAACTGTATTACGAAGTGAGGAAGTTCAATAAGTTAGCTAAGGAGCGCCTCCTCGGGAAGAAGGTTAAGCTCGTAGTGGCGTCTACACACCCAAAGAGACGCGGGTGCTTGATCGCGTACCCCCTTAGCCATGGACCCACGACGATCATAAGGGGCAGCCCGCGATTAGTGGGGACTATCGTCGAGGCCGTTATCGAAAGAGTTGTTAGTGATAGGCTCGTGGAGGGAAGGGTAATCTCCGTTATTAAGAGGGTCGTAGAGGTTTAGTAGCGGTGGAAATCTTGAAGGCTACAGTGATAGAGCTCGCTTCATTCGAGGATCTAGCGTACTTCATGTACACGCGCATGACGACAGTCAACCCGCATACCTCCATACTATGCACGGAGAAGAAGTGCTTCACCATGATTAGCGGTGGCGAGAACCACTTGTTCGTAGTAACATCCCCGCCGCCTCGAGAGAAGTGCAGGTTCGTATACGTAGACGAGAGCGGTAAGGTTAAGTGCTCGAACACTCCCATGCCGGGCAAGCCAATAATAGTGTTGGTCACAGTTTCGTCCACCCAGAGCTTCGAGGATATATCCCAGTTCCTAACCCTAACTACGTGAAATCATCGCTACTTATACACAGCCCAACTGTGTAAAAACTTAATTGTGCGAATCGTGAAGGTAAACGCGCGGGTGCCTCTCATGGGTAAGGAGTTCCTCGAAAACGTTCTGAAGACCATTAAGCGCGGCGTAGAGCTTGGTGGATTCCCCGAGGACTTATACAAGATGCTTAGCAAGCCCGAGAGGATAGTGATCGTAAAGATCCCCGTTAGGATGGATGACGGCAGGCTCGAGATCTTCGAGGGCTATAGGGTTCAGCACAATAGCGCCCTAGGGCCCTACAAGGGAGGTATAAGGTTCCACCCCGAGGTAACGCTCGAGGACGACATCGCCCTCGCCACCCTAATGACTCTGAAGAACTCTCTAGCAGGCATACCCTATGGAGGCGGTAAGGGAGCCGTTAGAGTCAACCCGAAACAACTATCGCCTAGGGAGCTCGAGCAGCTATCGCGTGGTTACGTTAGAGCGCTTTACCACGTGTTAGGAGACCAAATGGACATACCCGCCCCGGACGTCGGAACCAACCCGCAGATAATGGCGTGGATGGTGGACGAGTACAGCAAGCTAAAGGGCTATAACGTACCCGGCGTATTCACCGCCAAGCCCCCCGTCCTGTGGGGCAACCCCGTTAGGGAGTACGCTACGGGCTTCGGATGCGCGGTAATGAGCAGGGAGGCTGCAGAGAAGTACCTAGGAGGCATAGAGGGTAAGAGAGTCGCTATCCAAGGCTTCGGCAACACCGGGCAGTGGCATGCCTACTGGCTACAGAAGATGGGTGCGAAGATCGTTGCCATAAGCGACACTAGCGGCACTGTATACGACCCCGAGGGCATAGACGTCGAGCTGGCCATGAAGGTCAAGAGGGAGACCGGTAAGGTCATAAACTACCCGAAGGGCGAGAAGATACCCGACCCTAAGGCGGCGCTCTACGTCGACGCCGACATCCTAGGCCCAGACGCCATGGAGAATCAGATAACCCTTGAGAACGTAGACAAGATAAAGGCTAAGATCATTGTCGAGGGAGCTAACGGGCCCACGACCCCCGAAGCCGAGCTCAAGCTATACGAGCGCGGCGTAATAGTAGTACCTGACTTCCTAGCGAATGCCGGAGGCGTAGTAATGAGCTACCTAGAGTGGGTAGAGAACCTACAGTGGTACTTCTGGGATGAGGAGGAGACTAGGGCGAAGCTAGAGAAGATAATGAGGAACAACTTCCTGAGGGTCTACGAGAAGTACGAGAGGATGAAGAGCGAGAACCCGAAGATAACGATGAGGGACGCCGCGCTAGTACTATCCCTAGAGAGGATCTATCAAGCGATGAAGGTCAGAGGCTGGCTATAAACCATCAAACTTTTTCACCCCCACACCAACCCAAACATCTTTTGGAAGGTGCGGGGGTGCCCGAGCCAGGTCAAAGGGGGCGGGCTTAGGACCCGATGGCGTAGGCCTGCGTGGGTTCAAATCCCACCCCCCGCACCATAAAACAATTCAGCCTTCTCACCTACTGGAGGGGGATGAAGAGTTCAAGACGGAGTAGATCGATGATCGAAACTCCCCGGCCTGACCCGTAATAAACACGCTTAGTCGAAATCTATATCGGGGTAAGGGGCGTGTCGTATCATTGGGAACCTAAGTGGGTTAGGCGTAAGCTAGTCATCGAGGGTGTAACCATAGAGACTTGCATTGACTTGACTACGGGTATGCTAGTGTGCCCTGCTTGCGTAGACATAGACTCTCTATGCCCTTCCGAAGATAGGCCTAGTACGGCGCTACCTAAAGGCACCCCAACGTTCTTCTTCACCGTAATCGACCTGCTTAGGCACATGAAGGCGCACAGGGAATCCGCTTGGAGAAAGCGCGTGGAGGAGGAAGAGGAGGCCGAAGAAGAATTCGTTGAGGGTGAAAGCGAGGAGTAAAAAACGTGTTACTTACTGCAAACGGATTCCCAAGCCGCGCTATCGACCTTGTATAGCAGTACTACGACGTATCTATACACGCGACCACCCCCAATCTTTATCGGTTGCGAAACTCCTGCGTACACGAGCTTGAAGATTGTTTGGTTGAACTGACTCTCCGTGAAAGTACCTAGTTGCTTTATGAGGGCCTCATTCGAGAGAGCGTATACACCACCGCGTGCTGGTAGGAACACTGTATTCGCTAGCTCAATTCTATAACCTGGATAGAGCTTGTGCAGCACCTTAAAGACTCCGTAAGCGAATAGCGTTGGCAACGTGATCTTGTCCTTCGCATATCTGGACCAGTCTGGAAATAGCGTGTAGAGCTGTGGCCCGCTAGGTCCTATACCTATCAATGCCTCTACCCATTCATGAGGATCCGATACTAATTGGAACATCCCTGCAACACTCCCTTGCCTCACGTAGTTGCCCCTAACTATGTCGCCCACGGGATCGTTGCCCGTCGCTATGTAGACTATAGCTGCTATAAACTTCGGGATGTCTCCGAAGCTAAGGGGTATCGTGAGTACGTAGAGTGGCGTAGAGAAGTACACGGTGTTGCGCACGATATCCACGTAGAACGTGCCATATACGAGCACGTAGTAGTTCCTTGTTCGACAAAGTCCTAGGTCTTTCAATATCCTTAGCGATGAGTTTATGGGGCTCGTGAAGAATTCGGCTATGACCCTTATCTGCGTAGCGTTGATAGTGGATCCGTCAGCCACGCTAGCCCTATCCCCGGCAACCGATATCCAGTACCCGTAGTCCCACCACGCGAGTACTACCGAGTCCTTAGGCGTGTTATCCTTGATGTAGCGAAGCGTCGACAGCCATGCCGTCGTAGGTATGGGGACTAGCTTACCGTGTTCGACGACTACCGTAGACCCTTCTGCAGTAGCTATCGTTGTCATCTGGTAACTATACTCTGCATACATGTTCGCGGGTAGGAATATGCATGGGGTTAGCACTGGCACTAATAGGAGTAGCGCAACCGCCTTGTAGAAACCTATTCTAAACCTACACCTAGTCCCGAAGCACACGACCTCTGGCTTCGCAATGTTTAGTAAGTACCCGGCTAGAGCAGCAAGGTATGTCGTGCAAGCAAAGAGCGTGTAGTTAACGAAGTACGCTACCCTAAGGGTCGCTATCGATGCGATAACACCCCAAACAGCCATTGAGAGCATTATGAGCCTCTGCTTATCGTCTTTGCTTAGTAGCGACACCGGTATCCCGATGAATATGGCTAGCAGTATCGTCGATATTGCGGCAATGTAGGATATCGAGGATTTAGAGATGGGCTGATACTCAGCGACGGTATGCGGGAGCCTACCTGTTGGAAGCCCTAGTGCTATAGCTACCTTGCCAGCCACGTGCACCTTGTGCGTGAGCACGAGCCCGTAGAAGCCTATCCCGAGGATCGCCCCTATACAGATGTATATTGCTAACGTCTTCCAGAACCCTAGCCTGTACCTAAGGTATGTTCCCACCAAGAAGCCCGCTAGCCCCAACACGAAGAGTATGCCAAGCCTACCCATGAAGAAGCCTCGTACGGAGTAGTAGGGTATTAACGGGCTCAAGATGATGGGTATCAGCATCTCTACGGCGATAGCCGTAACGAACTTCCTGTCCATGAACGGCCTAACGTCCTTAACCACTAGCGGCGCAAATGCCAGCGAGAATGCTATTGGGAGCACCGTTAAGCTAAATCCAGCCCAAACGCTCGTGATGTAGGCTAGGAATAGCCCGGATACCACTGCTAGCAGTAGGTTCTTGCGCTTTAGGAGCCTAAAGTGAAGCCACAACGCGTAGGGAGCTAGGCATATTCCGAAGCTGTACTTAACGGTGAACCCAGCCATAGTCCTATCTATGAAGAGCCCCGCGAACGCGAAGGCTCCGATTACGCTAGCTATAAGGCTGTTGCTAACCTCGTAAATCAGCAAAGCGATGCCTAAGACCGCTAGTACTGCGAGGAGCGGCGGAAATATCGCTTCTAGGTCGACCAAGCTTACTCCTAGGTGCTTCACGACCTCGTACACTACGTACATCGTGTATATGTGCCCCAGTAACTCGCTATGGGCTATGTCTCGGCAGTAGGGGTACCAGAATATGCAGGTTGCGGGATTGCTTCTAGTTAGCGATAACCACGATAACGGTCCATGCTTATCGAGGTAGTTAACGAGCCAGTAGTTTATGAACGGGTCCATCTCATAGAGCTTCGAGAACGGATACACAGTTGCAATACCGCTATCGACGACGTTTACGTACGGCGCTAGCCTTAGCCAAAAGGCTAGCGCTGAGGCAATTATTATCAGCACTATGGCGATTACAACGCCGTGCCTAGACCACCACCTGGAAACGCGTTCGTAGATAGCGCCAAGCCCTACGAAACGCATTCGCTGACCTCTCCGGTACCTAGCCATGCAATCGCCCGGTGCGTAAATATAGCGGCGATAATAAAAATCTCAAAGGTTGATAAGCATGCGTATCGAGAACCAGGACACCGATATGCTATCCGAAACGAGGTACGCACCGCGAAAAGTAGTCGAGCAAAAAATCTCTTGCCCCGCATGCGGAAACGAAGTTAAGCTAGAGATTTATCAGCACGATACTCCCGTCGAGGGCACCGTGCTAATCCTCGTAGCGAACTGCCCCCGATGTGGGTATAGGTATCGCGAAGTCGTGCCAGCGCAGATAAAGGATAAGGGCGTTGAAATAGAGATCGATGTTAACACCGAGGAATCGCTTAAGACCGTCATATATAGGTCTCCCTATGCCCACGTGCTAATACCGGAACTCTCCGTAGAGATCGTGCCAGGTCCAGCGAATCCAGGCGAGATAACAACTGTCGAGGGATTGCTCCTCTACATAGCCGAGAACGTTTACCCCTTATGCGATACAATGGATGATCCTCTAAAATGCTACGATATAGTTACCTCTCTCGTAAACGCCGCTAACGGCGAAAAACCCCTTAAAGTAGTAATTCGTGATCCCAGCGGCCTATCACTCGTAATACGGGGGATGGGCAAGCACGTAACGATCAAAGAGCTCGAAAAAGGCGGTGTTGAGGAAGAGGGAATGCAGGTTAGGATCGTCGTGGGTAAGCAGACTACTCAACCTTAATGATCTTGCCTTCGCCCTCCTTAGCAACCCACTTCTTCCTAAACCGAATCTCCAAAACTCCGTTCCTAAACGTTGCTTTAGCGCTATCTACATCGACTTCCGCTGGTAGCTCTACCTCCTTCCTATACTTCCTATCATGGTTCGAAGCCTCTATGACTATATGCCTATCGTCTATAGCCCTTATCTTAATCTTTTCCTTATCGACTCCCGGAAGCTCGACTATAACCCTAATCGTATCATCCTCCTCGTATACATCCGTCAAGGGCTCGGTTTCGTCCGCCACAACTATCCTAGGCTTTTCTGCACCCGCAAACCTCTTGACGTTACCGAATTCGTATATCCTAGGCCTTCCATCAGGTCCTATCTCGATCCTAAACCCGTACACTATGGGCTTGGTAACCGTAATTTCCTGCGGAGCTACGAACCTTA
>CAZRDH010000083.1:0-13095 GCA_964598805.1 uncultured Desulfurococcaceae archaeon | reverse complement strand
TAGCCGTTATGGATAGGGGGAAGGTTCTTCAGGTAGGTACGCCCAGAGAGGTTTATAGAAATCCGCGAAACCTATTCGTAGCAACGTTCGTGGGCCGAAGTAGCGCGTTGAAGGGGCGTGTTATAGAAGTTGCTAACGGCTATGTACGCATATCCATAGGCAGCCAGAGAATCGTTGGCATAGCACCCCGCGAGTACGTGATTAAGGAAGGCGATAGCGTTGTCGCGATAATAAAGCCCGAGGACGTTAAGCTCGAAAGCGTTGGAGAGACGATGAACGAGATCACGGGCGTGGTAGAGCTAGTGATGTTCATGGGTCACGTATCCGTAATGCGTGTTCGCGTAGATGGGCAAGCCGTGTACGCATACATCGATCCGGACGCGCTAATAGAGAGGGGGCAAATAGTAAAGCTATACGTAGATCCCGACGACGTACGGGTGTTCCCGGCATCGGAATGGAAGTACCTTGCACTACCCTAATTCAACGCGATATCGATGTACGGTGAGTGATCCGGAATCGCGTACGTAAGCCCATCCTCGCGAATCTCAATCCTAAACAAAGCCTTTATTCGCGTTCCTCGTTGGAGCCCCGTTAGTAGGATTCTGTAGCTCTCTAGAACGACCTTACCTAAGCCGCTTGCGTTAACAACGTATCTGCAGGGAGTCGTGAAGTCAGATAGCGGCCTCGTAATCACTACCTCGAGCTCTTTAAATTGGTGAGCTACGACGCGCGTAGGTACGTACTCGATATTCACTATCCTTAGCGTGTATGGAATGCCCTTGAAGTACCCATAGAGGGGATTTCGAAGCTTTAGCTGTAGGTAGGCATGGAAGTCCACGAGTTCCCGATGTCTATTCAGCCAGTCTAAGAATAGCGATCCAGCTCCGCTTCGGAGCAACCCTTCATCCCTAAGGCACTTAATTGCTTTGTAGGCATAGTAACATGCGTCAATACCTCTACACACTATGACAGCGTCTAGATCCCTAAAGTCCTCTAGCCCTATAGCAGCTGAGCCTGTAGGTAGCACAAAGCATTTCCTGGGTAGGAACTGCTTTAAGAATTCGGTGAATTCCCTAAGCTCTCGAACGGGATTGAGCTTTGCTAGGGTTCTAGGGACAACGGGTACGGTCATTGATAGGTAGCTCCAGTAACGCGACCTCGCGTTCACGTACCTAAGAACCTCGGCCTTGCTGAGCCTTCTAGGCTTTCCAGCTAGTGAATAGCGAGGAATCGCGATTACACCATCGCTGGGGTGGGCTAGCCCTTTAACTATCCACGCAACGCCGTTAGCAACGACTATCTCTCCCTCAATTCCTTCAGCCCTAGCGAACTTCATCACCTCCCTCAGTGGGGGTCTCGGCTTCATCATGGTCAGGTTAAACACGGCTCTTCACGAATCCGCTCACAGCCGTATCATCATCCCGAGTACCCTATTTTAGGGCTACCCTAAAGCTTTGGAACATCCATTCATCTGTTAGTACTAGGTATATATACCTCAATGCGTAGATGTATAGAGCGCTAGGTGATGCAGAATGCCAGCGTTGTTCCCAATGGGTTTAGCGGATATAGTGTTCCTACTATTCTTCCTATGGCTATTCATAACGTTCCTAACGCCACAAATGCGTTACAAGGCCTTGCTCGCAGCTAGGGCGGAAATCATTAGGAAGCTAGAAGCTAAGCTCGGTGCAAAGGTCATAACAATGATTCATAGGCAAGAGAGGATAACGCTCTTTGGGATACCGATTCACAGATTCATAACGATTGAGGATAGTGAAGCTGTGCTAAGAGCGATTAGATCGACTCCACCAGATGTACCTATAGCTTTAATAATACATACTCCAGGAGGATTAGTGATAGCTGCCTCGCAGATAGCTAGAGCTTTAAAGAGCCACCCTGCGAAGAAGATAGTAATAGTTCCTCATTATGCGATGAGCGGCGGAACCTTAATAGCGTTAGCTGCTGACGAGATTTGGATGGATAAAAATGCGGTCTTAGGACCATTGGATCCACAGATAATGGTAGGAGATAGAGCTTTACCGGCGCCCTCGATAGTAAAAGCTGTTAAAATCAAGGGAATCGATAAAGTGAGTGATGAAACACTAATTTTAGCAGATATAGCTGAGAAGGCTCTTAACCAAATGAAGGCGCTTGTAGTCGAGCTCCTAGAGGATAAGGTTGGGCGCACTAAGGCTGAGGAAATTGCTGAGAAGCTAGTTAGCGGGTACTATACTCATGATTACCCCATTACTGTTGATGAGCTTAAGAAAATGGGGTTGAACGTAAGGGACGAACTTCCGGAGGAAGTCTACGAATTAATGGAATTGTATCCGCAAGAACCTCCGATGAGACCGAGCGTCGAGTACATACCAACAATTCCTAGGAGAGTTGTTCAACCTTCTACGCAACCTCCAACAAGAAAGTAATTGTTTTTTGTACTATTTATTAGCCTATCCTCCATGACCATAGTTCATTCGTATCGTCGGCCCTAACGAAGAATGCGTATCCATTGTAGCATCCAAGCCTATCGCCTACACCAACCGGATAGAACGGTGGGTTAAGGGATCTCGATACGGTTTTGGTTACGAGATTTATCACGTAGCTAGGGCCTCCTTCAGCGAGTAAATCTAGCTCGTTTAGCCCAGGGCAGTAAGCTAAGCCAACGTTCTTTAACGTAGATAGGTTTAGCAGTGGCGTTACGGATGCTAAGTTCGAAGCGCATAGCTGGAGTAGCTCTGGGGTGCCACTGTAGTTAGCTACGAACCATGCACACGTATCGTTGTATGCAGCGACGGTATAGCTATACGCTGGCGGAACGCTCAGCGTTGATACAGTTCCCGACGATGCGTTGATTATGCATAGCGTGTTGTTGCCAGCTCCCGGAAACACAATTATAAAGGGATACCCAGAGACGTTAATTGCAGCTATCTGAGCTCCAGCACCCGTAGCTCTACATAGAGCGTTAGTTATTAAGGCACTGAAGTTGGCTGACGGCATTATGTACGCATAGAATATTCCACTAGTGTTTAGTAGGTATAGCTTATGGTCTACGGGGCTGTAGGCTAGGCTAGCACTTCCGTTAAATATCGTGTGAGCATCGATACTGTAAAGGTACGTTAATGCTGGGCCAGATGCGTACGTAGAGATTTGGTATACGTCTATTAGTGATGACTCTCCAACACCAACGATTAGTAGTGGTGTTTCGGTTCCTAGTTTAAGCGCACGGAGCTTTGCATTGAATAAGTTTATCGATACATTGAATGGATACGCTGAGTATACCTCTAGCGTGGCATTGACTATACCCGTTGTCGTGTTTAGATAGGTTGTTGGAGGAGATAAAGTATAGGAGCTTGTTAACGACACAACGTTATTTACGGTACTTACGAGCTTTAGCTGTCCAGAGCTTATGTCTAGGGCTAGAATCGATACGTTTACGTACGTATTGTTCGTTACTAGCGAAACACCTAAGCTAAGAGTCCAATACGAAGTATCGTTAATCACCCCTTGCAAATCGATGAAGCTAGAAATGTTTAGCGAAACCTCGTATCTAGGCGGTAAGTAAGTATAAGAATCGCCTCCGAGCACCAAATCAAGTTGCTTGCTAAGCACTAAGTTGCCGAGAGAGTCATTAATGTCTATGGTTGCGCTGGATACGATCGGCTGTGTAATAACATTTAACGTTGCAATGCCGTTGTTCGCTGTTGATGAGTTCACTATGCCTCCCGTGGAATTAAATAACGTAACGATGTAACCATTAGGTAGGTTGCTAACGGTCACAATAGTTACATTTCCGATACCTGCGATGAAGTCATCAAATTTCGATGCAGGGGTTATGGATACGCGTGCAGTAAATGATGTAGCTGAAGCTATGTAAAGATAGTAGAAGGTGCCTAGCCCTACGTATTGAGGATTAGGCTTAACGGCTGAGTTATCAACGTAGTTGGCGCGTGCTAATAGTGTACCGTTAATAGAGTAAAGGAACAATTCTGTGGCATGTAGTGTGGGTGAGTATTCCGTTACAAGGATATACCATCCTGGTGTAAGCGTCAATGCGTTGCTGATAGCGTATATCGATATTCCATTCGTGCTAGTTGAATTAACCACGGCTAAATAATAGGATGTTGATGTTGATGAACTGCTGTAGTAAGCTAAAATACCGAGTATGTAATAATTAGTAGTATTTTCTACATAAGCTGTGCCTACTATATACCAGAAATCATAACTAAGTGAGCCGGATGTAGTGAAGTTCGTTGATGATAGTGATGGAACGTAAACCTTAACATAGATGCTCCAATTGGAGGTAGCACTTATTGTTGTAAAACTAGTATAATTGTTATAAGCTAAGCCTAGCGAAGCGTCGTTAGTCACGAATAGACCCCAAAGTAACGAACTTGCAGTTAGCGAATCACTATATTCTATTCCTCCATCTATATAGCCATAGCTGCCCCAAGACCATATCCCTGTAGTAGTTGATGAGTAATTGTATAGGTACATGGGTGAGGTCTGTGGTTGCGTGAATGGATTCGAGGTAAAGTTCGTGTATAGGATGGCGTTCCTATTCGTTAAGTATATATCTGGAGGGACTTTGATGCTTGTTGCGTTCAGATAGGTGTTGTCGAGGGCTTGTATATCGGGCGCGGTTCCTATATACGTTTGTGCGTTTACGGATAGGCTTGTTATGGATCCGTTGATGGTTGCGTACGCTGCGGCGTTAGCCTTCTTGGTGATTGCTACGGTTCCGAGCCCGGCATAATGTGCGAGTTTTAGCAGGTATATTGGTGGAGGTGATGGTTTTGCGGCTGTTGGTGTGTATGGTTTGAGCGGTATGGAGATGACTAGGGGTGAGGCGGTTACGGCTAGGGAAATGGATTTTGGTGTGGCTGTAATTATCCCGGGTATTGAGATGTTAGCGCTATAGCCCGTTCCGAGTGTTAGGGGTAGTGAGAGCGCTTGGCTTGTAACTACTCCGCTAGGGTATACTATGGTCACGGTAGCGGAATCGGTGTGACCCTTGTAAAGGGCTACGTAGCTACCATTGCTTAGCACTATCGCTATCGATGTTATCTCTATGGATATGGGTGCATTGTTCGTTACGTTTATTATGAGCGTCGATCCTTGGAGAACCCACCAACCATTTATGGAATTCGCGAGCTGTAGCTCGCTTACCCTATATGTAGCTAAATTCGCGACTTTGTTTAACGCGTTGAGCATCTCGTTGAACACTATGTATATTGTTGCTAGTAGTGCAATCGCTATTAGCACGAACAATGCCATTCCAATAACGGTGCTTATACCGGATCTAGATAGCCTTGGCATAGACGGTCACCTCTCCACCCTCGTAAACAATCGTTACCTTAGCGTAGGTGCCAGGGGCTGGGCACTCAATCGATACGAAGGAGCGCGGAGGCACGTAGATGCCGCTCGATGATATGGTTGTGGGTGTAGAGCCATCTACTGAGAATAGGCATAGGGAATTGTATGGCTCGTCGTTGACATATATAGCGAGTATCTTAGCGGGTGAGCCCCCAGTAGCGAGGAGTACGTAGAGCTTTGTTGGGGATAAGGAGGAGTTTATGTAAGCGGCTAAGACCGCGATATCTTGCGACATCTCTAGCAACGCTCTTTGACTTGAGTACGAGATTCTCTGGGCTATGCTATGGAAGTTCGTTATTGCGTAGGCAACTACGTAAGCGCCGACGCCGAGGACTATTAGCGTCATGATCACTGCCGAAACCAGCGGACTAACGCCTCGGTGGTGAGCCGAGGGCATAAAGTCATCACCTAGTACGCTCTCCCCTCAATACACGTTTCTGTGTCTAGGGATCTAAAATAGGTAAGTACCTGCTTCCGATGCGGGTACCAATGCGCGTAGAGATCCTACAGCGATTTTAGGATGGAAATCGCCTCCCTGAGATTCCTTACTACGTGTATGCCTAAGCTCTTTAAATCCTCGATAATATCGTCGCTCTCGCTAATTCTCGGGGTAGCGAGCCCCCTCATCACAACAATGCCCCTAATTCCGCAGCGATGGGCTGCAAATCCATCGATTACCTTATCGCCTACGAACACCGTCTTAGAGGGATCGGTGTTTAGTAGCTCTAGCGCTATAGATAACTGTTGGTAGCGCGTAGGAGCTACCTCACGCGTTACGCATAGGAATACGCGGTCAACTAGGCCTAGTCGCTCAACGATCTTCAAGCAAGGCTTGCTACCCTGCATAGTTACCACGGCTAGAAATCTAGCATTGCTTAAAACGCTGTCTAAGAACTCTCGAGTATCGTCGTAGACAACCATGTTGTTGCATGCTTCGAGCTCGAGTCGCTCTAAGAACTCGTGGACTCTCCAGAACATAGGCGTAGCGAAGTACTTAGCTACGAACTCTAGAAACATCATTCGGCGCCCTATCAGCGTCTCAACATACTTTTCGAATGTTGGCCAGTCCACGGGTAGCTTAACTAGGGTTCCGTCGAGATCGAGAATTAAGGCGTCTAGCGACACAGCGTACCCCGGGGCGCTAAGCGTAGCTTTAGGGTTATTACGGGGTGATGAGCCTCCACCGGCTCTGAAGCGTGATGAGTAATGCACGTGCTGAAGCCTCTTGAAGGCAGCGAGCTTGATAGGGTTAAGGAGTTCCTTCTCAAATGCTTTGATTTCGACACGGTATCCCAGGTGCTTAAGGAATGGGTTTTCGCGAGGAGTGGTTTTGGCAACGCGGTTCTGATGATTGAAGAGGGCTTGTTTAAGCAGATAGCGAGCGCTGGAGTATCCAGTGCTTCGTTGGTCGCTGGAAGAATTGCGGGTTGGCTCGTGGGTAGGGAGTTCATTCCCAGCCCATGGCTCTTCGAGGTCGTGTACGAGGTTTCGAATAGTGTTGCGTGTTGCGTAGACGTTGTGGAACAAGGAGTCAAGGCGTTTCTCTACGGTAACGACGTGTTGGTTGCCTCGGTTCGTCGAGTATACGAGCCTTTTTGCGTTGGTAGCTACGTTGCGGTGAGAGACGCTAGCGACTTAGCTATAATAGGCGTTGGTAGAGTAGCGATGGATTCGAGAGGCATTGAGAGGGCTAAGTCCATGGGTAAGCTACTGGAGGTCGCAGTGCTCAACGTCTTCGACTTAGGGCTCTTGCTCCGGAGTGAGAGATCATTACTCTGGTTTCAACCCGCTAAGCTTAAGCCCTCGCATAGATAGGTAAACTGGCGACTCGCCTTGGAGCTCGACGCGTTGATAACCAAGACTATCGTTGAGAGCGCGTCTAGCGAACTCGCTGAGCTTAGTCAAGTGGATGTGGTTATAGTGGGTGCGGGCCCCTCCGGCATGACGGCAGCTAAGTACCTTGCGGATGCTGGGTTTAGGGTGCTAGTGCTTGAGAGGAAGCTTAGCTTTGGTGGTGGCATAGGTGGAGGAGGCATGCTATTCCATAAAGTGGTCTCGCTACGCGAAGCTAAGGAGATTCTAGACGATTTCGGCGTTAAGTACGTCGAGAGAAACGGGCTTTTAGTAACCGATGCTTCGGAGCTCATAGCTAAACTCGCTAGCGGCGCCATATCTAGCGGCGCGAAGATACTCCTAGGTGCGACAGTCGAAGACGTCGTCATTAGGTCGAACCCCGTTAGGGTTGCAGGCGTAGTCGTGCAGTGGTCGGCAGTACAGATCGCGGGACTTCACGTAGATCCGCTGAGCATTCTAGCCAAAGCCGTTGTGGATGCTACGGGGCACGACGCGGCGGTCATAAAGATCGTTAGCCGCAAGGTGCCAGAGCTAGGGATTACTCCTCGAGGCTCGGGCCCAATGAATGCGGCGAAGGGTGAGGAACTCGTAGTTAAGTACACGGGTAAGGTCGTTCCAGGACTCTACGCGACGGGGATGGCGGTAGCCGAGCTCTACGGTCTACCTCGTATGGGGCCTATATTCAGCGGCATGTTGCTATCGGGTAAGAGAGTAGCTGAGGTAATTGCTCGGGACCTAGGTAAGTCGTAAAGACGTTTTTGTAAAACCACTTAGTACTCTCTCCACGTGTGTCCGCATTTAGCGCATCTATAGAACGTTGTAGGGGGTTCATCTGCTGCGCGCGTCTGCATTTGCCACGCGTAAACCTCGTCGTGTCCGCACTTAGGGCACCTCACCTCGCCCTTGAGCAACACTGCTCCCGGCGGTACTCCCGATTTAGAGGCATCCACCACAACGGTCTTCTCCTTAACGCTGTGGCTAATAGACTTCGATAACACTAGGCCTCCGCCCTCCATAGTAAAGCCGCACTTTGGGCATCTCAGCACGCCTTTACTCCTATCAACGACCATTATGGATCCGCACTTTGGGCAGAACCTCATGATTCCCACAGGGGGTATAGGCACCGCCCAACTTATAAGGTATTGCTCTTGAAAGAGCTAGAGCAAGTGGGGTCGCAATGTCGTCGATAGACTATAGACCGGATATAGATACGCTCATAGTTAGGGTGAGTCTCGAGGCCCCCCATACATACGTAGCGATTTCTGAGGATATTGAAGTGGGGTTGGATTCCAGCGGTAGGATAGTTGAGTTCAGGATTTCGGCGGCTAGCAGGAAGGGCTTAAGGCAAGTTCTCGAGCTCGTTAGGAGGAGAAGAAGGAAGCTATTTTAGCGTCTATGCGCACGCCTACCTCTACCCCTTCCCTTAGCGATGTTCTTGCGCTTGATTAGCTCGATTACCTCGATTAACTTCCGAAGGAGTTCACGAGGATCGCCGTTACCGAGCCTTACCTCCCACGCCATTTCCCATAGCTCTAGAACGCTGTAACTCCCTCCACATCTATCAACGATTTCGTCTACAGCGTTATCCAGGAGCTCTACGCTCCACGTGCCTCGCTTCGAAGCCTCCTTGCTGAACTTCGATCCTATAGACGAGCTTAGTTCGGTGAATAGCCACTCCACAAGGCGGTACGCTTCATCCCTATCGATGTTGCTCGATGCGAGTAATTGCCGAGCTCTACACTCTATCCGCTCGATGGATTCCGACACACTTGGCACCGCGTGCTTAGAGACTCCAACAACTCTTTTATCTCGTTATACACCCATTGCTTTGAGGGTGGATTTGTATGAGCATCACGTATGCCGAGCTTGGCGAGTTGAAAGAGGGTAGCTACGTAGTCATAGATGGAGAGCCATGTAGAGTTGTGGAGGTCTCGAAGGCTAAGACGGGTAAGCATGGAAGCGCTAAGGTTCATCTCGTAGCTATAGGCCTCTTTACGGGCTCGAGAAAAACCCTCGTAGGGCCGGTAGATCAAAGAGTTGAGGTGCCGATAATAGAGAAGAAGGTGGGTCAGGTCACCGCGATGTACGATAACCTCGTTCAGATAATGGATTTAGAGACCTACGAGACGTTCGAGGTTGAGAAGCCTAGCGATCCCTCGATAGCCGAGAAGCTAGCCCCGGGTAAGGAGGTCGAGTACTGGGTTGTTATGGGCAGGAAGATGATCGTTAGGGTGCGCGAATAGCGTATAGCTACGGGGTTTAGTGGTTTAAACCATGAGGTTTTTAGAGGGCGTTCGAAAGGCCTTAATCGAGTTCCTAAGGGGTAAGCAACCCTACGAGGTAGCGGTAGAGAACTTCGTTAAGGAGCTTCAAAAGGCTTTGCTCCGCGCCGACGTCAACGTAAGGCTAGTCCTAGAGCTTAGCAAGAGGATTAGGGAGCGAGCCTTAAAGGATAGGCCTCCGCCCTACGTTTCGAAGAGGGAGTGGTTCGTTAAGGTTGTATACGACGAGCTTTCGCAGCTATTTGGAGGGGATCGAAAGCCCCAGGTTTTCCCCGCGAAAACGCCTTACGTAATAATGCTGGTGGGGGTCCAGGGCTCGGGGAAGACCACGACGGCTGCAAAAATAGCGTACTTCTACAAAAGGTATCGCTATAGACCCTGCTTAGTGTGTACCGATACCTACAGGCCGGCAGCGTACGAGCAACTCGAGCAGCTTGCTAAGCAGATAGACGTGCCTATGTGCGGCGACCCAAAGTCTAAGGATCCAGTGGATATAGCGCGTAAATGCATAGAGTGGTGTGCTTCGCGAGGCTCGGACGTCATCATCGTGGATACGGCTGGTAGGCATGGATACGGCTCGGAGCAAGCGCTGCTAGAGGAGATGAAGGCTATTGCCGATGCGATAAAGCCCGACGAGGTAATGCTGGTGATAGACGCCTCGATGGGTCAAAAAGCGTTCGACTTAGCCAAGAGGTTTCACGAGGCTACTCCCATAGGCTCCATAACGATAACGAAGCTCGATGGAACTGCGAAAGGTGGTGGCGCGCTATCGGCGGTAGCAGCTACGGGAGCTCAGATAAAGTTCGTTGGCGTTGGGGAGAAGATTCCAGAGCTCGAGGTTTTTGAGCCTAGGAGATTCGTTGGTAGGTTGCTGGGATTCGGAGACCTGCCAGCGCTAATAGAGAAGCTTAAGGAGATCGAGCATAGGGAAGAACTCGAGCGCAGGTTTAGGAAGGCCCTTGCATCGGGTAAGATAACCCTCGTAGACCTATACATCCAGCTCAAATCTATGAGGAAGCTAGGACCGCTATCGAAGATCCTTCAGCTAATACCAGGCTTCTCGCTACTTCCAATAGACGAAGCTCAACTAAAGCTAAGCGAGGAGAAGATGAGGAAGTGGCTAGCGATAATGGATTCAATGACGTATGAAGAGCTTAAGAACCCAAGCATAATCGATCGAAAGAGGATCATTAGGATCGCTAGGGGTTCGGGCACGAGTCCAGAGGACGTTAAGGAGCTACTCAAGTACTACGAGATGGTTAAGCAGATGGTTAAGAACATTAAGAGGAGGGGGTTCCTTAGAAGGCTAGGCATAGACTTATCGAAGCTCGAGTCCGAGGGATAGGCTTGGTATGAGCAGCGAGAACGTTATTGACTTGGCAATCAAGGTTCTTCGAAGGTACCCCCTATGTGATAGGTGCTTAGGTAGGCTCTTTGCACAGTTGGGTAAGGGGCTCGACAACGCAGAGCGCGGGCGAGCAATAAAGATAGTCATTGCGATGGAGATCCATAGGCTGCTAAGCGCTGGTACTGCTGATCGCGCACTCGTTGAAGAGCTTGCGCGTAACTGCCCTGAGGTTCGGCGTGTAGCGAGGCTATTCGGTATAAACGTTGGTGGTAGCGAGGATGCGAAATGCTACGTTTGTGGCTCTAGGATCGAGGACTTGATCGAGAAGGGCGTCGAGATAGTTAGCAAGAAGCTCTCAGAGCTCGGGGTCAAGAGGTTCCTAGTGGGTGTCATCCCCCCGAGGGACATCGTTGAGAGGGAGCGCGAGCTAGCGAGATCCCTAGGGATATCGACTTGGGAGAGCGTTAGGAGCGAGTTGAAGAGGGTTATAGGTAAGAAGGTTCGCGATCTATACGGCTTCACTCCCGATTTCGAGAACCCGCAGGCAACGGTAATCATTGATTTGGGTAGTGGAGGTTCGTGGGTTGAAGTACCGTCGCTCATGATCCTCGGAACCTACTGGAAGTTCGGTAGAAGGATATCCCAAGTACCGTGGATTGGAAGGGACGGTAAGCGAAGATATCCGCTAGCCATAGAGGATGCGCTACAGCCAGCGGCGGCCTTAGCGCGGGGCGAGAAAGCGATTTTCCATGGTGCTGGTAGGGAGGATGTCGATGTTCGTATGCTCGGTAGCGGCCGACCCTTCGTTTTGGAGGTGCATAGGCCTCTCGATAGGGATGTGGAGATAGCGCGGCTGGAGGAAGCTATAAACAGCTTTAGTCCTTGGCTAGGCTTCGAGCTGACGATGAGCGTTAGGCGCGAGGTTATAGCGAACGTTAAGAGCGGTCGCGGCTACAAGATCTACAGAGCTCTCGTGCTAACCGAGAAGCCCGTTACTGAGGACGATCTTCGGTATCTAGAGGAGTTCTTTAGGAACCGCGTTATCGAGCAGTGGACGCCCAAGAGGGTTCTTAGAAGGAAGCGCGAAGCCCTTAGGCGTAGGAAGGTGATTTGCGTAAAGACCCTCAAGATCGAGGATAGGCTCTTCGAGTCGCTGATAAAGGCGGAGGGCGGGCTGTACATAAAGGAGCTTGTATCGGGAGACGAGGGTAGGACTAAGCCCAGCTTTAGCGATGTGCTTGGAATGCAGGCTGAGTGTATTGAGCTGGACGTGGTCTATGTCCAGAAGCAGATTTAAGATAGCGTTTCGCCGAGTAGCTCAAAGGCTACGGGTGCTAGAAAATGGTAAAGGCACCCCAAGGACTTAGGCATAGGACTCGCAAGCTATTTCGCAAGAGGGTTAGGGAGAAGGGAGCCGTTCCTCCGCTAAGCAGGATACTCATAGACTACCAGCCGGGCGACAAGGTCTACATAATTGCGGATCCAGCAATACACAAGGCTCTTCCGCACCGCAGGTACTATGGAAAGGTAGGTACTGTCGTTGGTAAGAGGGGGCGCGCATACATAGTGCAGCTAAAAGTTGGGTCCAAGATCAAGACGTTATTCCTGTTACCCGAGCACATGAGGCCCGCCTTCTCGGTAGAAGAGCGCGTACGAAAGGTCGTTGAGCTCCTTAAGAAGATCCGCGATGAGCGAGCTAAACAGAGGAAGATGGCTTTGGAAATCGTGTCTAAGCTAGCGAGGAGCTGAGGGAATCGCTTTGAGCTACGAGAGGATTTCGTTTAGGGATATACCGATTCCGCTGGCTAAGAAGTACATAGAGGAGTACATAGAGACCCTCAGGAGGTACGGGCTAGAGGAGGGCTCCGTAACTCAATCCATGTACGAATACGTATCGAAGTTTAGTAAGTGCGATCCCGAGCGCGTGGAGGAACTGTACGAGAAGCTCGTTAAGGAGATAGGGTTCAAGGAGGTTACGGCGTCTATGATCATAAACATTGTTCCGACGACCATAGACGAGCTAAGGACGTTACTACAGTTCGAAGCGAGCGTTCCAGATGAAAGCGTTTTGTCCAAGGTTCTCGAATTGCTTAAGGAGTACTGTTCGACGGAGTAACGAATCCCAAGCGCAATACGCTAAATAGGAATCTCGTGAATTCCCTTCTAGAGCTCCGCTGCGTGATGAGTATTGAAGCGGGGGCCATCTAGGGGTAGGAAGTGGCCCTTCGTTAAGGACGAGTT
>CAZRDH010000082.1:0-11450 GCA_964598805.1 uncultured Desulfurococcaceae archaeon | reverse complement strand
GGCACTAACTCCCTCTCCTCACCACTAGGAGTCCTAACCTTAACCGGCTGAGTACACGCGGGCATTCCTATCACCTTCGTGATTAGTGTATCCTACGAAGGCTAATAAGCATGGCGTTAAGGTACGGCGCAACGTTGTCGGTTGCGATGGTACTAGATTGGTAATTAAGAATCCGAAGCGAGTATGCGTAAATTGGTAAGGTTCCTCAAGCCCACGTTCTAAGGTTAGCGTACGTTAGAACGAAGTGGTTCAAGAGGTATTTCCAAATTCCGCTTTAAACCCGGTTGAGCATCGATAGAGCGGTGCGCGGGAAGGGCTGGGGGGCTCGCCCTCCCCCGCAACCCGAAATGGGCGTTACGCGGGGGCCAGTAACCCGCGGTGCGCTATGCAGCCGATGCCCACGGGCCCCGCACCGCGATGAGCTCCGCCCCGCGGGGCCGGCGGTGGCGGGGCCTCCTCCGAAGGGAGGAGGCTACCGCCTTTGCGGGGGGAATCGGTCAGGTCCGGAAGGGAGCAGCCTAACCCCCGACGCCGGCGTTCGCGGGTCTACGGGGGGAGGCACGGTGCGGGATCCCCCGGGGTGTCGGCTGCATAGCGCACCGCTGGGGGCCGCGCACCGCATTCAGAAAATTAGGGTTCTAGCGCGTTGCTTTGAGGTGGTGAACTCGGGTAATGCGAATAGAGGTTATCGATGGTAAGCGAGGGGTGCTTAAGGTTAGGGTCGAGAGCGAGGATGATCTATGGCTTTTAAGCTTGTTGATATCCCCTGGGGATCTCGTTAAGGGGGTTACCACTAGGGATGTTAGCCTTGGCTACGAAAAGCGGCGAATCCCAATGGTTTTGACTATCGAGGTCAAGAAGGTGGAGTTCCAGCCTTTTACGAATAGGCTTCGAGTCCACGGGATAGTGGTTGAGGGCCCGGATAAGTTCGGGGTTAAGGGATCTCACCATACGCTGAACATAGACGTTGGATCGGAGGTGACGCTATTCAAGAAGCAGTGGAACCCTAGGATCCTAGACGAGCTACTCAGGTTCGTAAAGCCGTATAAAGCGATTCTCGTAGCCGTAGACTTCGATGAGTACGCGATAGCAATACTGCGGGGACAAGGGCTCAAAATCGTCGATGAGAAGACAATTTCGATACCTTTTCGCGAAGAGGCTTTCGAGAGCGCGAAGAAGGTCGTTATTGCGAGCATAGCTAATAGGGTTGCCGAAATCGCTAGAAGGGAAGGCATTGAGGTAATCGTCGTAGCGAGCCCCGGTACGCTGAAGGAGGAGATAGCCGAGAAGCTTAAGGAGCTCATGCCGTCGGCACGAATATACGTAGATACCGTAGCGAACGGAGGGTACGTAGGCATTCAGGAGATAATCCATAGGGATGTAGTAGAGCGCATCCTACGGGATAATGCTGTAGTAGAGGCTTCGCGCATACTAGAGGAATTCGATAAGCTGGTAATTAAGGAGCCCCAAAGGGTAGCTTACGGGCTAAACCACGTGAAGATAGCTACGATGCTTGGAGCAGTAGAAAAGCTGGTCGTAACGGACGAGCAGCTATTCTCCTCGATAAACAACGATGATATTAGGGCTATACTTAGCGAAGCAGCTAATAGAAACGCAAAGATAGTCATCGTGCCCGTAGATAGCCCAGCGGGCCAAAGAGTAAAGTTCCTAGGCGGATTGATAGCCATACTAAGGTACCCCGTAGACATAGACGTGATTCTCGAATCCTGCGGTGCACTAAGCGATAAATCGACTAAGAAACAAACCAATTAGCGTACTACAAGCCCGCTAAACGAAGTAGCCTCTCAAGTTACGAAGGTATTAGGATCTTGTAGTTAATTTTCAATTCTACAAACTTGTTTCGTGCGCCGTAGGGCTCCGCCTAAATGAGCTAGCTCTAGCACGAGATCCCGCAAGTGTTACGCCGTAAGCAATGAGAGCGCTTAGGAGCGGAGAAAGTTCGCTAGTTAGTGTATTGCTGGGTAAACCAGTTAACCACCTCAAACACGGATCTACAGCGTATCACTCTAGGCTCCATTTACAGGATCTAGACCTCGAGGCGCTGAAGCCAAGGTGAGGATGCGAAGCGAAGGAATTCAATTAGCGCAAGGTACCCCGAGTGAGGCATGGGGCTCCAGGGTGCTACATGGGCTCAGCCCCTCCTTGAGGGCGCTTAACTCTACCGCTGCAAAGTTAAGCGCCACTTAACTTCACCGTGAGCTAAGGACCCGCTTAAGCGGGCGTGGATACCCACTTGAGGCGCCATGCACTGCAAGTCACCCGATGAGAGGCTCAGGGAGCTTCATTAGCGGCAGGGTGCCTCAATCGGGGTTAAGTGGTAGCCGGGAGCCTCATATAAAAGATTGTAGCCCTATGCTCATGCATTGAAACATATTTGCGTCTATCGAAGAGTGTTCTCAAGGAGCTTAGTTATAGCGTGGTAACTCGATACATGTTTCGATATTACGGCTATGTGCATGCGGATTGTGTGCGCAGCCCCGTCGAGGCCCTACATAGCTAGCGTCGGGTCGGCCCCTCTGCAATTCAATGATGATCGTATCTACTCAATGGGGTTGTAGTGCACTAAGCGGTGCACTAGTCGATTCATCTATGCAGTTACGCATCGCGAGGTTCGCTAAGGGCGTAGCTCTTAGCCTATAACGCTAATTGTCTTCACAAGGTACTTTGGTCCACTTGCCTGCTAAGCTCTCTGATCCTAGTGTTTTGGGGAGTGCTGCATGGTGGGGGCCTAGGTCAGTATTACCCTTATGTAATTGAATGTGGTGTTACTTGGGTTTATGTTGGCGAGGCATCTACTCGATGCGCTTAGCGATGTACTTATCGGTTAACGAGTTAGTGTACGAGGAATATTACCTTCTAGCTAATCGTGTGTTGCGGGTGTGGGTCGTGAAGAGTGTTGTGCTAAAGGTTTCGGGAAAGATAATTAATCCTGATAATCCGCAGCTGGTCTCGGGTTATGCACGCGTAATCAAGAGGCTTGTCGATGAAGGTAATAGGTTCGTGATTGTTGTTGGGGGTGGGAGCTACGCTCGTAAATACGTTGAGTGTGCTCGTAGTCTAGGGCTTGGTGAGGGTGTTGCCGATTCCTTAGGCATAGAGGTTTCGCGCGTTAACGCGTTACTTCTTAGCTATGCCCTTGGTGATTACGCGTATCGACCGATACCTAGATCCATTGAGGATGTTGAGGAGGCGTGGAGTAGCGGTAAGGTCGTTGTGTTAGGGGGTCTTCAACCGGGTCAGTCAACGTCTGGAACTGCTGCCGTTGTTGCGGAGGTTCTCGGAATAAAGTTGATGCTGTACGCAACTGATGTTGATGGGATTTACGATAGGGATCCGAAGAGGTATCCGAATGCTAAGAGGCTAGACGTTGTGCGCATTAGCGACCTACCCAAGGTGTTAGAGCAGGGATTTGAAGCCGGTAGGTACGAGCTGCTGGATCCTGTAGCGATGGGGGTGCTGAAAAGAGCTGGGATAGAGGTCGTAGTCTTTAACGGATTTGATCCGGAGAACGTTGAGAAGGCTTTGAGGGGCGCGATCGGGACTAGAGTTGTTCCTGAGTGATGACTCGCCCGACCGCTGCGGACCTCGTTGGGATGAAGAGGCGGTGGCTGGCTGAGAATGCGGTGCTCAATGCTTATTACCACGGATAACGGCCTCGAGTACGTTCTACTAAACGAGCTTAGGGAGCTAGTTGAGGAGCTTAGGGTTGTAAGGGTCTTCAGCGGTCGCTTGCTTTTGGAATGCAACGTGCGTAGCCTCGTCGATGTCCTGAGGTCTAGGATAGCCAACAACGTTTACTACGTGCTTGGGTTCTTCGAGGGCGTTAAAGGCTTAGACGATGTGTATAGATCGGTTAAGTCGCTAGACTTCTCGAGCATCGTTAAGCCGTGTGAGAGCTTCGCTATTAGGCCCGAGAGAATAGGTGAGCACACCTTTACGAGCATAGATATTGCGAGGGTTGCTGGCCAGGCCGTTATAGACAGCTATCTCGAGGCTAAGGGGATTAGGCTTCGCGTAGACCTAGATCGCCCGGATGTAGAGGTGTACGTAGAGCTAAACGATGATAAGCTATTCGTAGCGCTTAAGCTCACGCGTAGCTCGCTTCATAAACGAGGCTATAGGGTGTTTAGCCATCCGGCCTCGTTGAAGACCACGATAGCGTCCGCGATGCTGAGGATCGCGGGGTGGAGAAGGGAGGAGGGGTTGCTTGACCCTATGTGTGGCGGAGCTACCCTACTGATAGAGGCGGGACTCATCGAGAAGGGAGTTGAGTGCCTATGCTTTAAGAAAGCGGAGCTCCTCGGCAACCCGGTGGTGTCTAGGCTCGACCCATCGTTTAGCAGTGCGCTAGAGCGCGTTTGCAGTAGGGTTCTCGAACCTCTTCACCTAGCGATACTAGGCATCGAGAAGAACCCCGTGTATGCAGAGGGCGGAGTCGTAAACGCTAAGTGCGCGGGGGTAGACGACGTCGTTAAGATAGTTGTCGGTGATTGCAGGAAGGTTCTTAGGAAGGGCATCGACTGGGTATTTCGAGAGCTTGGTGCGGAGCCTAGGGTAGCGGTATTCAATCCTCCGTACGGCGTTAGAATGCGGGGGGCGGAGTCCATGGCCAAGCTATACGCTTCGACGCTTAGGGCTCTAGAGGAAGCAGGCTTCGAGAGGATAGTCTTCATAACGTCGGCCGTAGGCAGCGCTGAAAGCGCGTTGAGGAAGCTAAGAGCGTTGAGGAAGGTCGAGAGGCTATACACTATACACGGAACCCTCCCATCGTTCATATACCGACTGGAGCTAGCGTAGGGTCAGATCGTCGCGAGTTCATCACGGATCACGTTTGGAGCGGCTTCATCACCCACTCGCTCTGTATACGCGAAGCGCCTTTCTAAGCCTTGTTAGGCACCCGGAGGTGCGGAGGGGTATCGCTAAGCACCTCGAGTTCTCGAGCACGTGAAGCGTGGATAGCGCGAGCAGTACGTGGCTAACGCACCGAGGATCCCCGGAAACGCGAATAATCGCGCGACCCAAATCCTTTCTAAACGCTGCTAACGCGATGCCGCACTTAGCCGCGAGCACTGGGCCTAGAGCCGAGTATAGCTTCGAGGTTAGCTCCCTAGCGAACTCATCGGGCGGAGCCCCATCTAGGCAAACCACCTTCAGAAGAACGTAGCGCTTAACCCGCTTAGCCCGCCTACGGCTAGCAACCGCGTGAATGCGGCGAGGTGTAGTGAAGGTTTGTTTAGCTGCTCGCGCGGCGATGATGAGCGACGCTATCGATAGCGCTATCGATGTAGCGATTAGCGCGGTGATTAAGGCGCTATCCACGGCCCCCTCCCTTAAGCCACGTCCGTAGTAGCTCGAGGGGGTAGAGGGCTGTCATGAGGAGCCGCTCCCTCTTGGTGTACCCCAGGGAGTAGAGAATCGCCTTCATCTGCTTTGGGTGCAGAATCGCTTGCCGCCCGGAGGACACGATGACCCCAACGTCTAGGTATAGAGCTCGATCGATGGCCTTGGTCATGAAGTAGAGAGCCCTTTCGAAGCTCATCTTGGGCTTCGGAACTCTCTTACACAGCTCGAGGAACTCCCCCAGCAGCACCTCCACGAACTTCCTAACGCGCGACGTAGCCATGAAGTTCACCTGCGTTTCATCTACGAACCTCAGCGTTTGCGGGCATAGAGCTATGGGTATAGAGCTACGCACCTTAGCTAAGAGGCGAGCGGTGGAAACGGAGTCCGGCACGCATAGGGGCAAGGCGCTCCTCAAGGCGCTTTTCGGAGGAAGGGGATTGGTGCTAGTGGATTCATGTACGTATCGAGGCACTAATACGACCTCCCTAGCGACGGAGCTCAGAAAGCGCTCGATTAGCTCCTCGCTAAGCGTAGGAACACCAACTAGGGTTAGCGGAAAGCTGTTCACGATCTTTGGAAGCGTATCCGGGTTAGCTACGCTCGGAGGAACCAGTAGATCCGCTAGCATCCTCCGAACCCTTGCACAAGGACTCGAGTAGCGACCTAACCTCGTCTATCGAGCGAACGAGCGAGAACGATACCGATAAACGTATCGTATCGCTACCCTCGTTAAGAGCGATTCTACCCATGTACGCCTCCTGCTTATCCACCCTAAGGAACAGCTTGTTCGCCCTACGATCGTACCTCTGCTCGAGACTAAGCAATAGGTAGCGCCTATCGTACTCGGGTAGGCGGCACAGTACGTACCTAAAGCTCTCTAGCGCTTCGTCTCGATGCAACACTATCTGCATCCTAACTATCGGGTTGTGGAAGTAGCCCGATAACCTCTGCCCGTGGACTGCTACGCGGTTCCTCAGGTCGGGGGGTAGCAGGTTTAGCAGAGCTTGCTTAACCTTCTCGGGATCCTCCGTCGCGTGGCAGTGGGTTACGAGCTCGAGGCTCTCGACGCGTATCCGACGACTCAATTAACTCACCTAGCGGAAACAATCTTGATGACGTCCCCATCGTTTAGAACGTAGTCTTTGGGCAGCCTGCGCTTGGTCTTCGCGTCTATAGCGTAGAGAAAGCCTTTCCCGAGGTCGGTGTGTATCATGTACGCTAAGTCGAGGGCCGTGGTCCCCTTGGGGACTAGGTATGCATCGGGTAGGACCCTGCCCTTGCTATCGCAGAATCGGTTCGGATCCTCGACTGGGTAGACAACGATCATTTTAAGCGCTTCGAAAACGACCTTGTTAATCGCTTGCTGAACGCCAGTGCCTCCGAACTCCTTCATTACGCTCCTAATCATCTCTAGGACGCGCTTTTGCTGGGTAGTAAGCTTGGATTCGTCAACGATCCTAAAGTCGGGGTCCCCGGGTAGGTACTCTATATACCCTTTCTCAGCTGCTTTCCTTAGTATCAACTCTCCTAGCGAGGTAGCGGGCACGATAATCCTACCCTCGAGCCTCTTAACCATCTCCCTATAGAGATCCCTAGCCTCCGGAACGTCGATCTTGTTCGCGACTATCACCGTTGGCTTAGCCACTACGCGTAGCCAGTGAACGAAGTCTCGCAGCTCCTCTTCCCTCCACGAAGATGGTTTCGAGCCCTCCAACTTAGCCAGCTTGATAGCCTCGATAACGTGCTCGCGCCTTATCGACAAGCCCGAGAGCCTCTTAGTGAGAGCCTCGACCACTTGCCCGGGCTCGGCATGGTCTAGCGATCTCGCGAAGCGCTCCCAATCCCTCCTAAGTATCCCGAGCATCCACTCCTCGTACTCGCGCTCAATCTCGATAACGTCCTCCACGGGATCCCTAGCGCCAGGACCAACGTACTTACCATCCTCATCGGTAGAGCCCGAAGCATCGACCACGTGTATCAATGCGTGCGCTTGCCTAATCGCGTCGAGAAACCTATTGCCTAACCCCCTACCTTTATGCGCTCCCTTAACTAGCCCCGGCACGTCTACCAGCGTTATGGGTATGAACCTCTCGCCCCTTACGCATATAGAGTTAGAGGCATCGCACTTACTCAACCCCAGCTCGACGTGTACGCACCTACGCCTAACGTAGGCAACCCCCGTGTGGGGCTCCAGCGTTACGAAAGGCCTGTTCTCTATCGGTACCGGAACCATGGTCGCGGCGGAGAAGAAAGTGGATTTACCAACGTTGGCCTTGCCTATGACACCCACCATAATCTTCGGCGGAGGAATTTCTCTCACCTACGCGAGCTAGGCTAATCATCTAGCTAAAAACCTATTAAGCTTGGGTGAAGCTCACAGCCCTAGACCCCGGCTGGGTGCGCTGCCATGGCTAAGTCGATGTATCACTACATCGCCCAGCTATGGAAAAGGCCTTACGACGGTCCGCTAGCCCCGGTAATGAAGCAGAGGTTGATGAAGTGGCGGCGAGAGCCGTCCATTGTTAGAGTAGAGAAGCCGACGCGGCTCAATAGAGCCCGAGCGCTGGGATACAAGGCGAAGCCTGGCTTCGTCGTTGTTAGGGTTAGGGTTAGGAAGGGTGGGCTTCGCAAGCCAAGGCCTAGATCCGGTAGGAGGCCCAAGAGGATGGGCGTATATGGTCACTCGCCGAGAAAGAGCTTGAGGCTCATAGCCGAGGAGAGGGCTGCTAGGAAGTACAGGAACCTAGAGGTTCTCGGTAGCTACTACGTTGGTGAGGACGGGCTGTACAAGTACTACGAGGTTATACTCGTAGACCCCCATCACCCAGCTATCAAGAGCGATCCCGAGAGGAACTGGATTTGCGAAAAGCAGCATCGCGGCCGCGTGTTTAGAGGTAAGACCAGCGCTGGTAGAAAGATGAGGGGCTTGCTCAAGTCTAGGGGCCTTAGAGGCACTGTAAAGTACAAGTGGAAGAAGAAGCAGAAGGAGAGGAAGCTGAAGAAGAGGCACGAAGCGAGCCGCGGAGCGAGGCTCATAGCACCTCAGGAAGTTCTAGAGGAGCTAGGTTACGAGAAGTAGCATCGCTACTCGTGGCTAGGGGAGGGATCCACGTAGCATAGCCGAAAGCCTCCCGCACCCGGAAGCTTCGCTATGCACTCGCCAACGCCATAGAGCTTGGATGCCTCCTCGAGTACGCTCCGAGGGATTTTCAGGTAGTGTGAAAGCCTAGCTACGGCTACGGGGTCAGCTGCGAAGATTAGGGCTAGGGACGAGTTCTCCAAAACAACCCCAAAATCCTTTATATCGTCGAGGCTCTGAGTAGCCATGAAGAACGCTACTCCCGCTCCCCGCGCTAAGCGGAGGTAGCTCGCTAAATCCCGAGGCGATACATGCCTCGCGAGGTTCCACGCTTCGTCCACTATCAACACGGTTACGCTATCACTTCGCGAGGCGAGCATGGACTCAACGATGTAGAGGTACATGACTGGTAGGCAGGAAGGGCATAGACGGGATAGAGACCCCAAGTAGAGTATGTTGACACCGTGCCTAAGATCGTTAATGGATAGAGGGCTTTCGCTATTGAAGCAGGACGCTAACGCGGATAGCTCGCTCGAAGATACGTAATCGCTTACGATATGCGGTAGCGGCTCCCGCGCCTCACAAGCAATCCTCACGGCCTCGGCGAAGTACCGCGCTTCGCGACTATCGAAAACAGATGCTATGGAGCTAAGCAGCATGTCAATGCCATTACAGGGGTTGAGAGGCGTAACCACGGGGTCTACGACACGCGTATGCAACCCGTAGAAGTCGCCTAAAAGCCATTGATACTCCCCCTTAACGTCTATCGCGAGTATCGAAGCTCCCGTAAGGTTCCTCAACCTATAGGCTAGGCACGCGAGGGAGAGGGTTTTTCCACTTCCGCTAGGGCCTACCGCAACGACGTTAAGGTTCTTAGATACGCCTAAATCCCAGTAGATGCGGGTATTGGCTAGTAGATCTACTCCTACGTATATCCTCGGCCCAACGCTCTCGTCAACGAGGTTAGATAGCGCTAGGAATAGCCATACATCGAGCGACTTATCATCTAATAACCTCCTAACTCGGGCTACGCTAGCGAAAATTGGTTACGTAGTGTACGTAAGGAAGGTCTACGGGCTCTACCTCTAAGCCAACTACTTTAGACGCTAGCTCGATACGCTCCTTAATAGCCCTTGAAAACCCGTAGATGTCCGGTACCTCATCAACCCTACACGCAACTACTATTACGGAGCTCAAATCTATGGGTATGTAGCCCGATATAAGCTTATCGTGAACGGTTTTAAGTATCTTGAGCTCGCGTCGAATCCTCGCATTTGCACGATCGTGCTCGTACTCCACTACCTTATTCGTGATCATGAGCTCGAGCTTCCTCAGGTAGTTATCCGGAGCTTTTGCAACTCTCGAAAGTAAGTAGGCTTCGCAAGATTCTTCGCATAGAGTGTTAAGGAATCTCCGAACCCTCCTAAGAAATTCCTGAGGCTTAACGATCTCCAAGGGCTCTAAAGACCTTTTCACTCTATACGCAACGTAGAGAAAGCGAGAACCGTTTACCTCAACGAGGTGAGCCCCCTTATCGACCCTAACGCTAGCTAAGTCACTTCTCGCTTTCGAGCGAAGGAGCGCTCTAAGGAATTTCCTAGCGCTAAACCTCAGCGATTCAATCAAGGTTCTTGCTCCCTAAGTATTGGAGCACTCTTAAAGCGATACTTCGAGAGAGCCTAAGAACGTCCTCAATACCTATGCGCATTACGAATCGCTTAGGCTTGGCGGGCTCAAGCACGATTATGCTCGCAAAGCTCTGGGGAGCGATATCCGTTGGCACGGTTAGTAGCGTAGATGATTTCGGAGGTACCGTGAAGGGGTTTGGCGAGAGTACGGTTATCGGAATGCCGCAATCATTTCGAATACTAACTTCGATCATTACTCTGTGCGGGTCCTCGGGATCCGCGAGTAGCCTTAGAGGATCAATCTCTACGCATTTCCTAGGCAGTGCTAGAACGTCAATGCAGCTAAGTCTGTGGAGGCCTACGTCGTTAGACTCCACAACCTCCATTCTAGGGTATGCACATAGCGGAATTACGAACTTCTCAATTCTATCGTCGATGCGTAAGGATATGATGGCTGCATCGTAGCGCTGCGCATCTACGCATTCGCGTCCCGTTACCTCCTTGATCTCGCCGTCGCGTAGGTTGACTAACGCGAGATTCACTAAGGTAACGCCAGACGCTTGTAGCGTTGATGCAAGGCGAGGTGCGTCTATGCAGATAGCGGTCTCGCTAGGAATTACGAACTTCAACATGTCAACTCTACGCTCGTGAGGCGTCGTACACACGATCGGCGAGCTCTCGAGGCTTTCGCCCCCCAGAACTAGCGTTGTAGGCGGGACTAGGCGCACCCTAGAGATGCAGGGCGTGCTCTTCGAGCTTTCTCGGTGAGGTAGAGGCGATACAGACATAATGAAACCTTCGCTACTAATAATAACCTCCTTCGTAGTGCTATGCACGAAACGAACGATTGAGAGTCTAGGGGCTCTCCAGGAGCTTAGGGCGCTAACGCAATCGGTTTCAATTAGCGTCGAGGAGCCATCGAGACAGCTAAGTACCTTAACGTAGCAACTCCCCCTACTCATTATCGCCAGACCCTTATTCGAGACACAAACGAATTTATCTCTAATAGCTATGCAGTTATACAGCTCCTTGTACTCTCTCCACGAAATGTCTACCCTTCGAATAGAATCATCTATCTCTAGCAATATGCATTGGCTTCCTGAACAAGCTAATACAGTGGTACCGAGGTAAGCTAGCGATTTTATGACCCCTAAGTGCCTTAAGTACACAATTCGGGGATTGACACTATCGAAACCGAGTACTAAAGCAATATTCGTACCATCGCTAACCACAGCATCGAAGCCTAGAGTATTCAATGCTCCGGTAACGATCTTTCCAGGCAACTTTATGCGTGCTGAAAAAATTATCGTTCCCTCGCGAACATCGAGTACCTGAATATCGTTCCCGTAGGTAATTAACGCGAGATTCCCAACTAAATC
>CAZRDH010000081.1:0-15432 GCA_964598805.1 uncultured Desulfurococcaceae archaeon | reverse complement strand
TACTGCGAGATGTGTGGTGCCCCCGTCGATAAGAAGCAAGTTAGGACCGTATTCGTCGAGGGGGCCCTGCTCAAGGTGTGTAGCAACTGCTACTCCAAGCTCATGGCTAAAAAGAGCGCGGAATCCTTGGCGTTAGCCCAGCAAAGAGCATCAATAAGCGTTCGTCCAAGTACCCCCATTCAGAGACCCGCGTATGGAGGAGCTATGCATAGAATTAATCGTGTAGGCTCGGGGACGCAATCTAGGAGGACGGCGAGGGATAGGGTTTATGAAAGGTTCGAGCTCGTAGAGGACTACGCTGTTAGGATTAGGCAAGCTCGCGAAAGGCTAGGATGGTCGACGCGAGTACTCGCGATGAAGGTTAAGGAGAGTGAGGCGACGATTAAGAGGATAGAGAGCGGTAAGCTTAGGCCGACGATAGACCTCGCTAGGAGACTCGAGGAGGTGCTAGGCATAAAGCTATTAGTGCCGTCGGTAGACGAGGAGTTCATGGAGCTCGATCGTGGTAAGAAGGCTAAAGATGTTGGCGTAACGCTGGGCGAGATTGTGAGCATAAGGGAAGAGTGAGCTGTCGCGGTAGGACTCCATGGCTGTAAGCGAGCGCAGAGTTCTCCTAATCTATCGGGACGCTATGGATTTGAGTGAAGCACAAGCACTTCTCCGCGAAGCTGGTTACGAGGTTGTGGAATCAATTGTTGTTAAGAAAGTCGATAGCTCGTGCTATCTTCGTCGCGGCAAGCTCGAGGAAGTTAGGAAGCTATTGAAGGGTCTAGATATCGAGAAGGTGTTCGTATTCGATGAGCTTAAGCCTAGGCAAGTCACGTGCTTAATGAGGGAACTAGGCGTTGAAGTGATAGACAAAGTCATGCTGATACTGGAGATATTCAGCCTGCACGCCGGATCTAAGGAGGCGAAGCTACAGATAGAGCTTGCAAGGCTTAAGCATCAGCTGCCGCTAATTAGGGACTGGCTTAGGAGGGCTAAGCTACGCGAGCTCCCTGGTTTTCTAAGCGCTGGTGAGTACGCTATTGCTGCGTACTATAGGCATGTTAGGCGCAGGATAGCGAAGATATCTAGGGAGCTAGAAGCGCTTAGGAAGCGTAGGGAGATTGAGCGTAGCAAGAGGAGGGAGCATGGAATTCCTCATGTCGCTATAGCTGGCTACACGAACTCTGGAAAGACGACGTTGTTCAATGCCCTAACTAACCTTCGACAGCCCACGGGGACGGAGTTGTTCACTACTATGTCTCCGAAGACCTACGCTGTCATGCTATGTGGAAGGAAGATAGCGTTCGTGGATACGGTCGGGTTCATTCGGAAGATACCCCTAGAGATCGTAGAGGCGTTTAGAGCTGTTCTAGAGGAAATAACGTTCGCTGATGCAGTGATTTTGACTATTGACATTAGCGAGCCTAGCGACATCGTTATAGAGAAACTCGATTCGTCGATAAGGCTACTCCGAGAGATAGGCGCCGTGGGCATACCCCTCGTTATCGCGCTAAACAAGGTCGATTTAGTTAACGAGATGCGAGCGCGCGATATCGAGTCTAAGGTTCGCGGATTCCTGGAGTCTACGGAGGTTAACGTCGTCGACGTGGTCACGATATCCGCTTTAAAGAGGCTTAACTTCGATAGGCTTAAGGAGGCGATATGCAGGGCTGTATCACTATCGATGAGCTCGAGCCTCCCCAAGTCTATGTGCTTAGGCTAGGGCATAGACCCGAGAGGGACAAGAGGATTACGACGCACGTCATTCTGGTTGCTAGAGCCTTCGGGGCTAGGGGTGTGTACCTCGCCGACGTAATCGATGAGAAGTTACTCAGAACGATTTCCAAGGTCGTCGACACGTGGGGAGGAAAGTACTTCGTGTTGGAGATGGGCGTAAACCCTCGTAAGTTAGTAAAGCAGTGGAAGAGTGAGGGTGGGGCGGTAGTTCACTTAACGATGTACGGGCTTCCAGTAGATGACGTAGTGAACGATGTTAGGAGGTTCCCCAAGGTGCTGGTCGTCGTAGGCGCTGAGAAGGTTCCTAGGTGGGTTTTCGAGGAGGCTACTCACAATGTTGCGATAGGGAATCAACCCCATTCAGAAGTTTCGGCGCTTGCCGTATTCCTGGATAGGCTTTGGGGAGGTCGCGAACTCAGCTTATGTTTCCCGGATGCGAAAATGTATATTGTGCCTAGCGAGCGCGGCAAGAAGGTGGTATCTAGATGAGTTCCCCCCTAGGTAGCATAGGGGTACTGATTAGGAACCTTGTTGGGGAGGTAGGTGAGAAAATAGTTGTTTTGCTCCTCGAATCGAAGGAGGCTTTAAGCGATGAGGAAATTGCTGAGAAGCTAGGGCTAAGGATAAACGATGTTAGGAAGGCTCTATACGACTTAGTGAAGCTAGGATTCGTAACCTACCGAAGGGTTACAAAGCGCGAGAGCTACTGGCACACATATAAATGGTTTACCGACGAGTCCATGATTGCGCAAGCCGTGCTCAGGAGGAAGCGCGAGACCTTAAAGAAGTTGGAGCAGAGGCTACAGTACGAAAAGGAGAGCGTATTTTACACGTGCCCAGTAGACGGCTCTAGGTACTCGTTCGATGAAGCGTTCGAGAATTACTTCAAGTGTCCTCGTTGTAATTCAGACCTAGTGGAGGTAGACAATAGGAGCATCGTTGAAGCGTTAGAGAAGCTTATAGAAAAGCTTCGTAGGGAGATCGAGCACGATGAGAAGGTTCTTAGTGGTAGACCTGTTTAGCGGCGCTGGAGGGTTTTCCCGAGGATTCGAGGATAGTGAGTTCTTCATCACTGTCTTGGCTATTGATTGCGATAGGTCTGCGGCTCGAAGCTTTAAAACGAACTTCCCTCACTCCCACGTTCTTGCTGAGGACATTAAGGGTATCGATGGTAGCGACGTGCTGCACATCCTAGGTAGGAAGCCCGACGTAGTGATTGGGAGTCCGCCATGCGAACCGTTTACCGGAGCGAATCCTCGGAGGGAACCGGATCCCCTAGATAGGCTATACAAGGATCCTATGGGGACGCTGACGCTCGACTTCATAAGGATCGTAGGCTATCTAAGGCCGCGCATATTCGTCATGGAGAACGTGCCGGCCATCATGGAGGGACCTCTTCGCGATGCTTTGGTAAAGGAGTTTAAGGCAGCGGGCTACCCCAGAATTTTCTTCAATGTGCTGTTGGCGGAGGACTATGGTACACCGAGCCACAGGAAAAGAGTGTTCATATCCAACGTCCCCATAAAGCCTAAGCCTAGTAAGAGGAGGATTCGCGTTATCGACGCGCTTAAGGGTTTACCTCCTCCAGGGCTCCTTGAGATACCCAATCACGATCCAGTGCCTTTAAGCGATAGGAAGCTCAAGAGGGTTTCCATGGTTAGGAGGGGGCGAGCCCTATACTACTACGAGGGGGCTCACAAAAGGCTCCCAAACTACATAAGGTTGGATCCGTATAGGATCGCTCCAACGGTCTTGGGATCCTCGAGATTCATACACCCCTTCGAAAATAGGCTGCTTACGGTTCGCGAGCAAGCTAGGTTAATGGGCTTCCCCGACGACCATGTCTTCCTTGGTGGTAGGGATGAACAGTTCAACCAAGTTGGTGAAGCGGTGCCTCCGCCGCTTGCAAAGGCTATAGCCCTCTACCTAGCGGAGAATTACTTAAGGTGACTAAGCGTGTATTACATAGCGCTGTACTCTCCCTCGAGCCCTCAGCGACTCGTAGACTGCGCTAAGGTGGCGTTCAGTACGGATCTCATTGCGGCGCTAGTGGTAATAAAGCCCGTGGGGATGGCAGCGCAAGTAGGCCTTGCCGAAGTGAGTAAGATGGCGTATAAGATGGGTAAGAATCTCGTCATACTCTCGCAAATCGAGGAACTCGTTGAGGTACTCGACGTCGATAGGGTTCTATATCTCGTTCACGACCCTAACGCACAACGATTGTCCGAGGTTCTCAAGGCTCTTGGGAGCAATAGAAAGATTTGTATCGTGATTCCTGGAGGCGAGGGAGCCCTACCGAAAAGCGATGTCGTTCGCGGCGAGCTCGTGAGGCATTCCCTGCCCCAAATAGGTAATGTTCCCGCAGCTGACGTAGCATTAGTAATAAGCGAGCTAACTAGCTACGTTAGGGGCTCTGAGTAAGCCTTGAGAGAGTTTTTAGGAAGCTCTTAGAGACTTGTGCAAGGGGTGCAATGAACTCTAAGTTAGTGGCAATAATATTCGTAGGCATAGCGGTGGCGATGCTACCAGTAATAGTGAAGGTCGTTGACCAGCTGTATCTCAGCAAGCTGTCAAGCACCTACACAACACCACCAACGTTAACAATGACGACCGCGCTCACTACCAAACTCTCCGAGGCTACCATTACTAGTCAATCAGCTTCGTCAACAACCACAGCCAGCGTTACGTATACAGTTATCGAGCCGGAAGCAGTTTCGCATCTCGGTGCAGATACTTTAATAGTGAAGCCGGCGCGCGTCGTTGCTAACCCCGGAGCGATTGTACCGATAACGATAACCGTGCGCTTTAAGCATGCGCAACCCTGTCCCTATGCATCGTGGCAAATAGAATTGAAGCCGTCTGGAGGTATTGAGGTAGTCAGTAAGAGTGGATCTCTAGTGGATAGATTTGACTACGTAATGAACGTGAAGGTAAGGGTTAATTCCTCTGGTCAGCTACAAGTGGTTTACCTCTATGGCAAGGGATGTCCATATGGATCAAAGGAAGTTGTTACGGTGGTATTCGAGGTGAAGTAATCATGAGTTTCGAGTACTGGGTTAGGGCGATTACGTCGCTTGCGCTATTCGTTAGCTGGATACTCACGGTATTTAGCGGAACTATACTGTTGCTCAAGAGCTCAGTAACTCTATATCAATTCGTTCCACTGCCAGCAAGTGCAGTAGCCAATCTACATACCTACGCGGGCTTCGTAATGTTTGGTGCTAGCATTATACATGCGTACCTAAATCGAAGAGCTATTTCTAGCTACATCAAGGGAATTATTGGTAAGGCTCGTTAACGACTATGTTTTTTAGTGCTCGCTCGAGCACTTCATAAGCTCTTAATGCGTCTTCTCTTTTGACAATTATTATCGTGTCTCTATAGCAGGACACTATATGGGTTATGTTTATCCCGTTGAAAGCCATTAAGCTCGTTATGTACGCTACGACTCCGGGAGTTGAAATGATTTCAGTTGGGCTAACTATCAGCAAAGCGACTTGATTTAGCTGTACATCTTCAACATTCTCCTTACCTACAAGCGCTATGAGATCCGGTAGATCTTCCTTGGATAAAGCTATGGTGAACGATCTTAGTCCTTGAGCTAGCTGGAAGAACCTTGCGCGTGCGGCTAGTCGCGCAATGCTATCGATGTTTATGAGTACGGCCTCCTTTCTAACCGTTACGACGGCTATATCGGATTTCAGTTCTATGGAGCTCTTCTCAATGATCTTCCTGACCTTGGCTATCACCTCCTCTCTCGATGGGCACACCTTTTCGCTAAACCTGATTAACGCCATCTTTATCGCGTCGACACTTACGTTCTTGCCTAGGAGTGAGCTTACTTCATCCTTAATCTTCCTAGCTAGCGCGCTAAAGTTAACTACATCCATGCATATAAAGTCGAGAAGTATCGGTCTCGACATCACTATCTTGCGAACTACCTCGGCCACGCTAGGCGCCGAGCTTTTCACACTACATTCCCAATGCTTGTTTGAGATCCATGGATATATAAGCTAGAGCGATAAGATTTGTTGTAAACTTATTAACAGTCTAAGCCTCGCGTGCAAGCCATTGTTTGTACTCGTTGAATAACTCCCTCTCCCTTTCCCTCCACTGCTCGTACCCCGACGGCGAGTCGGGGTACGATAGGTATAGCTGTCTCGCTCTCTCCATGTAGTTCTTTACCTTGATAAGCTTTGATAGGAACGCTGGTTTTCGCGATAGCTTTAGCAAGGCTCCTAGCTTAGCGAATATCGATTGCCTTAACACGCCCTTAGCGCCTATATCGTATACCTCGGTACCGTCTACGAGCTTACTGCTAAACACGAAGTTCAAGCCTTCATTGCTCATGGTTTGGAGAAACATCCTTAGTATGTCTAACGCAGCTTGCTTAGCTCCGTAAGCTTGGTGAAACTCCTTGTGATACCTCCACAGCGCTTCCATCGACGCCTCTCCACGCTCTAGCGCCTCCACTATAACTCTCGACGCTATTTTCGAGCTGAGCATAGCCGAGCCTATCCCACCTCCGTGAACAGGGTTTGCAGTCGATGCCGCGTCGCCTACGACTACAAGTCCATTCCACACCATGCACGGTATGGGCCTTCTCGTAGGGACTAGCCCTCCCCCTGCGTGTACGATTCTAGAGATATTCCTTTCAAACCTCTTGCGCACGAACTTAATGAAGTTCTCTCGGGGGTTACCCCTACCTGGTTGGACACCTAAGCCGACGTTATACAGACCTTTGCGCTTAGGGAAGAGCCACCAGTACCCGCCGGGAGCAACGTCTACGTTTAGGTATATCCAAGCGAAGTCGTGATCCACGTCTATGTCTCCTTCCCACACTTCTCGATACGTAACGTTAAGATCTTCGCGGGGTATGGGCTCGGAAACCCACCATTCACGCGGTAGCGATCTCCTAACCACTGCTGCAACCCCGCTAGCATCCACTACCACCCGTGCTCTAATCTCAATCCTAGATCCATCGCTTCTAAGAACCTCGATTCCTACGAGCTTCGATCCCTCGATAATGGGTTTGCGGTATCGATGCGACGCCCAAACCTCGGCACCCTTAGATACCGCTAAGCGGTAAAGCCTTACCCCAAAGTTCTTTCTATTGAGTGCGTATCCCTCTCCCAGAACTTCTATGGTATGGCGTTCATCCGGTGAGACGATCTTAACCCCTTTGAACACCCCCTCTGCATCTAAGCCTAGCTTTGGGTAGTCAAGCTCAAGCTCATCAAAATGGTGCTTCCCTATGGCATCCCCACAAACCTTTTCGCCTAGTAGCTCCTCGGGATTCTTCTCTATAACCAATACGTCTAGCCCTTCAGCGGCGAGCTTGTACGCAGCGTAGAGACCCGCTACACCAGCCCCAACAATAACCACGTCTCGTCGCTCCGTATCCAAGGTCTCGCCAACGAGACCTTGGATAAGCACCTATTTTAGCTTAAGATGTGCTTCAGACACCACACTTAAAAGGAGGTTCTGTGAGACCTTTTCGGCAAGCAAAGCAATACGGTGAACAGCATTGCAGCGGATAAAGATTGTGAGGTACTCGCCTTGGCTTGTACACTTCAATAGCGGGGCGTGCAATGGTTGCGATATCGAGGTTGTAGCTGCGCTAACACCCCTATATGACCCCGAGCGCTTCGGCATCAGGCTCGCCCCCTCTTTTAGGCACGGAGATATACTAGTTGTTTCCGGGCCCTTAACGAAGAAGGCTGCCGAGAGGCTTCGACGGCTCTATGAGCAGATGCCCGATCCCAAGTTTGTGGTTGCGGTGGGGGCGTGTACATACGATGGCGGCGTGTTCAAGGGCTCTTACTCAGTGGTTGGAGGAGTGTCGAAGATTATTCCCGTAGACATGTACATTCCGGGGTGCCCTCCGAGACCCGAAGCTATACTGTACGGAATAGTGAAGTTGCTAGAGAACATAGCTAAAGGAAAGGTGTCAGCCCAGCGGGTGTAGCACGATGGTGAGCGACCCCAGCGAGATTATTAGGAAGTATGCTAGCGGCGAGGAAGACATAAAGCCTTCAATAAAGGCGTTTAGCGTAGATGCGAGCAAGCTCAGGGATTTGGTTAAGGAGCTCGTTGAGGCATACGGCGAGGATCGAGTATTCGTCTCGACGATAGTGGGAGTCGATAGGCCTCAGCAAGGCGTTATAGAGGTAGACATATTCCTTGTAGTCCTTGGCTACGCACCTGTCTACTGCTTGAAAATTAGCGTGCCGCGCGACAACCCTAAGATGCCGAGCATCGTCGATTTGCTCCCTTCAGCACTCGTTGGCGAGCTTGAAGCGCACGATGTTCTAGGGATCGTATTCGAAGGCAACCCGCATCTAAGGAGACCGGTTTTCGTACCCGAAGAGCTCGTGGAAAAGGGCGTGTACCCGCTTAGAAAGGACTTTAAGGTGTGAACATGATTGAGGAAGCAGAGAAAGCAAGAATAACGCTCGAGATACCAATAGGCCCTCAGCACCCAGCGCTACACGAGCCAATACTGCTTCGAGTTTATGCTGATGGAGAGGAGGTCGTGGACGTAGAGGTCGTTACGGGTTACAACCATAGAGGCATAGAGAAGCTCTGCGAAAGCAATACGTTCTACCGCTCCATGTTCATAGTCTCGAGGACGTGCGGAATCTGCAACACGATTCACGCGGATGTGTATACTAGAGCCCTCGAGTACCTCTTGGGCAGGGAACCTACGCAACGGGCTAAGTACCTTAGGGTCCTAGCCCTCGAGCTCGAGAGGATTCATAGCCACCTACTCATAGCGGCTACAATCGCAGAGATCATAGGGTTCGACACGCTGTTCATGCTGATAATGAGGGATAGGGAGCTAGTGATGAAGGCTAAGGAGATACTCACGGGTTGCAGAGTCCATGCCGACTACTACATGCCGGGAGGCGTAAGGCGAGATCTAGATGAGGTGAAGAGGTCTAGGATACTCGATATCCTTAACAAGCTCGAGCCCCGAGTCCATAGATACATAACGCTATTCGAGGAGGATCCAACGATAACTAGTAGGCTAGTTGGTGTAGGCGTGATAAAGCCCGTTGATGCTGTTAAACACGGTTTGCTAGGCCCCATCATCCGTGGGTCAGGAATAGACTACGACATTAGGAAGATCGAGCCCTACGATGCTTACGATGAGATACCCTTCAACGTGATTACGGAGAAGGGATGCGATAGCTTCTCGCGAATGATGGTTAGGTGGAGGGAGACCATAGAGTCTATAGAGATGTGTAGGTACGTATTGACGCACCTACCCCAGGGAGAAGCTGTGGTGGACGAGCGTCGCTTACCGAGAGTCTTCCCAAAGGGCGTAGCCTTTGCTCGAGGTGAAGCACCGCGAGGCGAGCTAACATACTACGTTGAGAGCGCTGGAGGACCGAACCCGTATCGAGTTAAGATAAGGACGCCATCGCTAAACAACTTAATAAACTCTCGCTTTGTTTACGTAGGGCTTAGCGTTGCAGACGTTCCCGTAACGTACGCTAGCTTCGACCCGTGCATTTCGTGCATGGAGAGGGTGCTGATCGTGGATAGAGTTAAGGGTGTGAAGAAGGTCGTATCCCTTAGGGATTTAGCGCTTAGGAAGGTGAGAGTATGAGACTCCTAAGCGAAGTCATTAAGAATCTATTCAGCAAGCCTGCAACGATTGAGTACCCCAAGAAGGAGACGCCCATAGAGCCCGATGCTAGGGGAAGGCATTTCGCAGACCTAAAGAAGTGCATAGGGTGCTCGCTATGCGCTATCGAGTGCCCAGCCAAGGCAATCGCGATGAAGAAGCTACCCGAGGATAAGAAGCCGCCTCAGAATAGAAGGGGGTTGTACCCCGTGATCAACTACCTTAGTTGCATCTATTGCTATAGATGCGTTACGATATGCCCCGTAAGGGCCTACGTAACTACTAGCGAATACAGGTTAGCTACAGAAAGCCGGGTCTTAACATCGGAGGAGCTATCGTTAGCTTCCTTAGGCGGGTGATGGAGTTGATGAGCTTAGAGAGCGAGGTAACGATGTTCATAACGATTGTGATACCGATATTCCTAGCGGCGTTCATAATGTACATGGTGCGAGCCCTTAAAGGGCCTACGATACCGGACATCGTGTTAGCAATCGATTGCCTTAGCTACGACCTTGCAGCGTTCCTAGCATTGCTATCGATATACTTTAGGTCCCCCGTGTTGATACCGTGCGCAATAGTTTTAGCGCTATGGATCTATGCGTTAGATGTGTATGTCGCTAAGTACCTATCTAAGAAGGAGATGGGTGAATGATATGGCGAGCGTGCTCGATTGGGTGCTGGTACTACTAGGCGAGGTATTGGTGTCGATAGGGGTCTTCTTCGATGTCGTGGCGGCCATAGGCATGCTTAGGTTCCCTAACTTCTTCGTAAGGCTTCATGCGGCTACGATAGGTGCGATAGGGGGAGCCTTCGTGCCTCTCATAGGCGTAGCGCTCATTGCTGCTGGCTGCGACTTTCTAGGTCCATACAGGTGGTTCATATCGGGTGCTGCCGCGATAACAGCGATCCTAGTGTTAATGCTAGCCCCCGTGGGTAGCCATCTACTAGCTAAGGCTGCTCACGAATCTCGAGCTGCGGTAGTCGAGCCTAAAGTCGTCGACTTTCTCGAGGAAGATCGCGTGAGGGGTGAGACTCGATGAACTTGCTCCTATACTACGTGTTAATGGCGTTGTGCAGTTTAGGCTCCGTGATAGCGGTAGTATTTGCGATTATCGAGAGGGACCTGTTAAAGGCGGTATTATTCTCGGCTATTCAAAGCACTTTGTACGCATTCCTATACTACCTCCTAATGGCTCCCGACATAGTCCTTACCTACATACCCGTATCGGTAGGGCTCTACCCCGCGGTCATACTATTCCTAATTAAGAAGACCGAGCGCTTCGAAAACGTGGAGACCAAGAGGAGCGTGTTGCTAAGTAGCTTGGTGCTAACGATAACATTCGTAATCGTTAGCGCTGCAGTAATCGCTGGAAGGGGTATAGGACCGATACCCACTCCGGATGTGAGGTTCCTAGCGGCGTGGTACCTAGGAACAACGTTCAACCCATCGATACAGCTTGTAAGCGCGATGGCTCCCGAGGGCGTGACGTCAATCGTTTGGGATTACCGAGGCTTAGACACGGTATTCGAAACGGCAGTGCTATTCCTAGCAATCATAGCGTCAGTAGCGTTAATGAGGGGTATAGAGCACAAGGGGGTTTACGACGAGCTTAAGCACGGCATGAGCTTGATAGGGAAGACCGTGACGAAGATAGTCGTGCCGCTCATAATAGGCGTAGGCATATCCATTGCGCTCCACGGGCATCTAACCCCCGGTGGAGGTTTCCAGGGAGGGTCAGCTCTAGCCGTTGCACCGCTGCTAGTACTAGTAATATTCTCTAAGTACTTCTTCGATAAGGTGGGGTTCACGAAGGGCAAGGCTCTCGCCATTAGGAGTAGCGGGCTTCTAGGCGTAGGCCTAACATCGTTCGCCATAGTGATAGCGGCTCTATTCGCTCGTAGCGGTGCGTACATACTGCAGAACCAGCCGAGAGTGGGCGCCCCGATTGGATTCCCATGGAAAGGGATAGACGGGGTTTTACTTGGTGGGAGCTTGCTATCATTCAACGCATGCGAGGCTATGGCTGTTTGCGCGGGCTTCGTAATCCTCTTCCTACTGCTCGCGATACCCGAAGAATACGTGAGGAAAGTCCTTGCGCAGGGTGGGGAGCATGAGCATTAACCCGCTCTCGTTCCTACTATCGATAGTGTTCATGTCTATGGTAGTCAATACGGCGCTCGCTCTCTACGGGATACTAGCGAGACCTAGCCTCATAAAGAAGATAATAGCCTTGACGATACTGGGCGATAGCGCTAACACGTTCGCAATAATCGTAGGCTTTCGTCAACCTCCAAATACGAACCCGATACCCCCGGTTATGCTCTGGAAGCCAACGCCTCAAAACATTGATTACTTCGTTAGCCACGCCGTAGACCCGCTACCGCAAGCGCTAGTACTCACGGCGATAGTCATAGGCTTAGCGGTAACGCTATTCCTAGTGTTCCTCACGATACAAATTTATCGGCAGTACGGCACGACGGATGTCAGGAAGATAGCTAAGCTAAGGGGATGAGTATGAGCCGCGTACTCAGGGCGATACCCATAGCGATCCTGGTATTCATAGTGTACATAATCTATACTGGCTCTGCAACGATATACGACATCGTTACTGGAATAATCGCTGCAGTTCTAGCCGGTTTGCTCATGGCTAACATAACCGTGGAGAAACCGCAGAAAGCTCTGAACCCCGTTAGGTGGCTGTGGGGCATAGCGTACGCCGCTTACTACTTCTTCGTGGCTGAGGTCAAGGCCCATCTAGACGTTACGAAGAGGATACTCAGTCCATCCATGCCCATAAACCCTGGGATAGTGCGCGTTCCTTACCGCGTTGAAACGGACTACGCGATAACGGCGGTAGCGAACTCCATAACGAACACTCCCGGAACTGTGGTCGTGGATATAGACCCTAGGAAAGGCTTATTTTACGTGCACTGGATCGATGTAAAGACCCTGGATCCCGAGGAGTGTAGGAAGAACATATCCGAGAGCTTCGAACGCTTCGCCAAGAAGGTGTTCGATGGGTGAGGAGCATGGCCTTCGCGTTCACGCCCCCTCCCGTAACGTACGGTCTTTCGGCGATAATGCTAGTAGTAGCGGCATTTGCACTACCGATATTCACGCTGTTCATTAAGAACAAGCGCTTCTACGATGCTTACGCAGTGGCTTTCGGTCTCTTCGCGTTGATAATATCGATACTCATAGCTAGAGACGTCTTTTCGAGTGGTGCACCCATAATCTACCCATTCGGTGGTTGGCCGCCTCCGCTAGGGATTATCTATGAGGTGGATATGTTTGGAGCGATAATAGGGTTGCTCATATCGTCGGTAATGTTCTTGATAATACTGTACAGTGTTTGGTATACCGAGGGGCTAAGCGGTTACGAATGGTACTACACGCTGCTCTTAGGCCTAGAAGCTGGGATGCTCGGAGTCGTGTACACGGGAGACATATTCAACCTATTCGTAATGCTCGAAGTCACCGCGATATCGGCATACGGCCTCGTGGCGTTCTACAGGAATAGACCTCAAGCCGTCGAGGCTGCAATCAAGTACGCGATAGTAGGCGCTGCCGCGACGACGATATACTTCATAGCGACGGTCTTCCTCTACGGAGCCTACCAAACGCTTCACATGGCGGGAATCGCCGCTAGGAACTACGGATACTTCCACCTAACGTTCCCCGGAATGATTGGGTTCGTAGGCGGGATATTCTTTGGGAACCCAATGATAAGCGCTTGCATAGCGCTAGCGCTAGCGCTGTGGGTGTTCACGTTCAAGGCAGCGGTTTTCCCCAACCACTTTTGGCTACCCGACGCTCATCCGGAGGCGCCAGCACCAGTTTCGGCAGCCCTATCGGGGCTGGTCGTTAAGGTGGGCGTGTACGCTACGGCGAGGTTCATGTACACCATGTTCGGTATGGGCGAGACGGAGCTTCTCAACCACGCGGTTGCGCATGGCGTTCCCCCGCCTCGAACGATGTTCATGATAGCGCTGGGAGTTATGGGCGCTCTATCAGCGATAGTGGGGGCCATCATGATGGGCATCCAGCGCGATGTTAAGAGACTACTCGCCTATAGCACGATAAACCACATAGGCTTCATATTCATGGCGATCGCCGTGGGCGTTAGCGGAGCTCCTAGAGCTGCTGTAGCGCTCGCGTTAGCAGCGATGGTGTTCCACATAATTAATCATAGCATCGGCAAGTCCTTGCTATTCATGTCCACGGGCGCAATGATTAAGAGGGTGGGTAGTAGGGACATAGACGCGCTCGTGGGTATAGGCAGGTTGATGCCCGTAGCGGGAGCGACAACCGTTATTGGAGCGCTAAACCTCTTGGGAGTTCCACCGTTTGCAGGGTTCCTAAGCAAGTTCCTACTCTACCAAGCATTCCTAGACGTTGGAATGCCATACCTCGCAGTACTAGTGGTAATAGCATCCGCAATCTCGTTGCTTGGATATGCCAAGCTCATATACATAGTGGTATCCCGCAAGCCTAGTCCCATAGCTAGCGAGGTTAAGGAGAGTCCTCTCGTTTGCGGTGTATTAATAGCGTTGGCGATAGCAACTGTAGCGCTATTCGCGCTATACCCCGTGGTGCTTAAGCAAGTGTTCCTACACACGGTTCAGCAATTAATAGATCCCCACATGTACATATGGAAGTACTACGTCGTGATGAGCCAGATGTGGGCATCTATTTCTGGCGGGTGAGATCATGGCGACGGTTGAGGTACTCGATCCAGGAACCGTAGCCTTGATCCTTAGCTGCGCATCCCTTGGAGTGGCGGGAATCGTGCTAGCGATGTTCGCACCTAGTAGGAAAAGCCGTAGCGGTGACGAGATGTACATAGGCGGCGAGTCGGAATCAATTCTACGCATTCCGGTACCCAGCTCCGTCTCGATGTACTGGGGGATCGTTAAGAGGGCTCTAGGCAGCGTTTACCGCGTGCTTAGAGATGTCGTGCACAGCGGGCGGCTTAACGAGTGGTGCGGCTTTATGGCAGGATGGTTTTTCGTGCTTTTAGTCCTTGCCGCGATAGCTATAATCAGCATTGTGAGCGTGCGCTGGTGATGTATATGAACCCCCAAATAGTTCTACTATCGATATTCAGCTTGCTAGTGTTTCCGGGCTTCGTATTCCTATCCGCGCTATCGTTCTTCAGTGAGTGGTTTTTGAGAAAGGTTGTGGCTAGAATGCAGAATAGGATGGGACCGAGTTACGTAGGTCCCTTCGGATTGCTACAACCACTTGCGGACTTCCTAAAGTTATACTTAGTGAAGGAAGAGAAAGTTCAGAGACATTCAGCGCCGCTTCAAGCTAAGCTAGGGCTAGCCATAGCAGTGGGTGCGTTAGTAGCTTCAACGCTCATGCTGCCCCTATCTCCAGTAAGGTTTGCGTCCCCTTACGACGTAATAGTGCTGGTGTATCTATGTGCGGTATGGGTAACGGTAGGAATAATAATGGCTTCGATGGCGTTTCCCAACCCCCTGACGATTACGGGAGTCTCGAGACTTGTTGCACTAGCGGCAGTTTCCGAGCCGAGCTGGGTAGCAGCTATACTAATACCGACAACGCTATCGACGGCTTTAGGCGCGGGGATACCGTTCTCAATATACGAGACGTCTACCCTTAGCTGGAGGCTATGGCTATACGCGCCCAGCGCTATAGCCATGGCCCTAGGGCTGTGGAGCGTACTAATAGCAACTCAAGCGAAGACAATGCTAAAGCCCTTCGACATTCCCGAGGCCGAGCAGGAGCTGATAGCAGGTCACGTAACCGAGTTCTCGGGCAAACTACTTGCACTCTACGACTTGCTGCACGACATGGAGATAGCCTTTGGCGCGTTGCTAATAACGTATCTATTCCTAGGAGGACCATATCCATACGGGCACATGACGATCCCTGGAATCGCGGTGCTGATAGTGAAGTACTTGGTTGTGCTATTCGTACTCAGCCTAGTAAGGGCGTGTATGGGTAGGCTCAAGATAGATCAGGGAATTAGGTCAGTCATGAAGTATAGCCTCGCGCCAGCCCTAATAGGGTTAGGCATAGCGATTGCGATACTTGCGCACGTCCT
>CAZRDH010000080.1:0-10678 GCA_964598805.1 uncultured Desulfurococcaceae archaeon | reverse complement strand
TTCGTGAGTCAATTTGTTTCTTTGCCAAGTGGATACTATGAGCTATGTAAACACTCCTTAATCATCAGCCTCGCCATGGTCTTGTAGACCATCGAGCGAAAACCTTTTAAGATACTGAATACCTTGGCAAGGAAGCTCTTGCCAAGAAGAACTTGGTTAGGCATGCGCTAGAGTTAATCGATGTGATTACTCTTTCGGGATGAATCCCGTAAATGTAATTGAAATTGTTTGGAGGGTGTTTGTTTGGGGGTAGGTAGTTCGAAGAGTGGAAATGGGGTTGGTAGAGGTGGTTTAAGGTGTTGTCGTGGTGGTTAAGGGGATTTGAGCTTATCTAAGCGTTTGTCTATAGTTAAGGCTAGGTGATGAGATACCCCGGGACCTTAGCTGAAGCTAGATGAAGAGGTGGTCCTTCGCTGACGAGCTCCAGTAATTCCTCATTTCTGCTACGTCTAGCTCCCCGCCTTCGAATAGCCATGCATGCGCCCTAGCTATTTCTAGCGCTAGATCCTCGCTCAGTATCATCGGTATGTTTAGGTCGGCTGCGAGCCTCCTAACATCGTAGTCCCTCTCGGGCGTGTAGCCCGAGGTTATCAACAACGCGATTCGGCGGTGCTTAAGGGCTTCGAGAGCAGCCTTCCTCGATACGGGCTTGGAGCACCCGTCGACGCACCCATCATCGTCTAGGGTTAGGACCTCGGTGCCTATGCTGCATAGGGTCGAGGCGGCTTTGGAGAGCACGGGCTTAGCCCTATGCTCGTAAGTGTAGATCAGCACGGCGTCTCCAGGCTTAAGGATTTCGTTTGGTGTTGCCGAAGCCCAGCTCTTTAGTAGCGCCGATTCGAAGCACCATCCGAACGCTGCTACCTCCCCCGTACTCCTCATCTCGGGGCTTAGGAATGGATACGCACCCCTTAGCTGCGCCCACGAGAATTGCGGCGTTTTAACTGCCCAGCACTGAGCTGGAGGCTCTTTAAACCCGTCGAACCCTAGCCTCTCCCCAGCGAGGATCTTCGCGGCGATCCTCATGAGGTTAACGCCCCTAGACTTGCTCGAGAAGGGCATGGATCTACTAGCCCTCAGGTTGAGCTCGAGCACGTAGACCCTATCCTTGACGAGGAACTGTATGTTGAAGGGCCCAACGATTTTCAGCGCCCTAGCTAAGTCCAGGGCTATCCTCTCCATCTCCCTCCTATGCGAATCCGATAGCCTGCGAGTAGGCGTTACGAGAGTCGCATCACCGCTGTGAACGCCCGCTTTCTCGATGTGCTCGATCACTACGCCTAGAACCGACCTAGAGTCCGATACTGCGTCGATCTCGGCTTCCAGCGCGTTGTCTATGAACTTGGACACGACTATCGAGCCCCGGAACCCCGCCTTCATCAACCCCCTTAGGATCTCCTCGAGCTCCTCCCTAGACCTAGCTACGTACATCGATAAGCCCCCTATCACGTAGCTAGGCCTTACCAGCACCGGGTACCCAACGGATTCGGCAAACGAGATTACGTCCCTCACATCCCTAGCCTCTATCCACGGAGGCTGGGCTACGCCCAACTCGTCTAGTAGCTTCGAGAACTTCGCTCGATCCTCAGCAACGTCTATCGAGGACCCGCTGGTCCCTAGCAGCGGAACCCCTTCATCCTCGAGCCTCTTGGCTAGGTTGTTAGCTATCTGCCCACCGACGAACGTTACTACGCCTACGGGCTTCTCGATTTCGTACACGTCTAGTACGCGCTCTAGGGTAATCTCGTCGAAGTAGAGCTTATCGCTAAAGTCCCAGTCCGTGGAAACCGTTTCGGGGTTGTAATTCAGTATTGAAACCTCGTAGCCTAGGTCCCTAAGAGCCTTCGCGATGTTGACCGTAGCCCAGTCGAACTCTACGGATACGCCTATCCTGAAAGTCCCGGCGCCTAGAACGAGGACTCGCTTCCTACCACTATGCTCAACGCAATCGCTTTCAGACGCATCGTACGTTAGGTAGAGGTAGTTGGTTTTCGCAGGCCACTCCGCGGCTAGCGTATCGACCCTCTTAACGAAGGGCTTTAGCTTAGACCTACGCCTAAACTCCCTAACGACCCTCTCCTCAACCCCTAGAAGCATCGCTATCTGCTCATCCGAGAAACCGAGCTCCTTAGCCCTAGCTACCAGCGGCTCGAGGGACTCGAGGTCCCTACCCCTATTCGCTAGTAGCTCCCTAGCCGTATCCACGATCTCCTTGATGACGTTTATGAAGAAGTGGTCTATCCCGGTAACCCGCTTGATTTCCTCCACGCTAAGGCCGAGCCAAAGGGCTTTAGCCACGTTGATTACCCAATACGGCTCGCGGCTCCTTAGCTTCTCGAGTACTTCGTCAACGTCGAGCTTCTCGAATATCCACGGCCCGATTACGCCCGGCTCGCCTATGTCGAGCATCCTCACGGCTTTCTGCATCGCTTCGGCGAGGTTCCTCCCGATAGCCATTACCTCGCCTACGCTCATCATCTCGCTGCCTATGGACTTGCTCACGTAGGGGAACTTCGATAGGTCCCACCGAGGTATCTTGACCACTACGTAGTCTAGGCTAGGCTCGAAGCACGCCGTAGTCATCTTGGTAACGGTGTTCAGTATCTCGTGGAGCCTATAGCCGAGGGCTAGCTTCGTCGCGATGTAGGCTAGGGGGTACCCCGTAGCCTTGCTAGCTAGCGCGCTACTCCTAGACATCCTGGGGTTGGTCTCGATGACGAAGTACCTACCGGTCTCGGGGTCTAGAGCGAGCTGAACGTTGCCCTCCCCAATCAGCGTAATGGCGTTAGCGACCCCTATGCTAGCGAGCCTAAGAACCTGGTACTCCTCATCGTTTAGCGTTTGGCACGGCGCGACCACTACGGATTCCCCGGTGTGGATCCCCATGGGATCCACGTTCTCTAGGCACGCTACGGCTACGGAATTGCCGTAGGCATCCCTAACAACCTCGAACTCGATCTCCTTCCAGTGATGGAGGTACTTCTCGATGAGTACGAGCCCTATCTCGCTATGGGCAAACGCCTTGCCGAGCCTCTTGGCCAGCTCTTCCTCGCTCCACGCTACGAACGAGCCCCTACCACCTAGGTTAAAGCTTATCCTAACGATTACGGGGAACCCAATGGACTTGGCTACCTCCAGCGCCTCCTCAACGCTCCTCGCCGCTCCGGATGGGGGTGCCGGAAGGCCGTGCTCGATCATAGTCTTCCTAAAGGCCTCCCTATTCAACGCCTTCTCTATGCCCTCTACGGGGGTTCCCAGAACCTTAACGCCGTACCTATCCAGAACCCCGGCCCTATAGAGCTTCACACCGAGCGAGAGAGCCGTTTGGCCGCCGAACCCTAGGAGGATGGCGTCGGGCCTTTCGCGCTCGATAACCTTCTCGACGAACTCGGGTTTTAGCGGTACTAGGTACACCTTGTCCGCTATCGAGTGATCGGTTTGTATCGTCGCGATGTTGGGGTTCACTAGCACTGTCTCTATGCCCTCCTCCTTCAACGCCTTTAGCGCTTGGCTACCGCTGTAATCGAATTCCGCTGCCTCAGCTATCTTAATGGCTCCAGAGCCTATGACGAGAACCTTACGGGGTAGCTCCATGCCTCTCCACCTCGCGCGCGAATAAATCGAAAACCCATTCCGTATCCCGAGGCCCTGGCGATGCCTCTGGGTGGAACTGGGTCGCGATTACGGGCTTCGAAACGTGTTTCAGCCCCTCGACGGACCCGTCGTCAGCGTTAACGAACCAAACCCTTAGCCCGGTTCCGCTAAGCGATTTCGCGTCCACGGCGTAGCCGTGGTTTTGGCTAGTAACGTAGCACCTACCCGTATCGAGGTCTATGCACGGCTTGTTGTGCCCTCTATGACCGTACCTAAGCTTGTATATGGCGCCCCCGCTCGCGAGGGCTATTAGCTGGTTCCCTAGGCATATGCCTAAGCACGGGATTCCCAGCTCGAGCACCGCCGCCGTGGACTTAATGGCGTAGTCTAGGAGCGATGGATTGCCTGGGCCGTTGCTAATCACGACTCCGCTAGCGCGGTACTCATCGATGAACCGCTGCGGGTCTAGCCACGGCGGGACCCTAACTACGCGGAAACCCCTCTTAATCAACGCCCTTAGGATCCCGAACTTAACCCCGCAGTCCACCACCACAATCGTGGCCTTAGCGCGCCCATTCCTAGGCTCGTGGATCGCTACGTTCTTGGGCGCTACGAGCTTGACGAAGTCCGTCGAGTCGTAGCTAGGGCTATCGAGGAGCTTAGCCCAGAGCTCGTCTAGATCCGGAGCCTCTCTAGAGACCGCTATCAAGCCCTTGACGACGCCGTGGCTCCGTATGATCGTGGTTATCAACCTGGTATCGACTCTGTGAACCCCCGGAACCCCTTCCTTCCTAAGCCACTCGTCTAGCGATAGCGCGGCTAGCCTATGGCTAGGGCTCGTAGCGTTGCTAACCACGACCCCCTCTACCTTCACCCCTATCGACTCGAAGTACTTTGGCAACCCGCTGAGCTCGTCGAGCGCAGTGTACGGGGGCACGCCGTAGTTGCCGATCAGCGGGTGCGTGAAGACCAGTATCTGCCCCTTGTACGAAGGGTCCGTTAGCGCCTCGTGGTAACCAACCATCCCCGTCGTGAAAACGACTTCGCCAACCCTAACGCCTTCCGCGCCAAAGCCGCAGCCGACGAAGGCGAAGCCGTTTTGAAGGAGCAGAACGCCCGTTAACCCGTTAGGGCACTTACCTCGGTACTTCCAGACCTTGAGCGGAGGCACCGTACCCAAGACCGCGTCGGGGGGCCTAAGGGATTAAAGCTCGTCGTACCGCTGGTTACTGCCCCCGCTTAGCCTAGATGCGGGCGGAACTCTTAGTCAGGGAGTCCCGGGATTCATCACTTAGCTCAGCCAATAGGTGGCTCATCACCAGAGATACCGTTCTCACAGCACAGCTATATGCGGTGAGCGCGCTGTATGCGCTACTCGATGCGCGCGAGGTTGCTAATGCTCTTAGCGCCCCTAGCTGTGATACTGATTATCGCTGGTGGCTGCGCATACGACCTGCTGCTACCCTACGTATACACTCCTCCGTGCTCCTCGGCGAGCATCGTGGTCTTCGATGCTACGGGGCTCGTTAAGGGGGTCGGGCTGCGGTACGCTAAGGTGGTTAACGGGTTCACCATCCCGACGTTCCTGAGCATGGGTAAGTGCGGGTCGAGGGCTATCGTAATCGTTAGCCACGGGCTAAAGCTCGTGAGCACCCTATCGCTACCCCGCGGAAGCTTCGCTCTAGAGACTTCGGAGCCCGCATCGGCGCTAGCGTTCCTAGAGTACCCCCTGTACATCCTCTTGGAGGGTGTGGTGCGCGGCGAGAGCTTTGGCTCGAGCGAGGTTAGGCTAGCCGTAACCTCGAGGATGATCCCCTTCATGAGCAGCCTCGATGGGAAGATAGTGGTGCTCCTCACGTGCCCCATGGGCAGGATAGGGGATTTCGCTAAGGCTCTAGCGGAGAAGGGTTGCGCTCTCGTTGCCTACCCCAAATTCGATGTTTCGGAGAGTAGCGTAGCGAAGCTACTGATAGAGGTCGTTAAGGCGCTGCACGGCGCAAGCGCTGAGGAAGCCGCGAAGAACCTTGAAAGGCTCGGTTTCGTAGTTATTCGCTGCGGTAGGTGATGAGTGGAGGTCGGATCTGATACGTGATGAAACGCGGCAAAACCTGAGGCTTGAGAGGGTTGATAGTTCGGGCGTGTAGGAGCTCCATAGCGGTCCACGAGCTTGGCGAAGTCGATGAGGATCTGAAGGCTCTATGCATCGAAACGCTCGAGAACGTTTACTGCAGCCTCGACGCCGAGGTCTTTACCGAGCTAATCCTCTACGCTACTCGCGAAGAGAAGCTGAGGTTCCTCGAGAGCGAGGCAGCAGAGCTAGGAGTCCTCGTAGTGGGGGACTTCAAGACCCTTCACGAAGCGTGGAGGGGCTACCCACGCATCCACGTTTCTCAGGAGGACGTTAAGGACCTGCCTAAGGACTTTGTAGAGGCTCTAGTTGCTCACGAAGCGATTCACTCCGTTCTCCACGGGTCCCCAACGAGCTACCTCGTGTACCTACCCCCGAGCCTCATCGAGTTCGCTAGCCAGTGGCTATCGATGGAGGAGATCTACGTTTTGGCATACGTAGTGTCCGCAGCCATCAAGGACGTTCAAGTCCATAGAGCCATGGCTTCGCGTGGCTTGGTGAGGTACCTCGAGGCCTACGCGAGGTTCTGCGCATCGCAGCTAAGTAGCGAGGATTGTAGGGAGGGGGCTAGCGTTACGTCCATAGCCAACGCCATCAAGTTGCTAACGCCATTCGCGTTCGTAGACCTAGAGCCCCCCGCGTGCGCGTGGCTAATGAGTAGCGAGAGCTTTAGGGCGGTGATGAGCGCGAGCCTAGACGACGTGCCTAAGGTTATGGAGGTGCTAATCAGGGAGTTCGCTAAGCGCTAAGAGCTTCCGCGCCTACGCTTCTCGATTACGTAGAGCGCTATTAGCGTTGCCGAAGCCCCTATCAGGGCTACGAGCGCCGCTATCGCTATGATCATGGTGGAGGCTAGGCCTCCCATCACCCTAGCCCCACCCGCTGGAGCCCTCGAGACCGTACTCGACGTTGATAAGGCTAGTGGGCTCCCGAAGGTTAGCTTCCTAACGGCGCTGCTCGTCCCTACGGAAGTCCCCAGGTACGCGATAACGTCGTGGGTTCCGCTAACGCTCTTGGGCACGAAGAGCTTTAGCGTTAGCACGCCCGTACTCGAGCTCGTCGGGCTGAAGGCTATGGATAGCAGCTTAACGACCTCGACCCTCTTAACCACGGTCCCGTTGGTGAAGAAGTAGGTTACGTCTAGGAGCGGGCTAGACCTAATCACGATCCTTGCGTAGCGGAGTACGCTGCGATCGCTATACTCGATCGAGATCCTTAGGTATATCGTCGAGCCCGGCACCACAACGCCATTCCTAAACCCGGGCCCCGAAACCTGTATCGATGATATCCTCGCGTACGGAGCCTTAACCTCTATCCTAGCGCTAGCCGAACCCCCGTGCTCATCCACAGCCCTTAGGTAGTAGACCCCCGGCTCCTTAGGCACCTCTACGTACGCCTCTAGAACGCCCCTAGAGTTCGTAGCACCCAGCCTCTTCTTGAGCACGGTTAAGCCCTTCTCGTTCAGCACCTCCAGCACTATGCTATCGTTAGCTACCGGGACGTTCGTGCCCCTATACCGAGCCCTAACAACGACCAACGCCTTTTGACCGGGCTCGAACTCGCGGCCCTTAACCTCGAGGCTTAGGCTAGTCTCGTTCACTAAGCGTAGGCTTAGGCACTTAACCGCCTTAACCCCGAGGGAATCGACAGCGGATGCGCATACCGATAGGTTTCCGCCTAGGCTCCACGGAAACGATACCTCGATTAGAGCCTCTCGCCCTAGCTCTATAGCGTGGGTATACGCTCGTAGGGTTAGGGAGCCGCTGTAGCTACACGAAGACCTTCGGCAAACCACTGTGCTCACCGTAGCGTTGTTCACGGCGAAGCTAACGCTCATAACCTCGATTCCCTTAGCCCCCGCAAGCAAGTCCTTAGCCTCGACGCTAACGTTGTACCACTCGAACCCCGCGAAAACGCTGTTATTCACGACCATGTCGCTGGGGGAGACGGCTATCTCGAGGCTAAGCGGGTTAAACGCCTTGAGGGGCTTAACGTAGGTGTACAGCGTTGAGGAGGTAGTCGAGGAAACGGCTTTGAAGCCCCACAGCCTCGCTAAGTAGCTCTGCAAGCTCGTCGCGAATACGGTGCCTACCCTAGGGCTTCTCCACAGCTTCTTCGCTAGGGTTAGCAGGGTGGAGGACGCTATGGGTTTCGCGCTCGGGGTAGGGGCGTAGAGCTTTCGCGCTTCGGAGTAGAGCGTGGATTCGTATACCGCTAAGGGCTTAGAGCTAGGCTTCGAAAGCGGCATCGATAGCGCGTAGAGGCCCTCGACCCTCACTACGGGCTTCGAGGTATGGGCTACGGTTATTAGGAGGGAGCCTAGGAGTAGGGTAGCTAGCACCCACGCGGCCACGAACCACTTGACCATGGCTATCGCTAACCTCTAAGCAACACGACTATTAGCGCGAAGGCGTAGTAGTACCTCGCGTACGCAACGATTCCGTGCCTCACCCCCGGCTCTAAGGTCTTGGGGCTTATCGACCCTAGCGAGTAGCCGTAGTGATCTCCCCTATAGTAGAACTGCGGCGAGGCTACGCCTACGTAGCGCCCATCGATGTACAGGTAGGCGCGGTCGCTACTCCACCACGACCTAACGGCTACTAGGTAGCCGCTAGCGACGATGGATACGCTCTTCGAGAACTCTACGTATCCAGCGACGTAGTGCCTCCACGTGTAGTCGGTCCACACGGCTACTAGGTACTTAACGTCGCTCCTACCGGCGATACCGCTCCTTACGGAGCTAGCGAACTTCGCGTAGCTAGGGCCGAGGAGCGTTAGCAGGGTCTTAACCGCGTAGTCCGTGACTATGTACGCGGCTCTAGACTCGGTGTCTAGGTATATCGCGAGCCCTAGGGTCTTCGAGTCTAGGAGTGCGTAGCAAAGGATTGTGCCGTTAGCGAACACCTTACACTCAACGTTTATCCTCGGGCTCCCGCTCACCTTGGGCATTAGGTTGGGTAGGGTGTAGAACCCCTTCTCTAGCACGACGAAGTCCTTCTCCAGCTCGACGACGCTCCACCCACCGCGCTTAGCTACGTCGGCAACCCTCTTCACGTCGGTTTTGATCCCCGTGTCGACCCAGCTAACGAAGGTGTACTGCGATTCGCTAACAGCCTTAACCAATCCGCTGGGTACCGAGCTAAGGGCGTAGACCTGGGCTAGCCCCGAGCTCTCTAAGGGCTTAACCCCGAGGCTAGCCGTAGCGATTAGGGCTACGAGTACGGCTACGGTGGTTAGCGTAGCGACGTAGAGGAGCCTCTTCATCGGCTCCCCTATACGCGCTTTCCTTAGTGGGGTTATACACTTAGTAACGGGCGTGCGTTCAGCGCGAAGAGGTTGGTATGGAGGGGGAGCTCGGTCCCTATGGCTGGGTGTGCGCGGCTACGAGCTTCTCTACGGGCGTGTAGTCGTGGGGTATGCCGAAGCGCTTGGGGCCGAAGAGTTCTAGCCCCTTCTCGCTCCTCCAAACGCTTGGCGCTGGAGCCGCTACGCCCCAAACCTCGACTCCGGGCTCAATCGAGTTATTCAGTACGGGCTCCCCATCGCTTCTAACCAACGTGAATATGTCTGGGGGTAGCACTAGGGGCTCTCCATCGATCCAAACGGCTATGTGCTCGTTCTTCACGAAGGACCTTAGGGTCCTACCCCTATACTCGCCAACGCCCTCGATTAGTAGGGTGCCTACGAGGAACCCACCTTCGTCTCTCCAGCTCCACTCCCTAACAACGCCGTGGAAAACTATCCAGCCACCCATCTCCTCGGCTACGACCCTAGGGACGAATAGCCCCCTCCTCCTAGCCTCGAGGATCCTCTCGCCGAGCTCTAAGCACTTCGTTAACGAGCCTCGAATCAGTACCCTAGCCGCTTCCCCGGGGCTCATGGGGGCGTCGACTACGGTTACGTGCGTACCGGCTAGAACCGATAGGTGCCTAAGCACAGCCTCGTAGTCATCGACATCCGCGTACCCCAGGATGAGAACCTCGTTACCCGTCGGCGTAACGGCTGCGGCTGGAGCTAGGCTAACGCCCATCAACACCGCCGCATCCTGATGGATTTCGGGCGCGGCCCTACCAACCCTATCGCCATCGACGACGGGTATCCCCGCTAGCCCAGCAGCGTAGAGAGCAACAGCCGTATTACCACCACCTAGCTCAACGGGGCAGAAAGCCGAGATAGCCAAGCCCAACCGCTTAAACAGCTCTAAGGCCCTACCAACCGTATTCGAAACCCTCGCAACCTTCCTAAGCCTAGCGCTCGGAGCAACCGTACCAACCTCGTAAACCGAAGCCACGAACCCACCACCAACATCCTCAACATCGAGAACCTCGAGGTCCCTACCACGATCAACGAAAACCTCCTTAAGCATAGCAAGCCCCTTAACGGGGTCACCACCCCCACCACAACCATAGATCGAAGCACCTAGAACGAGAGCCCTAAAATCATCGAGACTACGAAGCACCCTACCCAAGCCAATCACCCAAGCAAAAACAATGAGCCCAGAGGTAAAGCAGCGAGGACGAAAAGCAAGGATCGAGCAAGTAACTAACCAACCCCTAAAACAGTAGAGAATAGACGGTAACACCGCACCCAAGGAAACCAGGTGTTACCGCAACCACGAAAACACCGTGTTACCGCTAAACCACGGCTAGCACAGCGATAACCCAAGAGAAAGAGCAAGCGCGGAAACCAAGGCCATAAACAAAGCCCCTAGCACAACACGGCAATCAGCTAACCATCCCAACAAACCCACTCACCCCCTTCAATCCCATTTACCGGATTCTTCAACCACCACCAAAGACCCCGAAAGAGTAATCACATCGATTAACTCTAGCGCATGCCTAACCAAGTTCTTCTTGGCAAGAACCTCCTTGCCAAGTTATTCAGTATCTTAAAAGGTTTTCGCTCGATGGTCTACGAGACCATAGCAAGGCTGATGATTAAGGAGTGTTTACATAA